>REDO01000092.1 GCA_007693435.1 Salinarimonadaceae bacterium | reverse complement strand
TCGACGAAGCGCACAGTCGCGCCACGTGACGGCGCCGTCAGTTCGCCCTCCCACATCACGACCTCGCCGCGCACGATCGTGCCGACGGGCCAGCCCGTCATCGGCACGCCGTCGAAGGGCGTCCAGCCGCATTTCGAGGCTATCCAGTCATTGGTGACGGTCACCGTCTTCTTGAGATCGACGACCGTGAAATCCGCGTCGTACCCGGCCGCGATCCGACCCTTGCCCGCGATTCCGAAAAGACGCTGCGGCCCGGCGCTCGTCATGTCGACGAAGCGGGCCAGCGAGAGCCGCCCCTTCGACACATGGTCGAGCATCACGGGCACCAGCGTCTGCACGCCCGTCATGCCCGAGGGCGTCGCCGGATAGACGCCGTCCTTTTCCTCGCGGGTGTGAGGCGCGTGGTCGGAGCCCAGCACGTCCGCGACGCCCAGCGCCACGCCCCGCCAGATGCCGGCGCATTGGGCCGCGTCGCGCACCGGCGGGTTCATCTGCGCGTAGGCTCCCAAGCGGGCGTAGACCTCTGGCGCGGTCAGGGTGAGATGGTGCGGCGTCACCTCGCAGGTCGCGACGTCCTTGTGGTCGACGAGGAAGTCCATCTCCTCGGCGGTCGAGATGTGGAGCACATGGATCTTCGCGCCCGTCTCCCGGGCGATGCGCACGAGACGGCGGGTGCAGGCGAGCGCCACTTCCGGCGAGCGCCAGACGGGATGCGAGCTCGCGTCGCCCTCGACGCGCAGGCCCTGGCGCTCGCGCAGCATCGCCTCGTCCTCGGAATGGAATGCGGCGCGCCGGCGGGTGCGGCTCAGAATCTCCGCAACGCCCGGATCGTCCTCGACCAGCAGGTCGCCGGTGGACGAGCCCATGAACACCTTGATTCCCGCGGCGCCGGGCAGGCGCTCGAGCTCGGGGATGTCGCGGGCGTTCTCGTGCGTGCCGCCGACCCAGAAGGCGAAGTCGCAATGCATGCGGCCCGACGCGCGGGCGATCTTGTCGGCGAGCGCTTCCGGCGTCGTGGTCTGCGGATTGGTGTTGGGCATCTCGAAGACTGCGGTGACGCCGCCCATCACGGCGGCGCGCGAGCCGGATTCGAGGTCTTCCTTGTGCTCCATGCCCGGCTCGCGGAAATGCACCTGGCTGTCGATCACGCCCGGCAGGACGTGCAGGCCGGTGCAATCGATCACGCGGGCCGCCGAGGCCGACGAAAGGTCTCCGATCCCGGCGATGCGGCCATCCCGGACGCCGACGTCCCGGACGCCCTCGCCGTCGTGATTGACCACCGTTGCGCCCTTCAGAATGAGATCGAAAACCGCCATCGCCGCCGCCCTTTCCGCATGTCGTTGATCACGCGCCCAAAGCATCTGATGCCCTGAAACGCGCGGCTTGTCATCTGCGCGTGGCGCCCGCGCCCGATCGGGCTTGAGGCACGCGGCCTGTCGGACTATCTCTGCCCCGTCGGCTTTCGCGGCCGGCGCTTCGCAGCGGAAAGGAAACGACATGCCCGCCGCCCATCTCGAAGACCGCGGGGTGATCAAGGTTTCCGGCGAGGCCGCCAAGGGCTTCCTCGACGGGCTTGTCACCTGCGACCTCGACCGGGTGGCGCCCGACGCCGCCAGACACGGGGCGCTGCTCTCGCCGCAGGGCAAGATTCTATTCGATTTCATCGTCTTCGCCGCGCCGGACGATATCGGCGGCGGCTACTTTCTCGATTGCCCGGCGGCGTTTCGGGCCGACCTCGCCAAAAGGCTCGGCTTCTACCGCCTGCGCGCGAAAGTCGCGATCGAGGACCGCACGGAGGAACTCGCCGTTCTCGCCGGCTGGGACGCTCCCGCGCCGCCCGCCGAGGTCGGTCTCGCAAGCGCTGATCCGCGTCTGCCCGCGCTCGGCTGGCGGGCGCTCGTCGCGCGCGTCGACGTCGCCGGCCTCGTCGACGCCGATGAGGGCGCCTATCACGCGCGGCGCATCGCGCTCGGGGTTCCCGAAGGCGGCAAGGATTACGTCTACGGCTCGGCCTTCCCGCACGAGGCGCTGATGGACAAGCTCGGCGGCGTCGATTTCGACAAGGGCTGCTATGTCGGCCAGGAGGTCGTCTCCCGGATGCAGCATCGCGGCACGGCGCGCACGCGTATCCTGCCCGTGACCTACGGGGAGGGGCCGCTTCCGGAGACCGGCGCCGACGTGACGGCGGGTGAGCGTGTGATCGGAGCCGCCGGGAGCGCCGCGAACGGTCGGGGCCTCGTCATGGTCAGGATCGACCGGGCGCAGGATGCGCTCGACGAAGGCGTGAACCTGCGGGCCGGCGGACGCGATTTCGCTTTCGTTTCCGCTGAATGGCTGGGGGTTGCGGCCCCGTCGGTCCAAAACCCTGTCGACAAGGATGCGGACGGGCGTTAACAGAGTGTTGACCGTTCCGTCGGTATTGTCGCTTCTCAGCAAGAGTTGCGTAACCATGGGCTAGTGATGACGTCGATCAAGCGTTCCATTTCTTTCGGTTCAACCCTCGCCGCGCCGGCGATCGTCGTCTGCGCCGTCGCGCTTGGCGCGCCGGTCGCGAAATCCGAGAGTTTCTTCGCCGACGACTGGCGCATGACCATCGGCGCGCAGGGCCTCGTCGTGCCCCAGTTCGAGGGCTCCAGCACCTATCGCATTCGCCCGATGCCCATCTTCTCGATCCGCCGGGCCAACTCCCTCTCTCGCTTCAAGGCGCCCGACGACGGGCTACGCCTGGGCCTGCTGGAGGTCGAGAACGTGCGCATCGGAGCCGTCGGCAAGTATCGGGCGCGCCGAGCCGAAAAGGACTCGATCGACCTGCGTGGCCTCGGCAATGTCGGCCACGCCGTCGAGCTCGGCGCATTCGCCGAGATCTGGGCGACGCAGAATTTTCGCCTGAGCGCCGAGTTGCGCCACGGCCTCGGCGGCCACACCGGCATTCTCGCCGATCTCGGCGCCGATTTCGTCATGCGGCCCGACGCCCAGTTGACGATCTCCGCCGGCCCGCGCCTCGCCTGGTCCAACGCGGAGTACAACCGAACCTATTTCGGCGTGACCGTCGGACAGGCCGCCGCCTCGGGTCTTCCGGCCTACGCGCCGGAAGCCGGCGTGCGCTCGCTCGGCTTCGTCGGCTCGGCGGCCTACGCGATGACGCCGGACTGGTCGCTTCAGGCCTTCGCCCGCTACGATCGTCTGATGGGCGACGTACGCGATGCGCCGCTCGTGCGCCAGCGTGGCTCCGCCAATCAGTTCGCGGCCGGGTTCGGGCTGTCCTACTCCTTCAACCTCAGCACTCGCTGATCGGCTCCGGCGCGCCTGCGATGCCGGAGAAGCCCTCGCTGATCCTGCACCCGGACGGCCGGGAACGCTGCTGGTGGCCGGGACTCGATCCGCTTTACGTCGCCTATCACGACACGGAATGGGGCGAGCCTGAGCGCGACGATCGCGCCCTGTTCGAGAAACTGATTCTCGACGGCTTTCAGGCGGGTCTTTCCTGGATAACCGTGCTGCGCAAGCGCGAGAGTTTCCGGGCGGCTTTCGACGGCTTCGATCCCGAACGGATCGTACGCTACGACGCGGCGAAGGTCGCATCGTTGATGGGCGACGCCGGCATCGTACGCAACCGCGCCAAGATCGAGGCCACCATCCGGGGGGCGCGGGCCTGGCTCGACATTCAGGAAGGCGGGGGCTTTTCGCGCTATCTCTGGAGCTTCGTCGACGGCGCTCCGTTGCAGCCGAACCTGCGCCGCCGCGAGGACGCTCCCACGCAGACGCCGATTTCGGAAGCGATCTCGCGCGATCTGAAGGCCCGGGGATTCGGCTTTTGCGGGCCGACGATCGTCTACGCCTTCATGCAGGCGGTCGGCATGACCAACGATCACCTCGTGGGTTGCTTCCGCCATGCGGAATGCGCCGCCCTCGGCGACGCCGCGTGAGCGGCCGGGCGAAAACGCCGCCGCGCGCCTGGCAGCGGATGCTGTCGGGTCGCCGGCTCGACCTGCTCGACCCATCGCCTGTCGACGTCGAACTCGAGGATATCGCCCATGGTCTCGCCCGCGTCGCCCGGTGGAACGGCCAGACGCGCGGCGAACACATCTTCTCCGTGGCGCAGCACTCGCTGCTCGTCGAGGCGATGGCGGATACGATGGCCTCCGGGATCACCCGCGCCGAGCGGCTCTCGATCCTCCTTCACGACGCGCCCGAATACGTCATCGGCGATATGATTTCGCCCTTCAAGGCGGTGATCGGCGAAGCCTATAAGGGGGTCGAGGAGCGACTTCTGGCGGCGATACGCCTGCATTTCGGCCTTTCGGCCAAACCGTCGCGGGCGCTCGCTACGCTCACCAAGCGCGCGGACGGAGCGGCCGCGCATCACGAGGCGGTGATTCTCGCCGGGTTCTCGGTGGCCGAGGCGCGCGTGTTCTTCGGCGAGCCGCGTCCGCTCAGCGACAGCGCCCGCGCGCTGCTCGATCCGATGCCCGTGGGGCGCGCTCAGGCGCTCTATCACGACCGCGTCCTCACGCTCCACGAGGCGGGGCCTTTGCGGGATCGTTGAGGAATATCTCCCGGGCGGATGCAGGGTCCGCGTTTGAGAAACCCCCGACAAAGAAAAAGCCCGGATCGCTCCGGGCTTTTCCAGTTTCCGTAACTCTCCCCGGGAGGGAGCCGTTAATCAGAAGCGGTAGTTCAGGCCGATGCGTGCGATGTGGCCGGTGTTTTCGAAACGGGCCGTGTTCGACGCGCCGCCAAGCCCGGCCGCCGTGCCAGCAGCCGTGGGATTGGCCGTCACGTTGCTTCTGCCGAGGTCGTAGTAGAGGTACTCGCCACGGAGCGAGACATTGTCGAGAACGGCGTATTCGAGACCACCGCCGACAGTCCAGCCCACCTTGGTCTTATTGTTCGAGCCGGTATGCGTCATGGTGGCGGCGTTCGAGATCATCAGACGGTTGTCGGGCGCGCCGAAGGCGAAACCGGCGGTGCCGTAGATCAGGACGCGGTCAAAGGCGAAGCCGGCGCGGCCGCGGACGGTGCCGAGCCAGTCGAGGCGGCTGGAGGCCGAAACGGTCGTGACGGCGCCGGGCAGGCCGGCAATGGCGGCCGAACCGGAGCCGCGACGGTTGCCGAGCCAGTTGATGTCGGCCTCGACGCCGGCGACGAAGTTGCCGAATTGCTGATTGTAGCCGGCCTGGAAGCCGCCGATGAAGCTGTGGCGTTTCGCCGTCGAGAATGAGGGGTAAGCCCCGGCGCCGCCCGTGCCGGTGAAGCCGCGATTGGCGATGTCCGCGCGGTTCTGTGACCAGCCGGCGTTCACACCGGCGTAGAAGCCGGTCCAGGTGAACATCGGCGGGGCCGACACGAACGGAGCAGGCGCCGGCTGGCGTGACGGCAGGTCGGCTGCGAAGGCCGGCGCTGCGAGCAGGAGCGCGGCGGCGGAAGCAAGGAGAGTACGCTTCATGACTAAGGTCCTTATTGTTGTCAGGCTGGATGCAAATTAGCGCAGTGCAGCGAAGCCGGGAAGTGACTTGTTGCTAAAAAAGTGTGATTTGAAAGGTCCGTTGCAAATGAGCAACGTTAAATTATAATTAACTATAACTGCAAGCTAAGCAATGACGAAATTGTGGCTAAAATATGAGCCCGTAATCACTGGAAGTACATATTTGAATATTGAGATCGATGTGCTCAAAAGAACTTGATCAAAGATCGAATAGGGGCGATCTCTGGAAAATGACGTTCTCCTTGATTGCCGGCAAAGCTCAATTAGACTATCACTGATCATGCCCTTAATTCACGTCTGTCCTCTCGCTCAGCTGGAAGCCGTGGTTGCGACGACCGGCGCCTCGCACCTCGTGAGCCTTTTGTCGGCGAATACGCCTGTCACGCCGCCCCGGATGATTCCGGCCGACCGGCGTCTCTCGATCTCGGTCAGCGATATCGCCGAGCCCATCAAGGGGCATATCCTGCCGCAGGAGGAGCACGTCGCGCCGATCATCGCCTTCGTGCGGGCCTGGCCGCGCGAGCGTCCGCTGGTGATCCATTGCTGGGCAGGCATCAGTCGATCGACGGCGGCGGCCTTTGTCTCGGTCTGCGCTCTCGCGCCGCACCGAGAGGAGATCGAGATCGCGCAGGCCCTGCGGGCCGCCTCCCCTTCGGCGACGCCCAACCCGCGCATCGTCGCGGTGGCCGATGCGCTGCTCGGGCGATCCGGGCGGATGATCGGGGCCGTGCAGCGCATCGGGCGCGGCGCCGAAGCCTCCTGTGGAGAGCCGTTCCAACTGAAGATCGATTGACGCCGCCATCCGCGACAAAGGGGCCCGGAGGAGCTAGC
>REDO01000119.1 GCA_007693435.1 Salinarimonadaceae bacterium | reverse complement strand
ATGATGGCTCCACCTTCTCAGGAGTTGGAGCCTCCGGCAAACCCGGGGCGGTTCAACCATAGGCCGTCGCCTTTTCTATACCGGCGTTCACCCACGATCCGTACAGGCTGTCACCGGCCCTCAAGTGATGGTCGAGGAAGCTCAGCGGAGCGCCTACGGTGAAAGTGTGTAGCCAAAGAGCCACCTTGGCCAGTTCCACTGCCATGGGGTTCTTGTCGACCCCGTACACGCAGCGCTTCAACACCATGCGCCGGATGATATGTCGATCATCAAGCTGGTCTTCATTTACGGTCCAGCCGCCCTTCTCGGCGTTGTCCAGTATGATATTCCGAATGGCTTCGATACGGTCGGCGAGCGGGGAGTTGTAGTCGCCTCCCTCAAATACCGCTTCGGCTTCTGCCATCGCTTCGATGACGTGATCAGCCAATTTATCGACCAGACTGACGAGGAAGTGTCCCGAACCCATGGCCGGGTCGCACACCTTCATTTCCAGCAGCTTGAGAGCAGGGTCCAGACGGCTCAGAGAGCCGCGCCGGCGCGCTCCCGCTGCCTGGGTAGCCTGAACCTCTACTTGCGCTCTGAAGGCCTCTGTGTGGCGCGAGACGAGCGGCTGCAAAGTCTCATCAACGATCAGCCCAACGAGGTCGTCGGGCGTGTAATAGCTGCCAGAGCCTTTTCGGGCGAAAATGTTCGGACGAATCTGGACCTCACCGTCCAGCCGGACGATTTCGTGCTCTAGCAACCGCTCGTAGATCGACCCGAGTTGCTGGACGCTGAGGTCGCGGTAGTTGATATAGCGTCGCTCGCCATCCGACTGAATGAATGACAGAGCGTCAATAACGTTTGCAATCAGGGCGTCTCCAAGCCTGATACTGGCAAGCAACGGAGTTCTGTTACGGTCGAACAAACCACCATTGTAGGGAGGCAACCCGATAGACGCATCACCCGCGTCAATGGCTCTGCACAAATCGTCCAACGTGGACCAGTATCTGGCAGCGGTTTCGGAAAACACGTCGCCTGCATCCTTGCGACGCTTAACGTCGAGGCGAACTTTCTCGCGCATGCTGTAGTCGTCGTACCGTGCTTCACGCACCGGAAGCAAATCACGATCTTCAGCATACAGAATAAACAAAAGACGATATAGTAAGATTAGTGCGGATTCACGCACATCCTGCAAAGGCGCATCCGGCGCAGCCTTGGCTACACCTGAGGCAAGTGCAGGGAATACGAATCCGAATACGAGATTAGAAAGATTTTTGGCAACACGCTCCTCATAGAATTTGCCCTCGGCAAGGGCCCGATCATGAAACGTGCGCTGGTCCGTACTGACGATGAACCCTTGTCTGCGGAATACGAGTACGAATACTTTGAACCAGTGATTCTGTTCCTCCGGCGTCAAGGGATACAGCCCGCCATCGAAGCCGAACAGGCCAAGCACTGCCCCTAGGTCAATCTCAAAGAAGTCTTCGGCGATGGACTGAGCACCGGAATAATACAGACGCCAGCGCAGGCCATTGGTCAGCATACCCCAACGAAGACTGCCATTTGTCAGGTCATCGACCCTACGGAGATAGCGTAGCATCTGAGTCGACGGAGCCGTAACCTCATCCCGCTTTTCAGAGCGGCGATCGAGGGGACGAAGCCATCGTTTGCTTTCCACCAGCGCCGATGCAAACTCGTACCGCCGCCATTCCTCAGGCCGGGTATTGGCGCGATCCTTTGTGGCCTGATCTAGGAACAGGATTGCGTCGGGTACGTCCTGCCTGCCGCTAGCGGTAAGGTTCTGCTGCGTAAGGTACTGGTCCCAACCAAGAGCACTTAGGATCGGCCAAATCAGGTCGTGTTCGGTCGTGGCTTCGTTGGGCGTCTGATGGGTTGGGAAGCGCGCGAAGATGTCCCGTATGCTCGTGCGCAAGGCGCTCAGTTCAGAATCGGTCAGCGTCTCCCAATCGAGAAGATCGACGATGGAGCTCTCCACGAAATCGTTCGTGAAGAGGCTTCCTTGATAGGCGTTAGATGCCAAACCGCACTCCCCCGGAACCGCGATGCCCGTGCCGGTGCCCGTGATAATGCACGAGCCAGCCAAGTTCAAAGGATTATGGAGAGAGGGAGGGAATGCATACGATCGACGGCAACCTTTGACAGGCTTCTAGCCAAGCCAAGGCTGTGTCAGCCGACCGGCCATTGTCGGTCCCACATTTGGTCCAACACGATCGGCTTGGCGCGCCCTGAACCCCTTGCGCGCGCTACATTCCCTTGACAGCACCCGTCCAGTCCATCATCGGCGCGACGGAGAAGCGGAAGGCGTCGTCGTGGAGCATGCTCTGCCGAAGGCCCTTTTTACAGGTGATATCCGGGTCTTAAGGCAGATCGGGCCAGCTGTAAAATCCACCCGGCGACCGGCTTGCCGCTTCAGCGCGCGACGCGCGACAGGAACTCGACGAGCGCCTCGCGATCCTCCGCCGACGGCACGCGCTGATCGGGCATGCGGGAGCCGGGCGTGTAGGCGTCCGGTCCGTATTCGAACAGCTCCGCGATCGTGCGCTCGTCCCAGACGATATCCATGCCGCGCAGCGCCTGCGAATAATCATAGCCCTCGACGGTCCCGGCCCGGCGGCCGAACACGCCGTGGAGCGTGGGGCCGGCGCGCTCGCCGCCGTCCGGCGAAAGGGTGTGGCAGAGCGCGCAGGAGCGCCAGACCTCGGCCCCCCGGCTACCGTCGTGGAACGCCATCTCGACTGCGCCGCCGCCCTCGCCGAGCGCCTCACCGCTCGCCAGGTCCCATGACCGCACGAGCCCGTCGGCGCCGCCCGTCAGAAGCGCGTCGTCTGTGAAGGCGAGCGACCAGACCGGCCCCTGATCGGGCAGGATGGCGTGACGAACCGAAAGATCGCCGTTGTCGAGGATCCAGACCTCGCCCGTGACGGACGCTGCCGCGACGAGATCGCCGCGCGCCGCGACGGCGATGAGGGGCCGTTCGCTCAGTATCCGTTCGTCCGTTTGCCCGCCCTCGTCGAAAAGCCGCAGGGCCCCGTCGGCGAAGATCACCGCAAAGCGCCCCTCGGACAACGCCACGCCGTTCGGCAAAGCAGGCAGTCCGACCGTCGCGTCCAGGCCGATATCGGCGTCGATGACGAGACGAAGGTCCGAGCCTACGCTCACGAGGCGGCCGTCGCCGAGATGGGCGAGCCCCATCGCCATGCCCTGATGCGCCTCGGAGAGCGTCGCGGCTCTGGTCGCGAGCGCGATGCGCTGGATGCGGCCGTCCCAACTCGCGGCGGCGAGCGTCTCGCCATCCGGCGAGAGAGAAAGAGCCGATACCGGCGCCTGGTGCTCGCTCGTCGCGAATAAAGGCGCGTCGCCGGATGGGCCCCAGACCGCGACGCGCCCGTCCTGACCCGCCGTCGCATAGCCGCCGTCGGGAAGAAAGGCCGTCGCCGTTACCGATCCGTCATGGAAACGCAAGACTCGACGGGCGACGGCGTTCTCGCCGTCCCAGACGATGGCGCGCGTGTCGAAGGAACCCGACAGGACGGCGCCGTCGCGGGCGGCGAGCGCCCCCACCGGGCCGCCATGGCCTCGCAGGTCGGAAGCCGCGGCGGCGGCGCAGCCGAGGGCGGCGGCGAGTGTCGCGAGGGGGGCGAGCATGGGGCGCATTGCGATTGCTCTCGTTCGTGTCGACGCCCTTAAAAACTAGGGCGGCGCGAGGCGCGTGACAACGCCGCATCGGCTGGACAAGGCGCCGCCCCTGTAGCAGTCTCGCGTCCCGCGCCAAACCGGCGCCGACGCCCGAAATCCGGCGAAACATGGCGATTTTCGAGAAGATTTTCCCCGATCCTGCGCAGCCGCGCCTCACCCGCGCCGTGACGGGCCGCGATCACCACGGCGCGCAGGTCGAGACCCGCGTCGTCGAGGAGCGCCCGCTCACGATTTTCCTCAACAGCCGCGAGATCGTCACAGCCATGACGATCGGCGACTATCCCGAATATCTGGCGCTCGGCTTCCTGCGCAACCAGGGCATGCTGCGCCCCCATGACGAGGTGACGGGCGTCGAATACGACGAAGATCTCGCCGTCGTCGTCGTGCGCACGGCTCAGGAGACCAATTTCGAGGAAAAGCTGCAGAAGAAGACGCGCACCTCCGGCTGCGCCGTCGGCACGGTCTTCGGCGACATGATGGAGGGGCTCGAGGGGCTGGCGCTGCCGGCGAGCCCCTTGCGCACGAGCTGGCTCTACGCGCTCTCGCGCCAGATCAACACCATGCCGAGCCTCTATCTGGAAGCCGGCGCGATCCACGGCACCGTGCTGTGCCGCGAGGATGAACCGCTCGTCTATATGGAGGATGTCGGGCGCCACAACGCCGTCGACAAGATCGCGGGCTTCATGCTCTCGCACCAGGTCGAGCCGGCCGACAAGCTCCTCTACACGACCGGCCGGCTCACCTCGGAGATGGTGATCAAGACGGCGATGATGGGGATCCCCATCCTCGCCTCGCGCTCGGGCTTCACCGCCTGGGGCGTCGAGATCGCCCGGCAGGTGGGGCTCACCCTGATCGGGCGGATGCGCGGCGAGCGCTTCGTCTGCCTCTCGGGCGAAGAGCGCCTGATCTACGACGCCGACCCGCGCGCCGCGCCGGCGGAGGATCGCCGGCATCGCCGCAAAGGGGCGGCGGGCGACGAGGGGCCTTCCGCCGATGAATGAGCTTTTCGCGGGACGCCGCGTCTACGGCGTCACCGGCTGGAAAAACGCGGGCAAGACGGGGCTCATGGAGCGGCTCGTCGCCGAGATCGTCTCGCGCGGCTTCACCGTCTCGACCATCAAGCACGCGCATCACGCGGTCGATATCGACCAGCCCGGCCGCGACAGCTACCGCCACCGCGAGGCCGGCGCGCGCGAGGTGATCCTCGCGTCGAGGCGGCGCTGGGCGCTGATGCATGAACTGCGCGACGAAGTAGAGCCTCCGCTCGAGGAGCTCATCGCGAAGCTCGCGCCCGTCGATCTCGTCCTCGTCGAAGGCTACAAGCGCTCCGGCCATCACAAGGTCGAGGCGTTCCGCGGCGAAACCGGACAGGCGTTGCTCGCGCCCGGGAACGCCACGATCCGCGCGGTCGCGAGCGACACGCCGCTCGCCGATCTCACGATCCCCGTGATCGATCTCGACGATACCGCCGCGATAGCCGATTTCATCCTGCGCGAGGCGGGGCTTGTCGGGGATGCGGCTTGAGGGGCTACGACCGCGCAGCCATCATAGGCCGGCGCGCAGACGCAACGGCTCCCCTCTTCGCGCCGGCGATCGCGCGGAGTATCCTCGCGGAAGGCTGGATTCTCGGCGTTGGGCATGCAGCATCGCCCGCATCCGCCGCCGCTCCCGGCCGCCGCCGCCAAGGATGACGATGCAGCCACTTGAACCGCCGAAACTCGCCGATGATTGCTTCGCCCTGCCGCCCGGCATCGCCTGGACGCCGGTCGACGAGGCGTTGGCGAGGCTGCGGACGATCCTGCATCCGGTGGTCGGCGAGGAGAGGGTTTCGATCGCAGACGCGCTGGGGCGCGTGCTCGCCCAGGACGCCATCGCCGCCCGCTCCAACCCGCCGGCGGCGAACGCGGCGGTCGACGGCTACGGCTTCGCGCATGCGGCGACGGGGGAAGGCGCGCAGAACCTGCCGCTCGTCGCGGGCCGCGCGGCGGCGGGCGAGCCCTATCGCGGCGCCGTGCCGAGAGGCCACGCGATCCGCATTCTCACAGGCGCGCTCCTGCCCGAGGGCGTCGACACGGTGGTGCTGGAGGAGGATTGCGCCACGGACGGCGCGCGCATCGCCTTCAATGGCCCGGTGAAGCCGCGCGCCAACACGCGCAAGGCGGGAGAGGACGTCGTCGCCGGCGCGCTGGCGTTGCCGGCGGGGCATGCGCTGCGCCCGCCCGATCTGGCGCTCCTTGCGGCGCTGGGGATCGGCGAGATCGTCGCGCGGCGGCGCCTGCGCGTCGGCGTGCTCTCGACGGGCGAGGAAGTGCAGGCCGATATCGGGCGCGAGCCGGCGGGGCCGCAGATCATCTACGACGCCAACCGCCCGATGCTGCTCGCAATGATGCGGCGTTGGGGTTACGAGCCGGTCGATCTCGGCCATGTGGGCGACGACCGCGCGGCGCTTCGGCGGCGCCTTGACGAGGGCGCGCGCGAGGCCGACGTGATCTTCACCTCGGGCGGCGCCTCGGCGGGCGACGAGGACCACGTCTCGGCGCTTCTGAAAGAGACGGGCGCGCTGTCGAGCTGGCGCATCGCGATCAAGCCCGGCCGGCCGCTGGCGCTCGCCCTCTGGGAAGGCGCGCCCGTCTTCGGCCTGCCCGGCAATCCCGTGGCGGCCTTCGTCTGCACGCTGATCTTCGGACGCCCCGCTCTCGCAGCGCTCGCTGGCGCGGGCTGGCTGGAGCCGGAGGGCTTTCACGCGCCGGCGGCGTTCACGAAACGCAAGAAGCCGGGAAGACGCGAATACCTGCGCGCCCGGCTCGACGGCGACGGCCGCGTGGAGGCTTTCGCATCCGAGGGTTCGGGTCGGATCAGCGGTCTCGCCTGGGCGCGCGGCCTCGTCGAGATCGGGGACGGCGCGCAGACGATTTCGCCCGGCGACCCCGTGCGCTACATCCCCTACACCGCGTTCGGGCTGTGAGCCTGAACGCGGCGCGTTTCGGGCGGATTCAGAAGGTGACGAGGTTGTTCCCCGGATCGCCGACGCGTGATCCGGAACTGGTGAATACCTCATAGGCCGACTGTTGATATCCGCCGTCCAGCATATAGGCCGCAGCGACCGCGACGGCCGTCGCGACGATGATTGCGGACAGAAATGCTTTCATCTCCCAGGCTCCTCCCATTTGGCTCCGGGAAGCCGGATCGACCCGACCTCGGCGGAATATTGTCAACTAACTTAGCCGTTCCCGCAAGCGGCCGGCGATTTCGACGAAGATGCGACCCGTCACGCCATCGGGATCGAGCGCGGTGACGGGTTGCCCGAGATCCGAGGCGCGGCGCAGCTCCATCGTGAGCGGCACTGCGCCGAGGAAAGGCGCGCCGATGCGTTTGGCCTCGGCTTCGGCCCCGCCCTCGCCGAAGATCGCGTGGCGGGCGCCGCAATCGGTGCAGATGAAGTGCGACATGTTCTCGACGATGCCGAGAATGGGCACATCCACCTTGCGGAACATGGCGACGCCCCGGCGGGCGTCGATCAGCGACAGGTCCTGCGGCGTCGAGACGATGACGGCGCCGGATAACCGCGCGCCCTGCGCGATGGCGAGCTGGGCGTCGCCCGTGCCCGGCGGCATGTCGACCAGGAGAAAATCGAGCCTGCCCCATTCGACCTCCGCGAGCATCTGCGTGATCGCGGACATCACCATGGGGCCGCGCCAGATCATCGCGGTCTCCTCGTCGACAAGGAGGCCGATCGACATGACCTTGAGCCCGTAGGCCTGCATCGGCGCGAGCTTGCGGTCGGCCCCGACCTTCGGCTGGCCGCGAAGGCCGAGCAGCGTCGGGAGCGACGGACCATAGATGTCGGCGTCGAGGATGCCGACCTTGAGTCCGAGCGCGCGCAGGCCGAGCGCGAGATTGACGGTCGTCGTCGATTTGCCGACGCCGCCCTTGCCGGAGGCCACCGCGACGACGTGGGTCACGTCCGGCAGGACCGGAGGCTTCTTCCCCGCTGGCGCCGCAGGGGCGGGATGTGGCGGCGGGGCCGCGGGGGCCGACGAACGCTCGGACGTGAGCGCCACCAGCGCAGCGGCGACGCCCGGCGTGGCGAGAAGCGCCGCTTGCGCCGCCTCGCGAACCGCCGCAAAGGCCTGCGCCTCCTCGGGCGCGATCGTGATCGATGCGATGACGCGGCCTTGCGCGAAAGAGAAGCCACTCACGCGTCCGGAAGCGCCCAGCGTTCCGCCTGCAGGCAGGGGCACGGCTTCGAGCGCTGCGCGTGCGGCGTCGGTCCGGTGTTGTTGGTCGGTCATGATCGGGGTTGGCCGGGGTATCGCCTAGAGCGACGAAAACGATCCGGCGGCGTCGGGGCCGCCGGATCGCTTGGGAAAAGGAGCGGGCCCGGCGAGGCTCGTCGCCTGCCGGAGCCGGTCGTCATTCGGCGGGCTGGGCCGCTCCGCCCGGTGCAGCGTTCTCTCGGGCCTTGACCTCCTCGACCCAGAGCGAGTGATGCTCCCTGGCCCAGTTCTCGTCCACCTGTCCGGTGCCCATCGCGTCGAACGCGCCCTCCATGCCGACCGAGCCGATATAGATATGGGCGATGATGATCGCGGTGAGGACGCCAGCGACAATCGCGTGGATCACCTGATAGAACTGCCAGTCGCTCGACGAGCCGGCCCATTCGGGGAAGAGCAGCATCACGCCGGTCCAAGACAGCGCCACGCCGCCGATAATGACGGACCAGAAGATGGCCTTCTGGCCGGCGTTGAACTTCTTCGCCGGCGGATGCACGCCCTTCTTGAAGAGCCCGCCGCCCTGCTTGATCCACTCGACGTCGGTCCTGCTGGGCAGGTTGTGGATCACCCACGCCACGAAGACGATGACGAGCGCCAACATGAAGGGCCAGGCCAGATAGTTGTGGGCGATCTTGCCCCAGGCCGAAATCGTTCCGAAGGCCCCCTCCCCGACCAGCGGCAGGATCAACGCCCGACCGAAGAGCAGATTCAGACCCGTCAGCGCGAGGACGATGAAGGTGGCGGCGAGCAGCCAGTGCCCGAAACGCTCGATCGCGTTGAAGCGCTGGATCGTCCGGCCCGAGAAACCGCCCTCGATGCGGATCTTGCCGCGGATCAGATAGAAGGCGACGAGCACGGCCAGTATGCCGAGGATCGCGACGATGTTGATCGTCTTGACCATGCCGCCGTGATCGGCGGCCCAGTTCTTGTTGCCCGGCTTGATGAGATCGGCGGCGCGCGGGTCAACGATCGTCACGCGTCCGGAGACCGCCTCGCCCGACTGAAGCGCCCGCATGAGCTGCTCCTCCTGGACGGCGCTCGCGGTCGGATTGATCTGCTGCGCCGAAAGCTCCGGCGCGGCGAAGGCGAAGAGCACGAGGACCGCGAGAATCGCGGGCATGCGCGCCATGATGGCTTTGATCACGTCGTTTCCTCCCCTTCGTCGGCTCAGACCGAAACGGTTTCGCCGTACGCCGTACGCCAGCCCCAGGCGCCCGAGCCGTAACCACGCGTCACGACGCGCTCACGATAGATATCGGCGATGATGTCACCGTCGCCGGCGAGCAGCGCCTTCGTCGAGCACATCTCCGCGCAGAGCGGCAGTTTGCCTTCCGCGAGGCGGTTCGCGCCGTACTTGACGTACTCCGCCTGCGTCATGTCGGCCTCGGGGCCGCCGGCGCAGTAGGTGCACTTGTCCATCTTGCCGCGCGTGCCGAAGTTGCCGACGCGCGGATATTGGGGCGCGCCGAACGGGCAGGCGTAGAAGCAGTAGCCGCAGCCGATGCAGGTGTCCTTCGAATGCAGCACCACGGCGTCCGCCGTCGTGTAGAAGCAGTTCACCGGGCAGACGGCCGCGCAGGGCGCGTCCGTGCAGTGCATGCAGGCCATGGAGACCGACCGCTCGCCGGGAAGACCGTCATTGATGGTGACGACGCGGCGGCGGTTGATGCCCCACGGCACCTCATGCTCGTTCTTGCAGGCGGTGACGCACGCGTTGCATTCGATGCAGCGGTCCGCGTCGCAGAGGAATTTCATACGAGCCATGGTTCAAATCCTCCTCAAGCGGCCGCAATCTGGCAAAGGGTGGTCTTGCCTTCGTGCATGCCTGTCACGGGGTCGTAGCCGTAAGAGGTGATCACGTTGACGGATTCGCCGAGCACGATCGGGTCGGCTCCCTGCGGGTAATTGCCCCGCTGATCGACGCCCTGGAACCAGCCGGCGAAGTGGAACGGCATGAACGCCACGCCCGGGCCCACGCGCTCGGTGACGAGCGCCTTGACCCTCGCCCTTGAGCCGCCTTCGGTGCCGGTGACCCAGACCCATGCGCCGTCGACGATGCCGCGCGCCTCGGCGTCGCGGGGATTGATCTCGACGAACATGTCCTGCTTGAGCTCGGCCAGCCACTTGTTCGAGCGCGTCTCCTCGCCGCCGCCCTCGTATTCCACGAGACGACCGGAGGTGAGGACGATCGGGAACTGCTCGTGCAGCCCACGATCGACGGCGCCCTGCTGGATGGTGTGACCGATATTCGGCATGCGGAACTGCCTTCCGTCTTCGCGGGTCGGATAATCCGCCACGAGATCGGGACGCGGCGAGTAGATCGGCTCGCGGTGCACCGGGATCGGATCGGGCAGGTTCCACGCCACGGCGCGGGCCTTGCCGTTGCCGAAGGGCACGCAACCATGCTCGATCGCGACACGCTGGATGCCGCCCGAAAGGTCGATCGACCAGCTCACGGCGTCGATCCGCTCCGGATCGCCGCCGCCGATGCGCGCGATGGTCCCGCGCTCCCGCGGAGTGAGGTCGGCGTCCCAGCCGAGGCGACGGAGCATCCCCATGGTGAATTCGGGATAGCCATCCTGAATTTCCGATCCGACTGGCCAGCTGCCCTCGGCGAGCAGCGTCACGCCCTCACGCTCCAGACCGAAGCGCGGGCGGAACGCCCCGCCGCCGTCCTTCACCGGAATGTTGGGGTTGTAGAGAATGTGCGTGCCCGGATGACGGAACTCGGGCGTGCCCCAGCACGGCCAGGGCAGGCCGTAATAGTCGCCGCCGACTTCCGGAACGTCCGCGGACGCGCGCAGCGTCACGAGGTCGAACTTGTCCTGATTGGCCATGTGGGCCTTCAGGCGCTCCGGGCTCTGGCCGGTATAGCCGGTCGACCAGCCGCCGCGGTTGATCTCGCGAAGGATGGATTCGGGCGTGGGTTCCGGCGAGTACTTGCCGTCCACCATCTCGTAGTTCTTGAACATCTGGTCCGCGAAGCCGAGCTTGGCCGAAAGACGGTAAATCACCGCGTAATCGTTGTCGGATTCGAAGATCGGATCGACGATCTTCTCGCCCCACTGGATCGAGCGGTTGGAGGCCGTGCGGCTGCCCGAGGTCTCGAACTGCGTGCAGATCGGCAGGAGATAGGTGTTGTCCGTGCGATCATGCAGCGCGGCGAAAGTCGTGGGATGCGGATCGGCGACCACGAGCAGGTCGAGGGCGTTCATGCCCCTTTGCGCGTCCTGCATGCGCGGCACGGTGTTGCCGCCGTGGCCGAAGACGATCATCGCCTTGATGTTGTCGCGCTGATCGACCTCCTCCGAATCGATCAGGGTGGCGTCGAACCAGCGGGTCGACGGGATGCCGGGGGTCGACATGTTCGCGGTCGCCGGGCGCGCGTCACGGCCGCCCTTGGCCGGAACGTCGTCGAAGCGGCTCACGAAATACTCGTAAGGCACCTCCCAGACGCGCGACCAGTGCCGCCATGCGCCTTCGGCGAGGCCGTAATAGCAGGGCAGGTTGCTGATATCGAGACCGAAATCGGTCGCGCCCTGAACGTTGCAGTGGCCGCGGAAGATGTTCGCGCCGTTGCCCATCGCGCCGACATTGCCGGTGGAAAGCAGCAGGTTGCAGTAGGCGCGCACGTTGGCCGTGCCCACCGAATGCTGCGTTCCCCCCATGCACCAGATGAAGGTCGAGGGGCGCTGCGTGGCGAAGGTCTCTGCGACGCGTCGCAGCTGCGCTTCGGGCACGCCCGTGACGCGCTCGACCTCGGCCGGGTTCCACTTGGCCACTTCCTCGCGGATCTGGTCCATGCCGTGGACGCGGCTCGCGATGAACGCCTGATCCTCCCAGCCATTCTCGAAGATGTGCCACATGATGCCCCAGATCACCGCGATGTCGGTGCCGGGACGGAAGCGCACATAATCCGTGGCGTGAGCGGCGGTGCGGGTGAAGCGCGGATCGAAGACGATCACGTTGGCCCGCTGCTGCTCCTTGCCGGAGAGGATGTGCTGCATCGACACCGGATGGGCTTCCGCGGCATTCGAGCCCATGAAGATCACGGTCTTGGAATTGCGGATGTCGTTGTAGCTGTTGGTCTGGGCGCCGTAGCCCCAGGTATTGGCGACACCCGCCACCGTGGTGGAGTGGCAGATGCGGGCCTGGTGGTCGACGTTGTTCGTGCCCCAGAAGGCCGCGAATTTGCGGAACAGATACGCGCCCTCATTCGAGAATTTGGCGGAGCCCAGCAGATACACCGAGTCGGCGCCGCTGCGCTCCCGGATCTCGAGCATCTTGTCGCCGATCTCCTCGATCGCCTGATCCCAGGAGATGCGCTGCCACTGGCCGCCCACCTTCTTCATCGGATATTTCAGGCGACGGTCGCCATGCACCAATTCGCGCACCGAGGCGCCCTTGGCGCAATGCGTGCCGCGGTTGATCGGGCTGTCCCAGGCCGGCTCCTGACCGACCCAGACGCCGTCCTGCACTTCGGCGATGACCGTGCAGCCGACCGAGCAGTGCGTGCAGATGTTCTTGCGGCGGGCGATGTCGCGGCTGTGATCGACCGGACCCGCTTCGGCCGGCCGGGTCATGCCGGCGCTCAGGCCGCCCAGCGCCGCGAGCCCGCCGACGGCGAGGCCGGAGCCGCGCAGGAAGCTGCGGCGATCGACGGTCTTGGCGGCGAGCCCCGCCACGGCGGAGGCGAGACGGCTGCGAGCCGCTTCGCCGGACTTGCGCTTGACGAGCATGGCTCAGCTCCCCTGCTGGTAGTAACGGTTGGTGCGGTAGAAGGCACGGACGTGATCCGTTTCCTGATAGCGCGACTTCGTCCGTTCATCGCCCGTCTGCTGGGCCAGAACCGGCGTCGCGCCGCCGGCGCCGAGAGCCGCTACGGCCCCCGCTCCGGCGACCGCGCCGAAAAAGCCGCGCCGGCCGATTCCCGGGGCCTTGTTCCGCGCATCCTGATCTTGTCGCGCCATGGTCGCATCTCCCGATTGGCGGGCGTTTGGCCCGCCCGTGCCTGATTCCACCTGGTTCACTGCCCTTGGAGACGCCGATTCAATTCGCCAGAGCGAACGCGCGCGCCTCGATATCCACGAACTGACGGCCGATTTCCGCCACGGGGCGGTAGAACGCCGCACTCGGCGCGATCGCCAGATCGTCGAAAAATTGCCCCGCCCACGGGGCGATATGCTTGTCGAAAAAACGAGCCTGATTGCCGGCGACGTCGCCCGACGCCAGTCCGGCCATCACCTCGAATACGAAGGCGACGTGGTCCTCGGGCTCGTAACGGCCTGCGGCCCGCTCGACGCCGAGCCAGCGCAGATCGGCGCGCAGTTCGGCGAGCGGACGTTCGTTGAGGAAGCCGGTAAGATAGAAAGATGCGTAGGGAAGCAGTTCGCCGCGGCCGACGCCGACAAAAAGCTCGAAAAACTCCCGCTCCACTTCAGCAGATGTCGTACCGGCGGCCGCGCGAGCCAGCGCGCCGTAGGCTTGCCCGAAAGCGGTCTCGTCGCCCGTCATGGACGCGACCTGCTCCAGAACGGCATCGCCCGGCGCCGCCGAAAGAAGGCGGGCTAGAAATCCGTAATGTTGCGCGCGAAGCGCGTCTTCGGTGACCACCAGACCACCCTCGCCATGAGGTTGCAAATTACGCACCTCACTTTTGATTCGCGTTTGCGATGGATCCCGGATCGACGGCGGAAGCCGCCAGGCCAGTCTCCTCCCTTACGCCGACACTAACATGGAACCTGTCTAAAGTGAATATCCGACAAAGGATGCAGCACTACGGGGAAGCGGGAGTATGGACGCTGTGTCGCAGTCAGGTTCGCCGCCGGTCGCGCCCATCCGTCAGGCCGGCCTGGCGCCGCCGTGACGACGCCTGACGGGCTCTGCATCGGGCGTCTCCGAAGCGCCTCTCGGCGCGTTGACGGGCGCCGTGGCGCTCGTGGACGTCGTGTCGGAAGCAGGTGATTCGGGTCCCGACGCCTCAGAGGTGGACGGCTCGTCGGACGGCGTCGCCGGAGGCGAATCACCGGCAGGCTCCTCCGTTGCCTCGTCAGAGGTCTCTGTTGCCTCGTCAGAGGTCTTGTCGGGCGCCTTCCGTTTCGTCGGCCCGTGCTCGCTCCCGACCTCCGAAACCTCCTCCGGTTGCTCAGGGTTCGGGGGCGAGAGCGCGTCCAGCATCCTGCGCGTAGCCTCGCTCGTGATCCTGCCCGAATTGCCCGGAACGCCGCCCGGTATGTTCCAGTCCCAAGCATAGTCAACGGCGACGTCGCGGTGGGCGCTGATCACCGGGTCCAGCAGCCACATCCTGCGCATCGCCGCGTTGCGCAGCGCCATGGGCACGCCCCGGCGCAGGAAGGGAGCGAGATCTGTCGCGGCCGTGAAACTCTCGATCGACGGCAGCGCGGCGATTTCCTCGTCAGACAGGGTTTCGGGATCATCCGGGGCGACGGGCGCGGCCTCGTCGGTCGCATCGGCGCCCTCGACGGCGTCATCCACATGCCCATCGGCAGCCTTGTCCGAAGCGGGCTCCGCCTCGGGGCGCTCCTTCGCCTCGATCTTGCGGCGCGACCAGCGTTCGAGGAAACCGTTGCTCATCGCCGCCTCCCTCCCCACTTGTCTTCGGGCTGGAGAATGCGCGGCGCGCGATTGTCCATGTCGACTGGCTTGCGGCGGCGCTTCTCGAACGGCAGCTCGGCGAAATGCGCCTGCGTGAATTCCGCGATCGCCGAGAGAAGCGGGGCGGGCATCGCCAACGCCTCGACGACGAGCGACACGTCGCCGGCGAGCCCCTCGCCCTCATAGGGATCGACGGTGGCGCTATGGATGCGCGCGGCCTGCGGATCGCCGGTCTCCGGCATGGCGACCCAAACGGAGGGTCGGCCGCTCTCGAGATTGTCGCGGTAATGGGTCGCCTCGCCGGAATAGAGAACGAGCTCGGCGGGTCCGAGATACCAGGTCTCGACGCCGCTCTCATTGGAAAGCAGCGTGCGCGGCGGGGTGTCGGGAACGAGCGGCAGGATCTGGGCCGGACGCAGGACGCGCGAGCCCCATTGCGTCACGGGCGGATGCGACCTGGCGACGACGGCGACGGAGAGGACGATTCTCGGCACGGGGACCTCCTCTAATGGGTCGGCGCGGGCGCCGCGAGCGGCAGCCCCGTCACGAGATTCTGCGGCTTGAAGCGGATCGTCTTGTCCTCGCCCATGCCGAGGATCAGCCAGACCGGATCGCCGCGCACCCGTTCGATCATGTCGTCAGGGTCTGCGAATTCGAGACGGAACAGCCCGACGGGCGCCGAAGGGGGCTCTTCACCGCGCCAGAGCGCGTTCCCGATCGCCGTGCCGATCTGGTCGAGACCGACATACCAGCGCAACTCCACATCGGCCGCGGAGACGACGGGCGTCACCGTGACGCGCCGCCCGGTGAGGTGGCCGACGAAGGCTTCGATCGCTCGCGCCAACCCCTCGCGCGCCCTCGGGTCGCCGCCGAAATTGAGCGCCATCGTATGCGCGTCCGACCTGCTCCAGTAGGTCCAGGCGTTCTCGTCGATGAGCACGTCGAGCTCTTCGGCGCCTCCGGCGAACATCGCGTTGAGAGGCGAAAGCGCCTTCTCCGCCTCCATCTCCGCGACGAGTTCGTCGTCGGCGAGGATGAGCGCGCCGTCGGCGACGTGTCCGCGTTGCGCGCGGAAAATCATCTCGGCGGCGCGCAGCGTGTGCACGTCCTCGCAGCCGTCGAGCGCGTTGCGCAACACGAGTTGCACGAGCTGGTCGTAGAAGACGACCGGAAGGCGCAGGCCTTCGCGCACGATACCCAGATAGGCCTCCTCCACGCTGCCGGCGTCCAGCAGACGCTCGCGCAGGGTCAGCATGAAGCCCCAGTTCTCGCGCGCGTCGGGATCGAGCATCGCGGCGACTTCAGGCTCGGAAACCTCCGCGCGCGGATCCATCATCAGTTTGGCGTGCAGCGCCCGCTCGGCGGGGCAGGCCTCCTCCGGCGGAAATATCTCGGGCCGGGCCAGCCAGGCGAGGAGCAGCTCGTCGGTGACCTGCATGCGCCCGCGCGCGTCAAGCCGCGTCAATTGGTGCCCGCTCGCGACCCAGAACTCCCTCATGGCCCGCGCTCCCTCAGACCTAGAAGATCAACTTCGTGCGCGTCATCCCCCTCCTCATCCGTCTCGACCAGATGAAAGGCGCGGTCGTGTCCCCGCAGATAGCCGGCCGAGAAGGCCGTCTCGTCGCGGGGCTTGAGCGTGCGGAAGCGCTCGCGGACGCCCTCGGGCTCGTGGGTGCGATGCAGCGCGATCAGCGTGCCGACATCGTGGCCCCGGCACAGATCCTGCGCCAGCGCGACCTCCTCCTCGGCGGCCGGGCGCGCGGTTTCGACGTCGGGCGCGCCCAGACGCGCGACGAACTGCCCCGCCAGCGTCTCGACGAGCGCCGCCCTCTCCTCCTCGCTCGCGAGCGAGACGACGACGAGCGTCGAGAAGCCGAAGCTGTCGACGCCGAGGAAACCCGATCGGAAGGCGATCAGATCCTTGCGAGAGAGGCTCTGCGCCGGACGGTCCGCGAACAGGAACGTGCCGGGCACCGCCCATTCGCCCGGCTCCGCCGCCGGCGCGAAGATCACGGCGTCAGACTGGTCGAGCCGGATCGTGCGCGGGAGGAGCGTCACAGCTTCGGCCCCTTCTCTCCCCGCCAGCGGCAGGCGGCCAGCGCTTCGAGGAAATCGACCCGTCGCGTCTCGCCCGACGGCTCGCGCTCCACGAGATCGCCGTCGGCGAGAGCGCGCGCGCCCTTGGGCATCGGCGGATCAAGCCGTTCGAGATAGGGCGCGATCACGGCGTCGATCCCCTGATGGCGCCAGCGGTCGAAGGCAAGCATGAGATAGGAGGCGAAGGCTTCGACGATCGCCTCCGGCTCGTCGAACTCCTCCTCCTTGAGCGAACTCGTCTCGGGGAACATGCCCGGATGCGGCAAGTGGTCGCGATCGGCGATCAGCTCGACCGAAAAGACCATCCAGTCGGGAGCCTCCTCCTCGCCGGCGCCGGGAGCGACGGAGAGCCGCGCCCCGCCGATCCGCGCGAGATCGAAGCTGATCGTGTCCGGATAGACGATGCGCAGCGGCTTGTCGGGCGCGCAATGCGCCGCGAGCGCATCGGCGAGCGCGGCCATTCCCGCGAAGAAGGCCAGCCGCGCCTCGCGCAGCTTCTCCTCAGGCTCCAGCACGACCGCGAAGGCGAGAAGGCCGTCGGCGAAGGACCAGACGAAGGTTCCCGCCCCCTCCTCCTGCGCGCACCGGACCGCCTCCGCGTGCACGTCACCGGTCTCGATGCGATGCTGCGTGTAGGGCGGCGGCAGGAACAGCCGACGCGCTCCCCCATCGACCTGCGCGCGCGGGGGAAGCGTCGGCGCGGCCGCAGCGTTCGGGTCGATTCCGTTTCGGCCGGTCATGTGACGAAAGGCCTCCCAATGTCGCTTTTCGTTTCATTCTAAAGTAGCTTCGCCCACGGGCTCCGCAAGCCCCATGCGAGGGCGCGCGGAAAACCAATACCCAAGAACAGCCTGCAAGGATTCGGACCATGGATTCGCGCAACCGCCAGATCCTCACCTGCACCTGCGAGGGCACGGCCCACGTGGATGCCGACGCGCTTTCGCGCGCCGGATGCGGGCGGATCGAGGAGACGGCGCATCAGCTCTGCCGCGCCCAGCTCGACCGCTTCCGCGCAGCGCTCGCCCAGGGCGCGCCGATCACGCTCGGCTGCGTGCAGGAACAGCCGCTCTTCGAGGAGGTGGCCGAGGATTTCGCCGCCGAACACGGCTCGGCGCCGGAGATCGCCTTCGTCAACCTGCGCGAGACCGCCGGCTGGACCCGCGATGCAAAAGCGAGCGGACCCAAGCTCGCCGCCCTCGTGGCCGCCGCCGCCGAGGAGGGCTCGGGCGTCGAGATCGTTTCGCTGGAAAGCGCCGGCGTCGCGCTGGTGCTCGGCGCGGACGACGTCGCGATCGAGGCGGCGACGCAGCTCTCGGAAAATCTCGACGTCACGGTGTTGCTCGCCCCCGGGGCGCAGGCGACCCCGCCGCGCCGCACCGCGTTCCCGATCCTTCAGGGTCGGATCAGGCGCGCGATCGGCCATCTCGGCGTCTTCGAACTGACGGTCGATTCCTACGCAGCCCCCTCCCCCTCCTCGCGGACGCGGTTCGTTTTCGACGATCCGCGCGACGGCGCCGTGTCGCGCTGCGATCTCGTCGTCGATCTGACAGGCGGGACGCCTCTGTTCCCCGCCGACGACCTGCGGCCGGGCTATTTCCGCGCCGATCCGCGCGATCCGGCGGCCGTCGCGCGGCTCATCGCGCGCGCGGGCCAGATGGTCGGGACGTTCGACAAGCCGCGTTACATCGACTTCTCCGCCGAACTCTGCGCCCATTCGCGCAATCAGAAGACCGGCTGCACGCGCTGCCTGGACCTCTGCCCGACGGGCGCGATCTCCCCCGCCGGCGACGTGGTTGCGATCGACCCGGCGATCTGCGCCGGCTGCGGCCAATGCGCCGCCGCCTGCCCCACGGGCGCGGCGAGCTACGCGCTGCCGAACGTCGAGAGCCTGGGCCGCCGCATCCGCGCGGCGATCCGCGCCTTCCGCGCCGCCGGCGCCAAGGCGGCGCCGGTCATTCTTCTTCACGACGACGAGCATGGCGGCGCGCTGATCGACGCCTCCGCCCGCTTCGGCAAGGGCCTTCCGGCGCATGTGATTCCGATCCTCGTCAACGAGGCGACGCAGGTCGGCCCCGAACTCGTCGCGGGGGCTTTGGCCTGGGGCGCCGGCGGCGTGCGCGTCCTCGTTCGCGGGCGGCCTCATCATCCGGTCGACGGGCTCGAGCGCACGATTGCGCTGATGGAGACGATCCTCGCCGGCACGGGCTTTTCGCCGGACGCCTTGGGCATCGTCTCGACGGACGATCCCGACGCGCTGGAGGCGGCGCTGGCGGGCCCCGCGCCGGCCGCGCGCGCCTCGGTCTCCTCCTTCCTCGCCCCCGACGACAAGCGCGGCTTCCTGACCAGCGCGATGATCGAGCTGAACCGCAACGCCCCGGCCCCGACGACGGCGATTCCGCTGGCCGCCGGCGCGCCCTTCGGCGCGGCGCAGGTGAACCTCGAGGCCTGCACGCTCTGCCACGCCTGCGTCGGCGCCTGCCCGACAGGCGCGCTCTCCGACAACCCCGACATTCCGATGCTGCGCTTCACCGAGAGCGCCTGCGTCCAGTGCGGGCTTTGCGAGGCGACCTGCCCGGAGGACGCCATCACCCTCGCCCCCCAGCTCGACTTCGCGGCCTGGGAGGAGCCCAAACGCGTCGTCAAGCAGGAGGAGCCGTTCTGCTGCGTCTCCTGCGGCAAGGCCTTCGGCACGCGCTCCAGCATCGAGCGCGTCCAGCAGCGCCTGTCCGGCCACTGGATGTTCTCCGGCCCCGCAGGCGAGAAGCGCCGGCAGGTTCTGATGATGTGCGAGGATTGCCGCACCGAGACGGTCGTCAACGAGGGTTTCGACCCCCATGACGACACCACGCGCAAGGTCCGCACGGCGGACGATTACCGCGACGCGTGAGGCGACCTCCGAAGGTCGCGCTCCGTTTCGGCGGAGTGCGTTAACCCTGTTCGCAACCCGGACAAAATAGGAACTTCTCAAAGGATCGAAAGCGGAACATACTGGAACACAGACAGAACACGAGGGAGAGCCAGATGTTCCGCTCCGTTTTCGAAACCACCGCAGAACTCGCTTCGCTCACCGTCTTCGTGACGATGGTGGGGGTGTTCGCTTCCGCTTTCGGGGGAGTGTGATATCTCCAAGCGGGTTATTGATATCGATTCAACAATTATGATATCATTCTGCCTCGCACACAAAGGATCGTGATCATGCCGGCCGTCGTCATCCGCAACCTTTCCGAAGAGACGCATCGCGCCTTGAAGCTCCGCGCGGCACGTCACAATCGCAGCGCAGAGGCCGAGATGCGAGCGATTCTGGAGGCCGCGTTGAGGCCTGAGCATAGGTTGCGGCTAGGTTCAGCATTGGCCGAAATCAGTCGCAGGGCTGGACTGACCAACGCCGATATCGAGGCGCTCGAGCAAGTGCGGGACGACAGGCCGGCCGAGCCGATACGCTTCGAATGATCCTTCTGGACACCAACGTGATCTCCGAAGCGATGAAGTCGGACCCCGACCCGGCTGTCCGCGACTGGCTCGACGCTCAGGCGGCGGAGACCCTGTTCCTGTCGAGCATCACGATCGCTGAACTCATGTTCGGCGTCGGCGCACTGCCCGAAGGCCTGCGTAAGGATAGGCTCGCCGCAGCGTTGGATGATGTGGTCGAACTTTTCGTAGAACGCATTCTCCCGTTCGACGCCGCATCCGCGCGCCACTATGCCGAACTGGCCGTCAGAGCGCGCGCGGCGGGACGGGGATTTCCCACGCCCGACGGCTACATCGCCGCCATCGCCGACGCTCACGGCTTCGCAGTCGCGTCCCGCGACGCGAGCGCATTCATGGCAGCCGGCCTCCCGGTGATCGACCCTTGGGGCGAGGCGGCCTGACAGCGGCTCGGTCATCCACAATCGCGCGCCCGATGCGCCTCGACTCGGGCGGCCGCGGGAGCGAGAAAGAAACTCGGCGCAAGCGGGAGAAGGGGGCGGGCGATGGCGAAAATCCTGAAGGATGTCGGCTTCGTCCATCTGCACGTCCATTCCTCCTATTCGCTGCTCGAAGGCGCGCTGCCGATCGCCAAGCTCGCCAAGCTCGCCGAGGCCGACCGCCAGCCCGCGCTGGCGCTCACCGACACCAACAACCTCTTCGGCGCGCTGGAATTCTCCGAAAAGCTCGCGGGCTCGGGCATCCAGCCGATCCCCGGCGTGCAGCTCACGACCGCCTTCGAGGAGGCGGAACCGAACGGGCGCGAATCGCGGGCGGCAAGAGCCAATCTCGTGCTGCTGGCGGCGAACGAAGAGGGCTACGTCAACCTCATGCGGCTCGTCAGCCGCGCCTATTTCGACGTCGAGCTCGGCGCTTCGCCCTGCATCGCCATGGCGGCTTTGCGCGACCATGCGGCCGGCGTCGTCGCGCTCACCGGAGGGCTGACGGGGCCGATCGACACGGCCCTTCGCGCCGGACGCGGAGAACTCGCCGAGGCCCGGCTCGACGCGCTTGCAGACATCTATGGCGACCGGCTCTACATGGAGATTCAGCGCCATGGCATGGAGGAGGAGCGCGCCGTCGAGGGCGCGCTCGTCGCCATGGCGGACAAGCGCGGCCTCGGGCTCGTGGCGACCAACGAGCCCTTCTTCGCGAGCCCCGACGATTACGAGGCCCACGACGCGCTCCTCGCCGTCGCCGAGGGACAGATCGTCTCGCAGGACAAGCGTCGTCGCCTGACCCCGGAACACGCCTTCAAGACGCGCGCGCAGATGCAGGCGTTGTTCGAAGACATGCCGGACGCGCTGGTCAACAGCGTCGAGATCGCCATGCGCTGCGCCTGGCGGGTGGGCACGCGCAACCCCATCCTGCCGAGCTTCGCCCTTCAGGACGAGGAGGCGAGCGACGAGGACGCCGAACTGCGCCGGCAGGCGGCGGAAGGACTCGCCCGGCGTCTGGAGGCTCACGGAACCGCCCCAGGCTTCACCGAGCAGGATTATCGCGACCGGCTCGAATACGAGGTCGGCATCATCGGGCGGATGAAGTTCCCCGGCTACTTCCTCATCGTGGCCGACTTCATCAAATGGGCCAAGGATCACGACATCCCGGTCGGGCCGGGACGCGGATCGGGCGCGGGTTCGGTCGTCGCCTGGTCGCTGACCATCACCGATCTCGATCCCTTGCGCTTCGGCCTGCTCTTCGAACGCTTCCTCAATCCCGAACGCGTCTCGATGCCGGATTTCGACATCGACTTCTGCGTGGACGGCCGCGAGCGCGTGATCGAATACGTGCAGCAGCGCTACGGCGAGACCAACGTGGCGCAGATCATCACATTCGGAACGCTGCTCGCGCGCGGCGTTCTGCGCGACGTGGGCCGCGTGCTGGAAATGCCCTACGGGCAAGTGGACAAGCTCACCAAGCTCGTGCCGCAGAACCCGGCGAACCCCGTGACGCTTGCGCAGGCCATCGCCGACGAGCCCCGGCTTCAAGCGGCGGCGGACGACGAACCCGTCGTCAGGCGGCTCCTCGCCATCGCGCAGAAGCTCGAAGGACTGCACCGCCACGCCTCGACCCACGCCGCCGGCGTCGTCATCGGCGACCGCCCGCTGCAGGAATTGGTGCCGCTCTACCGGGACCCGAAAACGGGCATGCGGGTCACGCAATACAACATGAAATGGGTCGAGCAGGCCGGGCTGGTGAAGTTCGACTTCCTCGGCCTGAAGACGCTCACCGTGCTCCGCCGCGCCGTCGACCTCATCGCCGCGCGCGGAATCGCAATCGACCTCTCCGCGATCCCGCTCGACGACCCCAAGACCTACGAGATGCTGGGGCGCGGCGAGACAGTCGGCGTGTTCCAGGTGGAATCGGCGGGCATGCGCAAGGCGCTCGTCGAGATGGCGGCCGACCGCGTCGAAGATCTGATTGCGCTGGTCGCGCTCTACCGTCCGGGCCCGATGGCGAACATCCCGGTCTATTGCGAGCGCAAGCAGGGCAAGGGCGAGCCCGAGGAGAAATGGTATCCGCTGCCCGAGCTCGCGCCCATCCTGCGCGAGACCTACGGCATCATCGTCTATCAGGAACAGGTGATGCAGGTCGCGCAGGATTTGGCCGGCTATTCGCTCGGCGACGCCGACCTCCTGCGCCGCGCCATGGGCAAGAAGATCAAGGCGGAGATGGACGCCCAGCGCGGCCGCTTCGTCTCGGGCGCGACCGAGCGCGGCGTCGACCGGGACAAGGCCGACGAGATTTTCGACCTGCTGGCGAAATTCGCCGATTACGGATTCAACAAATCCCACGCCGCCGCCTACGCGATCGTCTCCTACCAGACGGCGTATCTGAAGGCTAACTACCCGGTCGAATTCCTCGCCGCGTCCATGACGATGGACATGGACAACACCGACAAGCTCTCGGAATTCCGCCGCGAGGCGCAGCGCATCGGCATCACGGTGGCGCCGCCCTCGATCAACACGTCGGGCGTCGAATTCGCAGTGAGCGACGGGGCCATCGTCTACGCGCTGGCGGCGGTGAAGGGCGTCGGGCGCCACGCCGTCGAGGCGATCGTCGAGGCCCGCGCGGAAGGCCCCTTCCGCGATCTCGCGGATTTCGCCCGCCGCATCAATCCCAGAGCGCTCAACAAGCGCACGCTGGAAAACCTCGTCGCGGCCGGCGCCTTCGACGCGCTGGAGCCGGAGCGCGCGCGCGCCTGCGCGGCGATCGAGCCCATTCTGGCCCTCGCCCAGCAGGCGAGCGAAGCGGACGCGGGCGGCATGACCGACATGTTCGGCGGGGTCGCGTCCGCCGACGTCTCGCTGCGCATCCCCGAGAGCGAACCATGGCAGGCTTCGCAGCGCCTTCAGCGGGAATACGACGCTGTCGGCTTCTTTCTCTCCGGCCACCCCCTCGACGAATACGAGACGCTGCTCGACAAGCTGCGCGTCCAGCGCTGGAGCGATTTCGCCCGATCCGTGCGCGGCGGCGCGAGCGTCGGGCGCATCGCGGCGACCGTGCTCGACCGGCAGGAGCGGCGCACCAAGAGCGGTTCGAAAATGGGCATTCTCCAGCTCTCGGACCAGACTGGGCATTTCGAGGCGATCATCTTCTCCGAAGGCCTGCAACGCTTCCGCGACGTGCTGGAGCCGGGCAAGGCGGTGGTGCTGATGGTGCAGGCGGGGCTCGAGGGCGAGGAGGTGCGCGCGCGCATCGGTTCGGCCGAGCCGCTGGAGGACGCCATCGCCAAGCACCGCAACGGCATGCGCATCTTCCTGCGCGACGACCGCGCCGTCCGCTCGGTTCAGGAGCGGCTGCGCGCGCGGGGCGAGGGCGAGGTCTCGATCGTGCTGATCCTCGACGAGGGCGCGCAGGAGGTCGAGGTGAGATTGCCCGGCCGCTATCTCGCCTCGCCGCAGATCGCAGGCGCGCTGCGGGCGGCGCCTGGAATTGTGGATGTTGAAATAAATTGAGAACCAATTTATATTATTCTTGGCAAAATTTACAATTAAAAGCATGCAGAAAAGATATGAATATTGCGAATCTAATAATAAAGGCAGCAGCAACATCAACCGCATTTTTGCTCGCGATCGCTATATTTTTCAATATTGGGTATTTTTATCGCATCGATATAAAGATGATTGGATTACTTTCAGCGCAAGATATTATAAAATCTGAAGTCGGTTTTTTAGTTTTAATTGTATCAGCTACGGCTTATTCAATGTGGGAATTATTTTTTGATAAATCGAACCAGACCATGATTACTATCACAGATGAAAAATTTGATTCAAAAATAAAAATTCGATCAATTTTAATATTTTTATTTATTTCGTCAATTTGTATTTTCATATTTATATTTTTTTATAGGAACGTATTTTTATTCATACCAATATTTACGTTTATAAGTTCGTTCATGAGCTTTTCTATACTGCGAAATTTCTTCAACGGCATTAGATTAAGACAATTCGAAATATTATTATTTGTTTTAACTCCATCTATTCTATTCTCTTCTTTTGTGGTTGGCTATGAGGGCTCAGGTCGTTTTATTCGAACTGAAAGTAATATGTATCAAGTAAAACTATCTCATGGCACATATGAATTATTAATTGGCAGATTTTTAGACGCTGGGATCTTAGTTCGAGAAACGAATAGCAGCAGCCTTATGTTTATCCCTTGGAGTCAAGTCACATCTGTGCAATCATCAACCATGATATTTAAGCACGATCCGCCACTTGGACGATGGCTTCCAGTGTATTTACAGCATTCTCCGATAAAATAGACTCGAAATAATCTAAGTGCGGGATGGTGTAGAATCCACGGCTTCTGAGGCAAAGACCACGCAATAGGCTCAGTGAAGACCACGCCGCGCGCAGCGCCCGGCGTCGTCGACGTCGAGATCAATTGACACGCTTCCGGCGCGGGGCCGGACTTGTTATTCTTCGTGTCTTCGCGTTCCCGACGGGACGGGAGCGAAGGGACGGGAGAACGGCGCGTGCGCGTCCGCCACGGTCACGATTTCAGATTCGGCCCGGCCGAGTTCGGCGGCGCGTTCGGCGACCTCGGCGTCGTCCTGCCGCTGACGCTCGGCGTCGTCGCGGTCGGCGGCCTCGCGGCCGGGCCGGTGTTCCTCGGCTTCGGCCTGTTCTGCATCGCGACCGCCCTGCATTACCGCCTTCCCATCCCGGTCCAGCCGATGAAGGCCGTGGCCGCCGTGGCGCTCACGGGCCAGATCGCGCCGGAAGCGGTCGCGCTCGCGGGCGTGATGATCGGCGCCGTGTTCCTCGTTCTGGGCGCGACGGGTTGGATCTCGCGCGTCGCGCGGCTCGTCCCGCAATCGGTGCTCGCCGGCCTCCAGCTCGGCCTCGGCGCGGCGCTCGCGCTGTTGAGCCTGCAATTGATGGCGAGTTCCTGGGCCGTCGGCCTTACGGCGCTCGCGCTCTGCCTCGCCTTCATGCGCGCGCCCGAATGGCCGGGAGCGCCCCTCGTCATCGCCGTCGCCGCCGCGCTCGCCTGGGGCCTCGGCGCGCCGGGCCTCGCCGTCGAGCCGTCATCGTGGGGCGGCCTCGTCGCGCCCCTCCTTCCCGATCCAGCACTCTGGCCGCAGGCGCTCGCGCAGATGGCCCTGCCGCAGATCGCGCTGACCGTCACCAACGCGATCGTGCTCACCGCCCTGATCGCGGGGGATTACTATGGCGAGCGCGCCACGCATGTGACGCCGCGTCGGCTCTCGATCACGACGGGACTCGCCAATCTGGCCCTGTCGCCGCTCGGCGCGCTCCCCATGTGCCACGGCGCCGGCGGCCTCGCCGCCTACCGGCGTTTCGGCGCGCGCACGGGCGCGGCGACGCTGCTGCTCGGCCTCGCCTTCACGGCGCTGGCGCTGGCGCCCGCCGGCGCGTCGGCGGCGCTGCTCGCGGCCATCCCCCTCGCCGGGCTCGGCGCGCTCCTGCTCGTCGCTGCGGGAGAACTCGCGCTCTCGCGCCGCGTCTTCGACGCCCGCCCCTCCTGCTGGCCGGTGATCGCGGCGACGGCGGCGGCGACGCTGGCCTACGATCCCTTCATCGGCCTCGTGGTCGGCGCGGGCGCGGAAGCCGCGCGCCGCGCGCTCCTGCGCCTCCTCGCCAGACCCGCCTCATGAAGCCCGCCTGACCGCCGTTCAGTGTCCCTCGAAGGCGACGAGCGTGCGCACCTCGACGCCGAGGTCGCGCAGGCGCTGCGCGCCGCCGAGATCAGGCAGGTCGATGATGAAGCAGCAGGCGACGATATCGGCGCCGAGACGGCGCAACAATTCCACCGCAGCCGTCGCCGTCCCGCCGGTGGCGATCAGGTCGTCCACGAGAATGACGCGCTCGCCCGCGACGAGGGCGTCGGCATGGATCTCGATCTCGTCCGTGCCGTATTCGAGGGCGTAGGCGACGCTCACCGTCTCGTGCGGCAGCTTGCCCTTCTTGCGGATCGGCACGAAGCCGGCGGAGAGCT
>REDO01000167.1 GCA_007693435.1 Salinarimonadaceae bacterium | reverse complement strand
TGCTGGACCGTTCGGGCGAGACGCTCGCCTCCGTCATCGATCTGCGCGGGCGCAAGATGGTCATCGCACTCGGCGAGCGCGTCGCGGCTGCGACGCAGGCTATCGCCGAGAAGTCCGACAATCTCGCCTCGGTCATCGACGAGCGTAGCGCGAGCCTCGTGGGCGCGCTCGGAGCGCGCGTCGAGGAGTTGCAGGAGGTCGTCGACCACGGCGGCGACCGCATCGGCGCCAAACTGAACGCGCGCGGCGAGGCCATGGTCGCGAACCTGGAAAGCCGTATCGCACGCATCGGCAATATTCTGGAACAGGGCGGCTCCGCGCTCGCCCAGCTCCTGGACAATCGCGGCGAGCACATCGTCGGACAGCTGGAGACCCGCATCGCCCATGTGACCAACCTGATCGAGGGCGGCGGCGAACGCCTCACCACCGTGCTCGATACGCGCGGGAACGAGATCTCCGACAAGCTCAACGACAGCCTCGGCCAGCTATCGCAGCTCATCGACAAGGGCGGCGAGAAACTGACGGGCGATCTCAACGCCAGCGGCGAGTCGATCCTCGCAAGCCTCGACAGCCAGCTCGCTCAAATCGCCGAAATCCTCGATGGCCGCGGCGGCGCCCTCGCCTCCCAGCTCGGGAACCACGTCGAACAACTCGAAAACGTCATCGACGTGCGCGGCGTCGAACTCGTCAACACGCTCGGCGCGCGCGGCCAGACAGTCGCGCACAATATCGCTGCGGCGGGCGACGAGGCGGTGCGCTCCCTCGAAACCCAGAGCGCGCGCCTTCTCGATACGCTGCGCGAGCGCAGTGAAGAGTTGCGCGGCGCCTATGACCAATCGAGCGAAGCGCTGCGCGCCGCCTTCGACGACGGCACCCGCCAGGCGGTCGAGACGCTGGTGAGCACGAACGATCGCATCCGTGGCGAGCTCGGCGGCATTCTGATGCGCCTGCATGAAGCCAATCGCGTCCTCGAGGACGTGGCGGCTCGGGCCGGCGGTGATCTCGGCACGGTCGAGAGCGCCCTGTCCACGCGCACCCAGGAAATCTCCGGTTTGCTGGCGGAAGTCGCGGAGCAGACGAACGCCGCGACGGCGCGCATAGCCGATCAGGCCGACACGCTGCGCTCGATCTCTTCGGGCGTGATGCAGGAAGCCGGCGAAATCGGACGCACGCTGGACGAGCGCGGGCGCTCGCTCACCGAGAGCACCAAGGAGCAGGTGGATTCCCTCGTCGAGGCGACGACGCTGCTTGAGAGTCTCGAACGCCGCATGGGCGCCGGTCTCGCCGAGCGCAACACCGCGCTGGAGCAGATGCTCGCACGCGTCGAGGAGCGGGCGGGCGAAGTCGAGAACGTCAACCGCCATTTCGTTTCACTCGTCGAAGGATCGCTCGCCGATATCGAGGAGAAGGCCCGCCGTATCGGCTCGGTGCTCGCGGAGAACGCCCGCACCAGCAGCGAGACGATCACCGCGCAGTTCGACGAAATTCGTCAGGCGACGGACGGTGAGCGCACCCGCACGGCGACCTCGATCCGGGCCGCTTACGAAGACGTCGCGGGCGAAATGACCAAGGCGCTCGACGGGGCTTCCGGACGCTTCCGCCAGGCGGCGGAGGAGATTCGCGCGATGACGGCGCAGATTCAGCAGGAGCTCGAAACGACCCGAGGCGAATTGCAGCGCAATCTTTCCAGCCTGCCGAAAGAGACCGAGGAGACCGCCGGGCAGATGCGTCGCGTCGTCTCCGAGCAGATCAAGGCGCTCAACGAACTGGCGTCGCTGGTGTCACGCTCGGGCAAGGCCGTCGACGTGGTGCAGACTCGATACGTGCAGACGGCGGCCGTCGCCGCCAATGGCGTGCAGCAGGCCGCTGTCGCGAGCGCCCAGCAGTCGACAGTGACCATGCAGCGGGCGCCCGCGCCGGCCAAAGTGCAAGCCGCGGCGCCGGCTCCGCCGGTCGTCACCCGCGCGCCGCCGCCGCCTCGCGAGCGTCCCGCCGCGCGGCAGGAGCCCGAGGCTCCCCGTGAAACAGGACAGAGCGGTCGCAGCGGCTGGCTTTCCGATCTGCTTCTGCGCGCCTCGCGCGACGATGAAGAAGACGAGCGCCAACCCGCGCGCGCAGCGAGCGCGGATGCCGACGTGATAGCCGACGATGCGGACACCACTCTTGGATCGCTCAACTCCATCTCCGTGGACATCGCCCGCATGGTCGATCACGACGCCGTGGTCACGGCTTGGGACCGCTTCAATCGCGGCGAGAGCGGCGTGTTCTCGCGCGAACTCTACACGACCCAGGGTCAGCAGACCTTCGACGAACTTCGCCGCAAATACGCACGGGATCCGGAATTCCGGCAGACCGTGGATCGATACGTCGAGGAGTTCCAGCGGCTCCTGCGCGAGGTCGCCCGCGACGATCGCGATCAGGCCCTGACCAAGACCTATCTCGTGTCGGAGACGGGCAAGGTCTACACGATGCTGGCCCATGCGAGCGGCCGCCTCACCTGATCGCCGAGAGCCCTTTGAGCGCATCTGGACCCCGGTCGCCGAAAAGCGGCCGGGGTCCAGCCTTTAACGGGCATCTCGCACCGTTTTCCTTGGTCTTTCGACGTCGGGCAAGGACGTCGGGTAAGTCTGGCGACGAATGGCGTCGCCCCGCGAATTCGCGGCAATGCAGCATTCGGAGAAAGTCCACGGCGGGGCGGGAATGTCGCAGTCGGAAGCCGTCGACGATCAGGCGAACCTGGGACCACGTGAGCCGGTCATCCGCAAGATCGGTATGGAGGACGTGCAAGCTGCGTTCTACGAAGGTCTGAGCGACATCCGGGCCGCGCCAGCCTTAGGCCCTCTTCTTCTGGGAGTTCATGCGCCGGGCGGCGGCGCGAGAACGGCCCGTAGCGCTGTCAGTCATCGTCGGGCGACGCCGCCGCGCCGATTGGCGCGGCGAGGCTGCGCGCCAGCCGCTCGACGCGCTCCGAGGCGGCGACGATCGCGCGGGCGTGCCTTTCCTCGTTGTCGTGGATGCGCGCGTCGCTGTCGGCGACGAGCGTCTTGAGCGCGTCGACTTCCTCACGCAGCTTGGCGACCGAGGCGCGCGCTTCAGCCAATTCGTCGGCGATGGTGAGCGCGGCCATCACCTGCAGCCGCATATCGCCGATCTCGCCGAAAGCCTCCCGCATCTGCGCGATCTTGCCGTCCAGCAGGTCGGCGAGCCCCTCCAGGTGGGACTCCTCGCCGTCCGCGCAGGCCATGCGGTAGGTCTTGCCCGCGATCGTCACAGTCACCTGGGCCAAGCGATCCTCCGTCTCCGTCCGTTCATTCATCGTCGCCGCGCCCGTCCGCATGCGCGAGGACTTCCTCGATCGAGGTGATCGCCCTGTCCACGCGGCGCGCGACGTCGCCTGATGCGGCTTCGACCTTGCCGAGCCGATCGACGGCGCCGTCGAGTTCGACGGCGAGGCGCGCCCGATCGTCCTGCATGATCTGCAGCTCCGTCTCGAGATCGACGCGGTTGCGCTCGTTGGCGAGCCGTCGGGCGACCGACGCCTCAAGCAGGCCGATAGAGGCCTCGAGTTTTCGCATCGCCTCGTCGAGCGGAACGCGCATTTCATCGGCCCCCTGCTGGAATCGCGCCGTCAGACGGTAAGGAGTGGCGTCGGCGACCGCAAGGGCGCGCTCAACCGCGAAAATCGCTTTCCGCGAGGAAATCCGCCTCCTCCGGCGTCGTTTCGCGCCCGAGGATGCCGTTGCGATGCGGAAAGCGGCCGAAGCGGGCGACGATGTCGCGATGATGGCGCGCCCATTTTGCGCCTTCGGCGTCGCCCATCGCCTCATTGAGCGCGACGGCGCGATCCTGGGCGGCGATATCCTCGGCATGCGTCAGCGGCAGGATGAAGAACCGTGACAGCGGCGGCTTGATCGCCTCGTGAAAGCCTTCCGCTATCGCCTGCTCGGCTACGGCCAGCGCTATGTCGTCGGCGGCGTAGACCCGCTTGTCGCCGCGAAACATGTTGCGCGGGAACTGGTCGAGCAGGATCAACAGGGCCAGCGCGCCCTGCGCCGTCTCGGTCCAGCCCGCGAGCTCGCCAGCGACCGCCGCCTCGTAGGTCGCGAGGAAACGCCGCCGCACCTCGGCGTCGAAGGCGTCGTCTCGCGCGAACCACTTCGCGGGGCCTGCATCCTCCCAGAACGAGATGATCTCCTCGCGGCCTGCGATCTGGGTCATGCGTCTCTCTCCCGGCTACGTTCGGCGTTCCAATTCGATGCCGCGACACCACAGCGCAAAACACGCGCATCGCGCAAGCCGTATCGGCGCTGCGCCCAGGGCGGAATCGACAACAGACGACTTGCACGCGACGGATTCGCCGCTACAAGCAACGCGCAAGAGTCAAAGGTTGCGCCCGCCCGCCGCCTTCGGCGACAAACGATCCATGGTCGCATAACCAGGGCGCGCCGGCGCTCCAGAATGAAGGGAAGAGAATACCATGCGCGTCTATTACGATCGCGACGCCGACATCAATCTGATCAAGGGCAAGAAAGTCGTCGTCATCGGCTACGGCAGCCAGGGCCACGCGCACGCTCTCAATCTGAAGGATTCCGGCGTCCAGAACGTCGTGGTGGCCCTGCGCAAGGGCTCCGCCACCGCGAAGAAGGCGGAAGGCGCCGGCCTGAAGGTCATGGAAGTCGCGGAGGCCGCCAAGTGGGCCGACGTCATGATGATGCTGACGCCCGACGAGATTCAGGCCGACATCTACCGCGATCACCTGCACGCCAACATGAAGGAGGGCGCCGCGCTCCTCTTCGCTCACGGCCTCAACGTGCATTTCAACCTGATCGAGCCCCGCGCCGATCTCGACGTCCTCATGGTCGCCCCGAAGGGCCCCGGCCACACGGTGCGCTCGGAATACCAGCGCGGCGGCGGCGTTCCCTGCCTCGTGGCGATCGCGCAGGATTCCTCGGGCAACGCCCATGATCTCGGCCTCTCCTACGCCTCCGCCATCGGCGGCGGCCGCGCCGGCGTCATCGAGACGACCTTCAAGGAAGAGTGCGAGACGGACCTCTTCGGCGAGCAGGTCGTGCTCTGCGGCGGCCTCGTCGAGCTGATCCGCGCCGGTTTCGAGACGCTGGTCGAGGCGGGCTACGCCCCCGAGATGGCCTATTTCGAGTGCCTGCACGAAGTGAAGCTGATCGTCGATCTCATCTACGAGGGCGGCATCGCCAACATGAACTACTCGATCTCCAACACGGCGGAATACGGCGAGTACGTCACCGGCCCGCGCATCATCACGCCCGAGACCAAGGCCGAGATGAAGCGGGTTCTGGAGGACATCCAGTCCGGCAAGTTCACGCGCGACTGGATGCTCGAGAACAAGGTCGCGCAGACCTCGTTCAAGGCCATTCGCGCCCGCAATGCCGCCCACCAGATCGAGGATGTCGGCGCGCGCCTGCGCGACATGATGCCCTGGATCAAGGAAAAGGCGCTGGTCGACAAGTCGAAGAACTGATCGACGATAGCCAACGGCAAAGCATGAAAGGCCCGCCCGGCAAGGCGGGCCTTTTTTCATGCGCCCTCCCCGCTCCCAAGGCGGTCTCCCAAGCTCGTCAGGTAGGCCGCGCCGGCTCGATATGGACACGAAAAGGAAGCGCCGATCGGGTTTTCGCTGCCGCAATTTCGGAACAGAGCCGCCTCATCGACGTTGGTATTACAAGGAAAACAAAAGGAGCAGACATGCAAGACACCAAAACCGCCACGCCTCCGAACCAGCTGCGGGACGAACCTCCCTCACAGCACCGGAACCAGGAATTGCCTCAGCCCGACGTCGAGGCGTCCAGCATCGAGGCGCGCCAGGGCAGGCTGGGCTGGCCGGTGCTCGCCGTTCTGATCGGCGGACTCACGCTGGCCCTGATCGTCGGCATCATCATCGGAACGGTGATGTTCTGACGCCGATCGCCCCGGAACATGGGCGCGCCTGCCCGGCGCAGCCTGCGCAGGGACGAGAGAGCCTCGCCTCGGTCAGCTCCTCAGATATCGCGCCGACTGGAACCGCTGGACCGCCCCTCCCGGCGTCTCGTGGTCGAATACATGCGCTTCGCGGCGCTCGAATCCGGGCCCCAGAAACGCGTCGAGATCGGCCGCGGAATACCGGCGCACGGGAAGTCCGCTGCATCGCTCCGGACCGTCGGCGGCGAAAGTGGAGATAATCACGGCGCCGCCGGGCTTCACGGCGCTCTGCAGTGCGTCGCGATAAGCCACGCGTTCTTCCTCGGCGACCATGAAGTGCAGGACTGCGCGGTCGTGCCAAAGATCATAGAGCCGCTGCGGCCGCCACGTCCGCAAATCGGCGGCTATCGCGTGGAATGCGGCATCGCCGGAATGGCGAGCCCGCAGACGCGCTA
>REDO01000034.1 GCA_007693435.1 Salinarimonadaceae bacterium | reverse complement strand
GGTCCGGGGCTCGCGTTCCGGCCCTTCGAGCCGATCATCGAATACGAGACCGCCTTCGTCTTCCCGGCGGTCGGCGGAAACCTGCCGGTCGCGCGGCGCTTCGTCGATTTCGTGCGCACGGAGCAGATGTCGCTGACGCCCGCGTCGTAATCGGCGGACTATAAGGAGCGATTATATGACCAATGACAGAATCGTATCGATTCTGTCGACGCTGGTGGCGTTCGATACGACGAGCCGCAACTCGAATCTCGAACTGATCGCCTGGGTCGAGGCTTTCCTCCAGCCTCTCGGCTTCCGGATGGAGCGGATCTACGACGAGACGGGGACGAAGGCGAATCTCTGGGCCTCTATCGGCCCGGTAGACGCGCCCGGTTTCATCCTTTCGGGCCATACGGACGTCGTGCCCGTCGACGGTCAGGCCTGGTCTTCCGATCCGTTCACCTTGCGCGCCGAGGGCGGTCGCATCTACGGGCGGGGAACCTGCGACATGAAGGGCTTCCTCGCAGCATGTCTCGCGCGCGCTCAGGACATGGCGATCGCGCGCCTTGCCCGCCCGATCCATCTCGCCTTTTCCTACGACGAGGAGATCGGCTGCGTCGGCGGGCGTCAGCTCGCCGAATGGATCGCCCGTCAGCCGGTGCAACCCGAGGCGTGTTTCGTCGGCGAGCCCAGCAACATGCAGGTCGTCATCGGCCACAAGGGCAAGCTCAGCATGATCGCGCGCGTGCGCGGCCTGACGCGTCATTCCTCGTTGGCGCCGGAAGGCGTCAACGCCGTGGAATTCGGCGCATTGCTCGTCGCCGAGATCCGGCGCATCGCCGAAGAGCTTCAGGCGAGCGGGCCGCGCGATGCGCTCTACGACGTGCCCCACTCCACCGCCCATGTCGGGATCATGCGCGGCGGCACTGCGCTCAATATCGTTCCCGACGAATGCGAGATCCGATTCGAGGTCCGCGTCGTCGGGCAGGACGACGCGGACTCGCTCGTCGCGCGCATTGTCGATTACGCGCGTAGCGAACTCGAGCCGCGAATGCGCGCGGTGGACCCCGCCACGGGGATCGATTTCGAAATGTTCGCGGGCTTTCCCGGCCTCGACACCGCCCCGGACGAGCCCGTCGCGACCCTGGCCAAGCGCCTGGCCGCGCGCAATGATCACGCGAAAGTGGCGTACGGGACCGAGGGCGGCCTGTTCCACCGCGTCGCGGGCGTCCCGACCGTGATCGTCGGCCCCGGATCGATCGCGCAGGCGCATCAGGCGGATGAGTGGATCGCCGAGGTAGAGCTCGCGAAATGCGACGCGTTCGTCGCCAACCTCATCGCCCATTGCGAGGCTCGGTAGGCGACGTCCGCATTCGGCCCCTTTCCCCGCCTTGCGAAATCTCCTAAACCGCGAAAACGCGCTCATGCGCGGGACGCGGTTTTTGGGAGCATCATGGCGGCGCCTGAAAAATCTTCTCGCGCGGTAGGCGCGGTGCGGCAATCCTTCGCCCCCTGGAACGAGCCGGGGAAAAGTCCGCTCATCCGCTTCGAGAAGGTTTCGAAGCGATTCGGCGACACGCTGGCGATCGATGATCTGACGCTCGATATCTTCGAGGGCGAGTTCTTCTGCCTGCTCGGCCCATCCGGATGCGGCAAGTCGACCCTGATGCGCATGCTGGCCGGCTTCGAGCAGCTGACGAATGGACGTGTGTTGCTGGCGGGCGAGGATATCGCGGGGGTTCCGCCCTATCGCCGCCCGGTCAACATGATGTTCCAGAGCTACGCTCTCTTTCCCCATATGAACGTCGAGAAGAACGTCGCCTACGGTCTGGTGCAGGAGGGGATGCGTCGGGACGAGATCCGCGCGCGCGTCGCGGAAATGCTCAAGCTCGTGCAGATGGAGAGCTTCGCAGCACGCCGCCCCGACCAGCTTTCGGGCGGCCAGCGCCAGCGCGTCGCGCTCGCCCGCGCTCTGGCCAAGCGCCCGAAAGTGCTGCTCCTCGACGAACCCCTCGGCGCGCTCGACAAGAAACTGCGCGAGGAGACGCAATTCGAACTGATGGACATCCAGATCAAGCTCGGCACCACCTTCCTTGTCGTCACACACGATCAGGAAGAGGCGATGACCATGGCCGACCGCATCGCCGTGATGGATCACGGCCGCGTCGTGCAGGTGGCCACGCCGGGCGTGATCTACGAGCAGCCCGCCTCACGGTTCGTTGCGGAATTCGTCGGCGACGTGAATATCGTCGAGACCGTCGTCGAGGGCGGCGGATCGGGCTCGCCGTGGGCGCTTTGCGCGAAAAACGATGGCGCGGCCCTTTCCGTCGACGATCCCGACGAGACGCTCGAGCGCGGCGACGCGGTCGTCGTCGCGGTGCGGCCCGAGAAGATGCGCGTCTCGCGAGAGCGTCCGGAAGGCGAGGCCAACGTACTCGCCGGCGAGATCTGGGACATCGGCTATCTGGGCGACTGGACGGTCTACCGCGTCAGGCTCGACGACGGCGCGATCATGCGCGTCACCCGCGCCAACGCCACCCGCTTCACCGAACGGCCGCTCGATTGGGAGGAAAGGGTTTTCGTCTCCTTCGCTCCCGACGCCGCCGTGATCCTGACGAAGTGAGCGCCATGGCTCTTCGCGACAGAATCGGCCGCGCGCTCATCCTCGGCGCTCCCTTCGCCTGGCTCGGCGTCTTCTTCCTGCTGCCCGTCGGCATCGTCCTGAAGATATCGCTCTCCGAGCAGCGGCTGGCGCAGCCTCCCTACTGGCCTCTCCTCGATATTTCGGAGGGTTGGGAAGGTTTCCTGGCGTTCCTTGCCGATCTGAGCCTCGAAAATTTCCTGTTCCTCTGGGAAGATGACCTCTACGTCGCCTCCTTCCTCTCCTCGCTGCGGATCGCGGCGGTGGCGACCTTTCTGCTGCTCTTGATCGGCTTCCCTCTGGCCTACGCCATGACGCGCGCGCCGCGATCCTGGCGCCCGATGCTTGTCGCCGCGCTCATCCTGCCGTTCTGGACGAGTTTCCTGATCCGCGTCTACGCTTGGATAGGCATCCTCAAGCCCGAGGGTTTGCTGAACCACTGGCTCCTGAGCGTCGGCTTGATCTCCGCGCCGCTCCAGATCATCGACACCGAGCGCGCGGTCTTCATCGGCCTCGTCTACACCTATCTCCCCTTCATGGCGCTGCCGCTTTACGCGACGCTGGAGCGGCTCGACGATTCATTGATCGAAGCGGCGCAGGATCTCGGCGCCTCCGCCTTCAAGGCGTTCTGGACGATCACCGTGCCGCTGGCGAAACCTGGAATCATCGCGGGATCGCTTCTCTGCTTCATCCCGATCGTCGGCGAATTCGTCGTGCCGGATCTGCTCGGCGGATCGGAGACGCTGATGATCGGCCGGACGCTCTGGACGGAGTTCTTCGGCAATCGCGACTGGCCGCTCGCTTCGGCCGTGGCGATCGTGCTGCTGGTTATTCTCGTTGTCCCGATCGTGCTCTTTCGCGAGGCGGAAGCGCGGCGCCTGGAGATGGGCCGATGAGGCGCGGCCTTTCCTTCTTCAACGTCACGGCGCTCGTCTTCGGCTTCGCGTTTCTCTACCTGCCGATCCTGCTGCTCATGATCTACTCGTTCAACGAATCGCGCCTCGTCACCGTCTGGGGCGGTTTCTCGACGCGCTGGTACGGCGAATTGTTGCGCAACGAGCAGCTTATGGCCGCGGCCTGGGTGACGCTTCGCGTGGCCTTCGTCACGGCCATAGTCGCCACCGTGCTGGGCACGATGGCGGCGATCGCGCTCACCCGCTACGGCCGGTTCCGGGGCCGGGCGCTGTTCACGGGCCTCGTCTACGCGCCGATGGTCATGCCGGAGGTGATCACCGGCCTGTCGCTGCTGCTGTTGTTCGTCGCGATCGATGTGGGGCGCGGATACTGGACGATCGTGATCGCGCACACGACGTTCTCCATGTGCTTCGTCACGGTCGTGGTGCAGTCGCGTCTCGTGACGTTCGACCGGGCGCTGGAGGAGGCCGCGCTGGATCTGGGCGCGCCGCCGTGGAAGGTGTTCTTCACGGTCACGCTTCCTCTGATCGCTCCGGCGATCCTCGCGGGGTTTCTTCTGGCCTTCACGCTTTCCATGGACGATCTCGTGATCGCGAGCTTCGCGTCCGGCCCCGGCGCGACGACCCTGCCCATGCGCATCTACAGCCAGGTAAGGCTCGGAGTGACGCCGGAAATCAACGCCGCCTCGACGATCCTGATCGCTCTGGTGACAGTCGCCGTGATCGTCGCGGCGCTTGTCACGAAACGTTCAGTCATGCGCGCCGAGCGCGGCGGCTGACCAAGCGGCGGGGGAAGCCGTCTATTGCGCCGGGGTGTCCTCGGCGGAGCGCGCTCCGGCGGTAGGATCGAGCAGGAGCCGCGCGGCGCCCGAGCGCTGGATCAGCGCATTGGCGTCCGGCAGAACCGCGATGTCCCGCCAGGGTCCCTGGACGTCGAAGGAGAGGGCGGAAATCATGCCGCCCGCGCCGACGGGCTCTTTGCTCTCGACGGCGACGCGCGCCGCCACACGCCTGTCGGGCACGAAGATGACGCCCTGTGCGACGCCCGATAGTCGCGTCGATTCGAACCCGGCGTCGACGATGCGCCCGATGCCGCTCTCGAGATCGAGACGTCCGTGAGCTTCCTCGAAAGGCGTCGAGCCGCTGTGCAGGTTGAGCGAGGCGGTGAGGGGCTGGCGTTCGAAACGCCGGAGCGCATCATAAAGCGCCAGTCCCACGAACTGGCCGTCACGGATGTGCACGCTGGCCTGACCGGCAGCCGAACGCGCAAGCTCGGCTGCGCTCGGTCCCCGGGCCTGCAGGATGAACTCGCCGCCCCCGCGCCCGGTGAGCCATGGCGAGACGCCCGCGTCGCGGAAAGCGGCTGCGAGATCGACGTTCTCGGCGCCGCCCTGAGCGCGCAGCTCGATCGCCCCGTCCGAGCTCGTGAGGGCGAGGCGTCCGCGCACCAGACCGCCATGCATCTCCGCCCGGCTCAACGTCGTCTCGATCCGACCCTTCTTGACGAGCACCCCGAGCGCCACGTCGCTCATCGACAGGCCGCGCAATCGCGCCGTGTTCGCCGATAGCCGCAGGTCGAGATCCGCGGCGGTCGCGCCCGACAGGTCGTAACGCTGGAAGCGCCACGGCCCGGAAGGCGGCGCCGCGGCAAGGAAGGGGGCTGCGAAATCGTCGAGGGTCAGCGTATCCGCCGCCAGCGTCCCGTTGATCGAGATGCGCCCTTCCTCCGAGCGCGCGGTCAGCGCGCCTTCCATCCGGTCGGAGCCCAAAGTGATGCGAAGCGAAGGCCACGAGACGACGCCGCCCACGCCGGTGACCTCGCCTTCGAGCGAGAATGCGCGAACCAGGGGGCCGAGCGGCAGATTGTGCCCGCTCCAGATCAGAAGGTCGCGCAAAGCCGTCGTCTCGAAAGAGCCGCGTCCGATCAGCCAGGGGCTGTCCACGCCGCGGCTGACTGTGCCCGATACCGAGAGCCGCCCGAAGCGGCCCGCGAGCCTCAGATCGATGGGGCTGCGCTCGTTGGCGAGAAAGGCGGCTGGCGTAAAGTCGCGCAGCGTGACCTGCACCGTCTCCCCGCGCAGGGCGAACGAGCCTGAAAGCGAAGTCCGACCGCGCGAATTCGGCCAGTCGAGGGTGAGATCGACATTGCGCAGTGTGTATCGCGCATGCGTGCGCGCGTCGTGATGGTGCACCTGCACGCCAGCCAGCGCGAGTCGGGCCACGTCCGGAGAGGGCGCTTCGCCGGCGATGGCGGCCCTCGCATCCGCGACGATGTCGTCCCATGCGCTGGCGCCGGTCTCGTCGATCGCAACGTCGACACGGCTGTTGGCGAGACTGATCTCATCGACGATTATGCGCCCGTAGAGCAGGGGCGTCACGGCGAGACGCCCGCGCAGCTCTCCGCCCGTCACGAGCTTCCCGCCGTCCGGGGCCGTAATCGCGATGTCCTCGAACTTGACGCGCGGCAGAGGCAGGAAAGCGATAACGGCGCGGCCGTCGCTCGTGAAGGTGACCCCGAATTCGTCTTGAAGCTGATCGGCCAGCGCCGCGACGAGCGCGCGCGAAGATATCGTCCAGGGCGCGATCGCCATGACGATACCTGCCAGAGCGGCGAGCGGCAGAAGAACCTTCAAGGCGCGCCTGATCAGCATGCCGCCCCAATTCCGTCCACGCTGCGCGCAGGGTTATCTGTCGCGGTTGATCTCACCGCAGTACCGCCTCCGGTCGGGTCGCTCATACGCCGCCGTTCCTTCTACAAAAGGACGCGCGCAAAGTCTAAACAAGAAGCGCAAAAACGCGCCTATGCGCCGCCGCAGCGCGCGATTTTCCACGCATCATTTGCGCCGGCGCTCGAAAAGACAGCGTGAACGCGATTCACGGCGACAATGCGTCCGCAATTTCGGCTCGGGCGGGATTTCACAGGCGCCGCCCGATCGTCTAAGGTCGCCCCCGTGTCGCGTCCGGGGAGAGAGAAGCGATGGTCGACATCGCCACGCGGGTCTACAACCATACTTGGAAGATCGACCCTATCGTCAGGTCCGTGCTCGACACGGATTTCTACAAGCTGCTGATGGCGCAGACCATCTACCGCCGCTACCGCGACGTGAGCGTGACTTTCGGCATCACCAATCGCTCGCCGACGGTGCGGCTGGCCGATCTCGTCGACGAGGGCGAGTTGCGCGAGCAACTCGACCATGTGCGTAGCCTGCGCCTTACGCGCGGCGAATCGACATGGCTGCGCGGCAATACGTTCTACGGCAAGCGGCAGATGTTCTCGCCCGAGTTCATAGCCTGGCTCGAGCAGTTCCGCTTCCCGCCATATCACCTTGAGAAGCACGACGGACAATACACGCTCACCTTCGAGGGGCCGTGGATCGAGACGACGATGTGGGAGATCCCCGCGCTCGCGATCCTCAACGAGCTGCGCTCGCGCGGCGTCACCAAGACGATGGCCAAATTCGAGCTTCAGGTGCTCTACGCCCGGGCCATGACGCGCGTCTGGGAGAAGATCCAGCGGCTCAAGGCGCTGCCGGGCCTGAGCATCGCCGATTTCGGCACGCGTCGCCGCCACGGGTTCCTCTGGCAGGACTGGTGCGTCCAGGCGATGGCGGAGGGACTCGGGTCTTCGTTTCTCGGCACATCGAACTGCGTCATCGCGCTTCGCCGGGAGGTCGAGGCCGTCGGAACCAACGCCCATGAGCTGCCGATGGTCTACACGGCGCTCGTCGCCGACGACGAGAACGCGATGCGCCGCGCGCCCTACGCGGTGCTCTCCGACTGGCAGGAAGATTACGACGGCAATCTGCGCGTCATCTTGCCCGACACCTACGGCACGGCGAATTTCCTGGCCGGGGCGCCCGAATGGGTCTCGCAATGGACGGGCATGCGAATCGATTCGAAGGAGCCGATCGCGGGCGGCGAGGAGGCGATCGCCTGGTGGCGCTATCGTGGCGAGGATCCGCGCCACAAGCTCGCCATCTTCTCCGACGGCCTCGATGTGGAGGCGATCGAGCGCATCCACCGGCGCTTTTCGGGCCGCATGCGCATCGGCTTCGGCTGGGGCACGCTGCTGACCAACGACTTCCGGGGCTTCGTGCCGGACGAGACGCTCGATCCGATCTCCGTCGTCTGCAAGGTCGTCGCCGTGAACGGCCGTCCGGCGGTCAAGCTCTCCGACAATCCCACAAAGGCCGTCGGCCCGGCGGACGAGGTCGAACGTTATCGCCGCGTGTTCGCCGTCGAAGAGCAGACGGCGCAGCCCGTTCTGGTCTGAACTTCTTCAAACAGGGATTCGGCTGCCGCGATCGGCGGCGCATCAATGTTTCCTTAGTCTTTTCGCCACCTTACGACCCCTGGTTTGACAAGGCGGGTCGTGGTTTGGTCGAATTCGGGTATCACAGAGTAATTGGCGGGGGCGCGACAGGCCCCTTTCGCGAAAGAGAGGCGTCGCGTGCAGGAAAGACATTTGGCCGCCCTTGGCGGTGGCGGGGCAAGGGCCATCGCTGGTGACGCGTTGAGAGATCGTGAGATGTTGCGTGAGGCCATCAGCGACAAGCTGGTCCATGCGCTCGGCGTATCGCCCGAGCGTGCGGGCGATCGCGACTGGATGCGCGCCACTGCGCTCGCAGTGCGCGACAGGCTCGTGGACATCAGGCTTTCGCAGCCGGATGCGGCGCCCGACGGCGAAAGGGAGGTGTCATACCTCTCGCTCGAATTCCTCGTCGGGCGCGGTCTGCGCGACAATCTCGGCAATCTGGGCCTTCTCGACGCCGCGCGCGGGGCGCTCGCCGATCTCGGCGTCGATTTCGAGCGCATACGCAAGGCCGAACTGGACGCCGCGCTCGGCAATGGCGGACTCGGGCGCCTCGCCGCATGCTTCATGGAGAGCCTCGCGTCGCTCGACATACCGGCCGTTGGCTACGGCCTGCGCTACGAATACGGCCTGTTCCGCCAGAGCGTCATCGACGGCGAGCAGCGCGAGGCGCCCGACGACTGGGGGGCGAACGCCGACCCGTGGTCGTTTCAGCGCCCGAACGCCATCGTGACGGTCGGATTCGGCGGCTCGGTTCGCGAAGAAGTCGGACCGGACGGACGCATGCGGCGCATCTGGACGCCGGAGGAAAACGTTCTCGCGGTTCCTTCGGACATGCTCGTCGCCGGCTGGCGCGGGCGGCGCGTCAACGTGCTCCGGCTGTGGTCGGCGCGGAGCGCGGAGCCGCTGTCGCTCGAAATGTTCAACGACGGCGACCACGTCGGCGCCGCCGCCGCCCGGATCCGGGCGGAGGCGATCTCGCAAGTGCTCTATCCGGGCGATTCGAATCCCGCCGGGCAGGAATTGCGATTGCGGCAAGAGTATTTCTTCACGGCCGCCTCGCTCGCCGACCTGCTGCGCCGCCATCTCGAAGCGGGAAGGGCGCTCGCGGACCTGGCTTCGCACGCGGCGATCCAGCTCAACGACACGCATCCCGCCATCGCCGTCGCCGAGTTGATGCGCCTGCTGGTGGACGAGCACGACCTCGCCTGGGAAGACGCCTGGTCGATCACGCAGGAGGTTCTCAACTACACCAACCACACGCTCCTCCCGGAGGCGCTGGAGAGCTGGCCCGTCGATCTGATGGAGGGCATGCTGCCGCGCCACATGGAGATCATCTACGCGATCAACCTTGCCTACCTCGAACAGGCCCGCGAACGCCTCGGCGCGGAGGACGCGCTGCTGCGCCGGCTGTCGATCATCGACGAGACCAATGGCAGGCGTGTGCGGATGGGCAACCTCGCCTTCGTCGGCGCGCGGCGCGTGAACGGCGTCTCCGCACTGCACACCCGATTGATGCGCGAGACGGTGTTCGCAGATCTCGACCGCGCCCTGCCGGGGCGGATCGTCAACAAGACGAACGGAATCACCTTCCGCCGCTGGCTGCACCAGGCCAATTCTGGGCTGACCGCGCTGCTCGTGGAGGCGGCTGGCGCGGGGGTGCTCGACGATCCTGAGCGTTTGAGGGCGATCGAGCCTCTCGCGGGCGACGCGGCTTTCGTCGAACGCTTCGTGGCGCAGCGACGACACGCCAAGGAAAGACTCGCGGATCTCGTGCGCGAGCGCACGGGCGTCGTGGTGGACCCTTCCGCGCTGTTCGACGTGCAGATCAAGCGCATTCACGAATACAAGCGCCAGCTTCTGAACATCCTCGAAACGGTGGCGCTTTATCTGGCCATGAAGGACGATCCCGACCGCGAATGGCCTTCTCGTGTGAAGATCATCGCCGGCAAGGCGGCGGCGGGCTATGCGCAGGCGAAACTCGTGATCCGGCTCGCAAACGCGGTCGGCGCGCTCGTCAACGACGATCCCGACATTCGCGGTCGGCTGAAGCTCGTCTTCGTGCCCGATTACAACGTGAGCGTCGCCGAGGCGATCATCCCCGCATCCGATCTCTCGGAGCAGATATCGACCGCTGGAATGGAGGCGTCGGGAACCGGCAACATGAAGCTCGCTCTCAACGGCGCGCTGACCATCGGCACGCTCGACGGCGCCAATGTCGAGATGCGCGAGCATGTCGGCGCCGAGAACATTTTCATATTCGGAGCGACGGCGCAGGAGGCTTCGGAGCTCCTCGCTTCCGGTTACGCCAGCGCCCCCACGCTCGACCGGTCCACGCGTCTCGCGCGCGCGCTGTTCGAGATCGAGAGCGGGCTTTTCTCGCCGGATGACCCGGATCGTTTCGCGCCGCTATGCAGCGCCGTCGCCCATGCCGATCGCTATCTCGTCGCGGCGGATTTCGATGCGTATTGGGACGCTCAAAGGCGCATCGACGGGTTGTGGTATGATCAGGCAAGCTGGATGACGATGGCCATCCTGAACACGGCGCGCATGGGATGGTTCTCGTCCGACCGGACGATCCGGGAATACGCCGACGAAATCTGGCGGACTCCGGCGCGTTAGTATCTGGCGGAGCTAAAAAAACGGCTCCCGAAGGAGCCGTTGAGAAGTTGGGAAGAAACCATGAGCCGGCACGAGCCGGCCCGAGGACCATGCATGCGCGAGGGGATCACGCATACGAACCACTCGTCCGGGACGATCATTGGTGGTGGAAGATCCGCAACCGTTGAACCGTCTTGATGAGCAGTGAGCGGGCTATAACCCACGGCTGCATAGCCGTCAACTTAAGCTAGCATTATCGTAAAAAACTTATCAGCATACAAGCATTACGTCATCTAATATGGCCTGAAGTTCAGCGGCCCATGGCCCGCGTCTGCTGGCGCGACATGGTGCTCCACCCGGTCAATGTGACGTAGCCGTCGCTCGCCGCGATGGTGAGATGGCGCTGATAGGCGAGAACGAGCGCGCCGGGCGCGTGGTCATGCGCCTGGCGCCATCCGGACGCCGCCTGTACGAAAACCTGTGAATCGCCGAAGCGTGCGATGGTCTCGAGGCTTCCGAATGCGCGCACCGTGCGCAGGACATGCTCGACGCCCTTGCTCCAGTCCAGGGTCCGCTCGGCGTCGGTCGTGCGCGGCCAGTAGGAGCCTTCTCCCTGTGGCGTGGCGTTCTCCCATGCCTGCGGCAGGTCCTGCGACAACCTTCTGGCCAGCGTGCCGGCGGCGAGCTGGCAGCGAGTCAGCAGGCTGTCGTGGGTTTCATTCACGTCGAGATCGAAATTCTCCTGCGCGATGATCGCGCCGGTGTCGAAAGCGGGCGCGAGAACATGCGCGGTGACGCCCCAGCTCCTGCGGTCCTCGAGCAGGGCGCGCATGAGCGGGTAAGGACCGCGACCTTCCGGCAGGGGCGAGGGATGGATGTTCAGGGCGTAGGGCAGGACGCCCTTCCAGCCCGTGACGAGCCAGGGATAACCCGCGACCACGAGACATTCGACGCCCTCGCGCGCAAGCCCCTCGAAATCCTGCGGCATCAGGCGCGAGAGCTGGATCGGGGTGCGAAAGCGAGCCGCCGTCGCGACGACGCGATCATTGAAATCGACGATCCCGTCGCAGGGCCGCGTGAACAGCTTCACCGGCGTCCAGCCGGCGGCGACCAGGGTGTCGAAGGCCGTTCCGAGCATGTCGATGCCGGCATAGGCGAAGCGCATGGGCGGCGGGCTCCGTTGCGGCGCGCGCGGCGAACTGAGCCGCTGGACGTAGGACGCCCGCGCCTTAAGTCTACCGACGCAGCTCATAACAACAAGTTGCGCCTTCGAGCGCTTGGCGGGAGATCAGCCCCGATGACGGACGAACGGACCGGAAGCCTCCGGCTCGTGCTGGGCGACCAGCTCACCCGCGACGTATCGAGCCTGCGCGACGTCGATCCAAGGCGCGACGTCATCCTCATGGTCGAGGTCCACGACGAGACGGTCTATGTCCGCCACCACAAGCAGAAGCTCGTCTTCATCCTCTCCGCCATGCGCCATTTCGCTCAGGCGCTTCGCGACGAGGGCTTGCGGGTCGACTATGTGAGGCTCGACGCGCCCGGCAACACCGGCTCCTTCTCGGGCGAGGTCGCGCGCGCGCTGGCGCGCCACGCCGCCTCGCGGCTCGTCGTGACGGAACCCGGCGAATGGCGCGTGCGCGAGATGATGCAGGACTGGCGCGAGGAGCTGCCGGTCCCCGTCGAGATCCGCGAGGACGACCGGTTCGTCTGCTCGCTCGGCGATTTCGCGGCCTGGGCGGAAGGGCGCAAGAGCTACCGCATGGAGTTCTTCTACCGCGAGATGCGCCGCAAGACCGGGCTCCTCATGACGGGGGAGGGCCAGCCTGTCGGCGGGCAGTGGAACTTCGACGCGGAGAACCGCAAGGCGCTTCCCGCTGGCGTCAGCCCTCCCGCGCATCCGCGCTTTTCTCCCGACGCCTTGACGAGGGAAGTCATGGACCTCGTCGCCGCGCGTTTCCCTGACCATTTCGGCGATCTCGAACCGTTCGGCTGGGCCGTGACGCGCCACGAGGCGCTGCGCGCGCTCGACGTGTTCGTCTCCGAGCGCCTCTCCGGCTATGGGGATTATCAGGACGCCATGAAGCAGGGCGAGCCGTTCCTCTTTCACTCGCTGATCTCGCCCTATCTGAACGTCGGCCTGTTGACGCCGCTCGAGGTTTGCCGTGCTGCGGTCGCGGCATGGGAGCGTGGGCAGGCTCCGCTCAACGCGGTCGAGGGCTTCGTGCGCCAGATCATCGGCTGGCGTGAATACGTGCGCGGCATCTACTGGCTGCGCATGCCCGACTATGCCGGCACGAACGCGCTCGGCGCGTCGCGGCGCCTGCCCGACCTTTACTGGACCGGCGAGACGGACATGGCGTGCCTGCGGGCCTGCGTAGCCGAAACGCGCGCCAACGCCTACGCCCACCATATCCAGCGTCTGATGGTGCTCGGCAATTTCGCGCTGCTCGCCGGCGTGACCCCGGCCGAGGTGCAGGAATGGTATCTCCTCGTCTACGCCGACGCCTTCGAATGGGTGGAGTTGCCGAACGTCCACGGCATGACGCTGTTCGCCGATGGCGGGCTTCTGGCCTCGAAGCCCTATGCGGCGTCGGGCGCCTATATCAACCGGATGTCGGATTACTGCGCCGGCTGTCGCTACGACGTGAAGGGCAAGAGCGGGGAGGGGGCGTGTCCCTTCAATTACCTCTACTGGAACTTCCTGATCGAGAACGAGAAGCGCCTCTCCGGCAATCCGCGCATGGGCATGCCCTATCGCAATCTCGCGCGCATGAACGACGAGCGCCGGTGCGAGATCGTGACGGACGCGGCCGCCTTCCTCGCGCGCGTCGGCGCGGTCAGATCTTGAAATAGGTCTGGAAGCCGAAATAGGTCTCGTCGCGCCGGCCGGGCGCGTGCAGGATCCCGCCGTTGAGGCGGAAGGTGAAGGGGCCGAGCGTCAGCCCGGTCAGGTGCAGGCCGAAGCGCAGCTCCTCGTAGCCGTCGTCCATGTAGGCGGAGATTTCCGGACCGAGAAAAACCCGCTCGAACGGCGCATAGCCTGCGGCGACCCGGCCCCAGATGGAGCCGCGCGCGCCGGACACGGTCAGCGTCGCCTGCGCCATGGTTTGCGACCACGGCTCGGTCCAGACCTCGGCGATGAAGCCGACGCCGCGACGCGCCGGTTGCCAGCGCGGCATGCCGAAACGGTCGAGCTGCTGTTCGCGGGCGATTTCCGGCCCCGCCGCGAGCATGAGAACGCCGAACTCGCCCATCCACTGGTAACCGAAGAGCAGCGCGCTCGACTGGGACAGGCGCGGCTGTACGAAGCGGATGCCGGCAGGCCCGGCGAACGATTCTCCCGTCGCGCCGGCGCCCGAGAGGGACATCATGATCGGCCCCTGCGCATCGACCGACCCGGCGAGCGCCCGTTTGAAGCCGGAGCCCAGAAACACCGACCCGCCCGCCACTTCCGATGAGCCGAAAATAACTTGCCGCAATTCGCGCCGGGCCGCTTCCTGCGGCGCGTCCGCGCTTGGCGCTGGCGTGGCGCGGCTCTCCTGAGCGAGGCAGAGAAAGACGAGCGCCGTCAGAAGGGGGACAAAGGCGCTGGTCACGATGGATGTCGCCTGAAATAAATACTAAAGATAGTATTAACGGGGAGAATTCATAAAAATGCAACCATAAAATGCTGATCCGCGCCGCTGGTTGCGGCGCGGATAGCGGCGGATGCGTTCACGAGGCCCTGGTCGCGGGGTCAGGCCGGGACTGCCCTCGCGGCGGCGCGCTCGCGCTGGATTTTCCTGTCGAGCCGGATGTTCCAGATGATGACGCCGATCACGCCAATCCCGCCGATAACCTCGACGAGCGTGTTATTGGGCCAGAGCAGGGCCACGCCGGCGGCGAACAGGAAGATGCGCAGCGGCCAATTGATTGGCGCCTCCATATGCCCCTCGATCGCCGATCCGAGCGCGTAGACCCCGAGTATCGCGATAAAGAAAACGTGCATGACGTCGATCCATGGCCCGCCGAGGAAACTGGTGTAGGCGAAGAGAACGGGCATCAGGTAAAGGCCCTTCGCCACTTTCCAGGATTCGAGACCCGTGCGCATCGGCGACGTCTTGGCGATCGCCGCAGCCGCGAAGGCGGTGAGGCAGACAGGCGGCGTTACGTTGGAGTCGAGCGAGAGCCAGAAGATGATCATGTGGGCCGAGAGCAGCGCCAGCTTGATCGTCAGCGGATCGAGCGCCTGCGGATAGACCTGCGAGAGAAGTTCAGGCGGAGCCGCCGCGACGAGCGCGTTGGCCGCGTCGCGCGACATCGGCGCGGCGAGCGCCGCGACCGCGTTCGGATCGGCCAGCATGAAGATCATCCGCGCCTGCTCGGGCACCTGGCCGGCGACGATCACGTCGATCAGCGCGTTGTTCTGGATGAGCAGGTGCAGGGCGGGGGCCGAAAGCGTCGCGAGCACGATATAGGCCGCCGTCACCGGAAGCCCCATGCCGAGCACGAGCGACGCGAACGCGATGAGGATCAGCGCGATGATGAGGCTGTTGCCGGCCCAGGTGGTGATCATCAGCGAGAAGGTGTTTCCGACGCCCGTCATGGCGATGACGTTGACGACGAGGCCGACCGAGACGAGCAGGACGGCGGTCATGATCATGTTGATCGAACCGAGGGCCAGCGCCTCGAAAACGGCGCGTGGCCCCATGGGCTTGGGCGTCAACCACGAGGAGACGATGCAGGCGAGGATCGCGAAACAGGCCGCGTAGGTCGGGGTGAAGCCCGCAATCAGCATGCCGATCAGCATGCCGATCGGGATCAGGAAGGAGGCTCCGCCGCGACGGATCACCTCCATCGCAGTCGGCGCCTCGAGATCGCGCGAAGTCAGATTGAGGCGCTTGGCCGTGATGCGCACGAAGAAGCCGACGGAGAGATAGTAGACGACCGCCGGAAGGAAACTCACCGCCACGATCTCAAGGTAGGAGATCTGCGTGTAGGTCGCCATGACGAAGGCGCCAGCGCCCATGATCGGAGGCATGATCATGCCTCCCGTGGAGGCGGCCGATTCGACGGCCGCCGCGAATCGCGGCGGGAAGCCCGCCTTCTTCATCAGCGGAATGGTGATGACGCCCGTCGACACCGTGTTGGCGACGGCGGAGCCAGAGATGCTGCCGGTGAGCCCCGACGCGATCACGGAGACGAAACCGGGGCCGCCGACGAACCGGCCGGCGACGGCGCGGGCCAGTTCAATGATGAATTCGCCGGCGCCGGATCGGACGAGAAACGCTCCAAAGAGAATAAAGAGATAGACGTAAGTCGCTGAAATCAGGGCGATCGATCCGAACATGCCTTCATCGGAAAAGACCGACCTGAAGAGCAGCGTATCGACGCTGAGCCCAGCGAAACGGAACACGCCCGGAGCGCTTGGCCCCCACCAGGATACGTATGTCAAGCCGACGACGATCAGGATCGGGATGATCCAGCCTGTCGCGCGCCGCGTCAGTTCGATCGCCGATGCGATGACGATGATCGAGAGAATATATTCGTACATTCCCAGGCGGACGCCCCGCGCGTAGATCGCGCCCTGCGCATTGATCAGAAGGATGGTGCTGATCGCTGCGACCGCGCCGAAAGCGATGTCGAAGGTGAGGATGAGCTTCTCGCCCAACGGCGTCTTCGCCCGCATCAAGGGATAGCGCAAGGCGCAAAGAAAGCCGAAACCGGCGAAGTGGATCGCCGTCAGCCAGAGCGTGTCGAGTCGCCCGAAAGTGTTGATCCAGATGTGGTAGAGCGCGAGCGATATTCCCACAGCCCAGGCGGCGCGGCCGATCCAGGAATCCCAGCCGAGATCCCGCACATAGGCCTCGAACTCTTCCTCCGGGGCTTTTTCGGTCTCGTTCGAGGGGGCGGCGTTCCTGGTCGCTTCGGTCATCTGCGGATCTCTCCGGCGGATTTCTCAAGCCATCTGCGGAGCGCGCAGCGTCGCCCGGCGGCCTCTACCTGCCGGATGGCGTGCGGCAGGGGCGAAAAAGGGCGCGGAAACTGCCCGCGCCCTCCTCATTCGTCATGCGGCGGGAGCCGCACTGCGTCAGGGACGCAGGCGATCCTCGATCGTCAGGCCGGCTTCCTCGAAGTAGCGCAGCGCGCCGGGATGCAGCGGCATCGGCAGGCCGTTGAGGGCGACTTCGAGCGACATTTCATTGGTCGCGGGATGGATCGCCTGTAGGAACCCAAGATTTTCGAAGATCGCCTTCGTGATCTTGTAGACCGTGTCCTCGGGCACGTCGGCGTTGACGGCGAGGAAGTTCGGCTGGCCGATGGTGATGACGTCCGCCTCCTGCCCCGGATAGGTGCCGGCCGGGATCGGGAACGGCGTCCAGAGGCCTACGAAGTCTCCGTTGGCGCGCTCGATCTGCTCATCGGTGAAATTAAGGAGCACGGCGTCGCCGCCGAGCGCCGCGAAGGCGCGCGCCACGCCAGCCACCGGAACGCCGCCCGGGGTGGACATGGCCGCGATCTGGTTGTTCTGGAGCGCGTCGGCGGAGGGGTTGTAGCCCATATATGCGAGATCAAACTCGCTCAGCGGATAGCCGAGATTGGTCAGAATCACGTTGTTGGATTCGATCGTGCCCGAATTTTGCAGGCCCATCGACACCGTGCGGCCCTTGACGTTGGCGATGTCGTCGATCGTGCCCGTCGGCGCGTCGCCCCTGCGCATGACGAAATGCTCGACATTCTGCCAGAGCATCGCCATCGAGCGCAGATTGTCCTGCGGACCCTCCGCGGCCAGCGTGCCTGTGCCCGTCGCGGCGTAGGCGCCGAAGAGACCCTGGAGAATCGCGAACTGGACCTCGTTGTCGCGCATCAGGCGCACGTTCTCGCCCGAGCCGGCCGAGCTGATCGCCGACATGTTGATGCCTTCGGCGTTCTGCAAGCGAACTTTCACCAGCGTCGCGATCGCGACACCGACGGGATAGTAGGTGCCGCCGGTCGAGGCCGTCGAGAGCAGGTATTCCTCCTGCGCGAAGGCCGGCGCGGAGGCGGAGAACGCCAGCGCGCCGCCAAGAGCGCCCGCGATCAGCGAGCGGCGAACGATACCTTTCCCTGCCTTGCGAATCCCTGCCATGCGAAATACCCTCCCAGATCATTGCTGTGGCATGGCTCCGCCATGCCCCGTCGGTAAGTGTTAAGGTGGCGGCGCCTTGTGGTCAATGCTCCTTCCGGCGCACGAAATGCACATTAATTCGGCGCCTTCATGCTGCGTCGCACAATAAACCTGACGCCTATTCTTCGTCTTTACCGCTGATCGGCGCGTGGCCACATTGGGGGCTGCATGCTAATGCTCGCAGCGCCGGATCGACGACACGGACAGGACGAGAATTCGCATGGAGATCACAGAAGTCGAGGGTGGCGCTGGCGTGCGGCTTCACGTGCGCCGCACCGGCCGGCGCGAGGGACGCCCGATCGTCTTCCTGCACGGCTGGTCGCAACATCATCTCTGTTGGTCCCGGCAGCTTACGGGGCCTTTGGCGCAGGAATTCGACCTCGTTGCCTTCGACCTGCGCGGGCACGGCGCCTCCGAGGCCCCGGACGGCCTCGCTCATTACGCCGACGGCGACCTATGGGCGGCCGACCTTCACGCGGTGATCGCGGGGCTTGGGCTCGAGAAGCCCGTCCTCGTCGCCTGGTCCTATGGCGGGCTCGTCGTGGCCGATTATCTGCGCGTACACGGCGATTCCGCGATCGGCGGCGTCAATTTCGTCGCCGCCTCGCTCGTGATCGGCAAGGACTATATCGGCGACTACACCGGCGCGACCTTCATCGAGCATGCGGCGCGCGGCATGTCGAAGGATCAGGCCAAGGCGATCGCCGGCATGATCGCTTTCGCCCATGCCTGCGCCGTCAAACCCCTGCCGCGGTCCGAGATCGAGCGCATGATAGCTTCCAGCATGCTCACGCGACCGGACGTGCGTCGCGCCATGAGTTCGCGCGACGCAGATTATCGTCCGGTATTGAAGGCGCTCGGGAAGCCGTGTCTGTTCACGCAGGGCGAGGCCGATACGATCATCATGCCGCGCATGACGCAGGAATCTGCTGCGATCGCCGCCGATGCGCGCCTGTCCTGGTATCCGGGCGTCGGGCACATGCCCTTCCTCGAGGAGGCGGAGCGCTTCGACGCCGAACTCGCGGAATTCGCCCGGTCTCTCGGCTGAACCGATTGTGTCGGTTGCGTGATCGAAATCAATTCGCGCACCACGATGGCGTCTTAATTTCCAAGGAGACTTGATGATCATTCAGTCAATTCGGGAGGCTCCAATGCGGCGCGAAGGCGGACCGGTCGTTCCAATCGATCCCATGGCGACTACGGCCGCTATGATGAATTTGTGGCGGACGACGACATTCGATATTCCGTTCGCCTACGCGCTTTATGTGAATGAGTGCATGAAGCGCATGTTCGAACAGCAATGCGCTCTCATGGCGTATCTCGCGAAGGCGCGCGACGTCAAGGACGTCGCGGCGGCGCAGGCCGAATTTGTCGAGGCGGCGATCGACGACATGGAGGAGAGCGCGGCCACGCTGGCGCGCGACGTCGCCGTCACATTGGAGACGGCGCGGGCGAGCTGAGCGGAAGATCGAGCGTTGCTTTCAGGCCAGGGCCCGCGTTTTCGAGGAGTAACGAGCCATCGTGGAGGCGCGCGACACCGGCCACGAGGCTGAGTCCGAGGCCGAAACCCGGGCGAGTGCGCGCGCTTTCCAGTCGCACGAAGCGCTCCTGCGCGCGCTCCAGATCGGCCTCCGGAATGCCGGGGCCGTGATCCGTCACGTCGATAAGTACGCGCTCGCCTTCGCGACGGGCGGAGACGGCGATCGTGTCCGGCTCGCCGTTCCCGTCCTTGCGCCGGCCATACTTGATCGCGTTGTCGATCAGGTTCGCGACGGCCTGCCCGAGCAATTCGCGCGAGCCCTTCACCGGAAGGTCCGGCGAGACGTCGGCCACGAGGCGCATCCCGGCTTCCTCGGCCGCAGCCTCGTAGAGCTCCGCCACGCCGCCGACCACTTCCGCAGCGTCGTATCCGACGACCATGTCGGCCGCCGCGCCCGCCTCCAGACGGGCGATCATCAGGAGCGCGTTGAACACGCGGATGAGGTTGTCGCTTTCTTCGATGGTCGCTTCGAGCGCCGCGCGCAGCTCATCGGGGCTTCGCGCCGTGCGAAGCGCCTCGTCTGCGCGGTTGCGCAGGCGGGTGAGGGGGGTCTTGAGATCATGCGCGATGTTGTCCGAGACCTGCCGCATTCCGGTCAGAAGCTCGCCGATGCGATCGAGCATGGCGTTGAGGCTCTCGGCGAGCCGGTCGAGCTCGTCGCGCGTTCCCGCGACTGCGAGGCGTCCGCCGAGATCGCCGGCCATGATGCCGCGCGTGGTCTGCGTCATGTCGTCGACGCGTTTGAGCATGCGCTTGGAGACGACCCAGGCGCCGAGCCCGCCGAACAGACCCACGAGAAGAACGGACCAGCCGAAGGCGCGCCGGATCACCTCGCGCAGTCGTTCATTCTCCTCGAGATCGCGTCCGACGAGCAGGCGAAATCCGCCGGGAAGATGGTAGACCCGCACCACGGCGCGATGCACGCGCGGCTCGACCTCCTCGCCAGCAGCCTGCTGGTACTCGATCCTGCGCTGCCCGGGCGTTTCGAGGAGCCGCGGCGAGATGTTCTCGACATTCCCGGCGATGGACGCGCCGCCGCGCGTGGTGATGAGGTAGAGCGACGCGCCGGGGGTGCGCGAGCGTCGGTTGATGGTTCGCACGAGCTGTCGGACCCCGCCGCGCTCGAACTGCTCTGCGAGTCCTGTGATCTCCGCCTCGATCGCGTCGATCACCTGCGCGTTGACGAGGCGCTGCGCGTTCCAGGCGACGTAGCCGAGCGTCAGGAAAATGGTGACGGCGAAGATCGCCAGATAGAACAGCGACAGCTTGAAAGCCGTCGTGCGGAACAATCTGCCGAGGCCGCCCACTCAATCGCTCCGGGCCGGGTCGCGCAGCATGTAGCCGGCGCCGCGTACGGTCTGGATCATGGCCTTGTCGAACCCCTTGTCGACCTTTCCGCGCAGGCGCGAGACATGCACGTCGATGACGTTGGTCTGGGGATCGAAATGGTAGTCCCAGACGTTTTCCAGTAGCATCGTGCGCGTCACGACCTGTCCGGCGTGCTTCATCAGATATTCGAGCAGGCGGAATTCACGCGGCTGGAGATCGATCTCCCCGCCGCCGCGGGTCACGCGCCGCGAGAGCCGGTCGAGCGCAAGATCGCCCACCTCGTAGCGCGTCGGCTCGGCCTCCTGCGCGCCGCCGCGGCGGCGTGCGAGAACCTCGACGCGCGCCAGCAGCTCGGAGAAGGCGTAGGGCTTTGGCAGGTAGTCGTCGCCGCCGGCGCGCAGGCCCTTTACCCGGTCATCGACCTGTCCGAGCGCCGAAATGATCAGCGCGGGCGTCGTCACGCCCTGCTCGCGCAGGGAGCGGATCAGCGAAAGTCCGTCGAGCTTGGGCAGCATCCGATCGACGACGAGGACGTCGTAGGCGCCGGCTTCCGCGAGCGCGTAGCCGTCCAGCCCGTCAGCCGCGTGATCGACCACGTGGCCGGTCTCCCGCAGCGCCTTGGCGAGATAGGCTGCGGCCTCCGCGTCGTCCTCGATGATGAGTATCTTCATGTCGCGATCTTATCCGACCGATCGGTCCGGCCGTCCAGCCGGGAACGCTTTCGGGGCGGCCTGAAAGCCGCCCCGTATCGTCGCGTCAGGTGTCCGTGAGGCGGCCGATCTCGACGGCGACCACCTGGCGCTCGCTGCGGCGCATGATCTCGACCGACGCCGTGGAGCCGGGCGCATAACCGGCGATTAGGCGCGAGAGCGCGCGGTGATCCTCGATCGTTGTTCCATCGACCGAGAGGATGACGTCGCCGGAGCGCAGACCCGCAAGGGCCGCCGGGCCGCCCTCCTGCGGCTGCGCCACGAGCGCGCCACGCGCCTCGTCGAGCCCGATCGCCTCGGCGATCTCGGTCGTCACCGGCTGGATCTGCACGCCGAGGAAGCCGCGCGTCACCTCGCCCTTCTCGATGAGCTGCGAGACGACGCCCTCGACCACGTGGGCGGGGATCGCGAAGGCGATCCCGACATTGCCGCCGGAGGGCGAATAGATCGCCGTGTTCACGCCCACCACCTCGCCGGTGAGGTTGAAGGTCGGACCGCCGGAATTTCCCCGGTTGATCGGCGCGTCGATCTGAAGGAATTCGTCATAGGGGCCGGCGCCGATGTCGCGGGCTTCCGCCGAGACGATGCCCGCCGTCACGGTGCCGCCGAGCCCGAAGGGATTGCCGATGGCCACGACCCAGTCGCCGATGCGGCTGCGGCCGTCGGCGAGCGCGACATAGGGAAAGGCTTCCTGCGCCTCGACCTTCAGGACGGCGAGATCGGTGCGCGGATCGAGGCCTACGATGCGGGCGGGCAACGTGCGCCCGTCATCCATGACGATTTCGACCTCACTCTCACTCGCGCGGCCGACGACATGGCTGTTCGTGACCACGTAGCCGTCTCCGGAGACGAAGAAGCCGGAGCCCTGCGAGGCGCCGCGACGCGGAGAGCGGGGCTCCTGCGGGCCGCCGCGCGGACCCGGCATGCCGAACTCCTCGAAGCGGCGGAAGAATTCGTAGAGCGGATGGCCGGGCTCAAGGTCGGGCGTGGCCCGACCGCGCGGGGAGGGCGCCTCGTCCGAGACGCGCATGGCGTCGGCCGTGACCCGCACCGAGACGACCGCCGGCTTCACGCGCTCCACGACGTCGGCGAAGCTCGGCATGACGAGGGGGGCTTCGAGCCGCAAGGGCTCCGCGAAAGCGGGCGCGTCGCCATGCGGCCCGGATACGAATCCGGCGCCCGCGATCAGCGCCGCGAGCGCGGCCGCGCCGACGAGGCCGCTGCGAAGGGATCCGAATTGCTTGATCTGCATATGTTCCAACTCCCGGGGGATTTGCGACAAGTATGCAGCCATCATGGATCAGCCGCGTTTACGCGTATTTCACCGGGGCATGACGGTTTGGTAATGTTCGGGGGCGCCGATCAATCCATCACGGCGGCTTTGAGAATGCACACCATCGTCGCGCGGCCTGGCGCGCCGCCTATGCAGCGGACGCTGTGGGCGCGGTCGCAGCGGTAGCGCAGGGTCTCGCCGGCGCGCGCGATCTGGACGACGCCCGAGACCTCGACCTCGAATTCGCCCTCGAGCACCGAGAGCGTCTCGACCGATCCGCGCTGGTGCGCGTCGGAATCGAGCTGCCCGCCCGGTTCGGCGACGACATCGTACCATTGCAGCCATTCGACGGTCTTGATCCAGCCGATGATGGCGAGACGGACCTTGCCGTCGTCGGAAAGCAGCATCGGCGTGTCCGCCTTGCTCGAGCGCTCGAGGAAGGGTTCGTCGTCGGCGGTCGCCAGCACCCGCTCGATCGACACGTCGAGCGCCTGCGACAGCCGCCAGATCGTCGCGAGCGTCGGGTTCGTCTCGTTGCGCTCGATCTGGCTGATGATCGACTTCGCGACGCCCGATTGCTCGGCGAGTTCGGAGAGCGACAGATTGTAAGCCTTGCGCAGGCGCTGGATCGTCTTGCCCAGCTGACCCGAGAGCTGCTGCGCGCCCGATTCGATTTTGCTCGACCGGTCCCGGCCTTCGACGCCCATGTGCCGCCATTCCTTCTATCGTTCGTCCAATCGAACGAACGTTTGTCATTCCATTCCGCACCATGCCGAAACGGCGGCGGCGGATCAAGCGGCGCGTGCGTCGCAGGCTCGTTCCTGCGCGTCTCAGCCGGCCTGCGCGAGAGCCGGCCAGCGAGCGGCGAATTCCGTTTCCGTCCCGGCCGCCCGCGCGGCGCTGACGAGGGCCTTCGCGAGGCCCCGTGACACGGGAATCCCGTCGCGCTCGTGGCGGCCCCGGACGGCCCGGCCTCGCTGGCCCGGCAGCGCCACGGGCGCGGCTTCGTCGAGGGGCGGGGAAGAGACGATCCAGCTCGTCAGGGCGCGCATGCGATCGTCATAGGCGCCCTCATCGTCGAGACGCGCCACGTCGATATAGATCGAGAACAGGTTGTTGACCGCCGCCGCGCCGCTGTCGCCCAGATGCGGACGGCCGCCTGCGACGAGACCCGCCATCATCTCGGCGAGAACGGCGATCGCGAAGCCCTTGTGGCCGCCGAAGCCGAGCAATCGCCTGTTCCCCGCAAGAAAGGCGGCGGGATCGTCGGTGATCTCCCCTTGCGCGTCCAGGATGCAGGCCTGCGCGAGGCGCTCGCCATTCTCCACCGCCTGCTTGATCGTGTTGACCGACACCGCCCCGACGCCGAAATCGGCGATGAAATGGTCGCCGTCCGGATGCGGCACGCCGAAGGCGACGGGATTCGAGGTCAGGCGCGATTGCGCGCCGCCATGCGGCGTGATCGAGCTCGGCGCCAGCGGCGAATTGATGAAATGCAAAGACGCGACGCCCGCTTCCGCCGCGATCTCGGCCCATTTTCCGTTGCGCCCGAGATGCGAGGAGCCCGTCACGGCGACTGCGGCGATGCCGTGCTTTTTAGCCGCCCGCACGCCTTCGCGCGCGGAAAACGCGCCGACGACCTGGCCGAAGGCGTTTTGGCCGAGCACGCGCAGGATGGCGCCGTCCTCCGATGCGAGACGCGGCCGCGCATGTCCGTTCACCTCTCCCGCCTTGAGGCGGTGGACGTAGCCCGGGATCAGTCGCGCCCCATGGCTCGTTCGGCCGACGAGATCGGCCTCGCTGAGATTATCCGCGACTTCGGCCGCGATGTCCGGCTCCGCACCTGCCGCCGTCAACACCAACGCCACGGCTGCGGTGAGATCGTCTCGGCTTACTCTCGGCGTGGTCATGGGCGTTTCCTTTTTATTGTTCTCGCCGATCTTGAGGCTCAGGCGCTCGCCCGGAGCCGCGCGAAGCCGGCGTCGAGATCGGCTTTCAGATCGTCGAGATCCTCGAGCCCGATATGGAAGCGCAGGCACGGGCCCTGCGCCTCGAAGCGCGTGGCCGTGCGGTAGGTCGTGCAGTCGAAGGGGATTACGAGGCTCTCGAAACCGCCCCAGGAATAGCCCATGCCGAACAGCTTCAGCCCGTCGAGGAATGCGGCGAGCGCGGCGCGCGAGGCGGGTTTCAGCTCGATCGAGAACAGCCCGGAGGCCCCCGTGAAATCGCGCTTCCAGATCGCGTGGCCCGGATCGCTCTCAAGCCCGGGATGCATGACCCGCGCGACTTCCGGCCGCTCCGCCAGCCAGCGCGCCATGTCGAACGCCTGCCGCTCGTGCTCGCGCAGCCTGAGTTTCATCGTTCGCATGCCGCGCAGGCAGAGAAACACGTCCTCCGGGCCGGGACAGGAGGAGAAGAGCTCATAGGTGCGCCGCAAAGCCGGCCAGCAGCGCTCATTGGCGGAGACGAGGCCGAGCAGCAGATCGGAATTGCCCGAAAGGTACTTGGTGCCCGCCTCGATCGCGAGATCGACCCCGCGCGCATGCGGAGGGAAATAGAGCGGCGTCGCCCAGGTGTTGTCCATCATCACGACCGCGCCGCGCGCATGCGCGACTTCGGCGATGGCGGGAATATCCTGCATCTCGAAGGTCTGCGAGCCGGGCGCCTCGACGAAGACGACGCTGGTGTTCTCGCGCATCAAGGCGTCGATTCCGGCGCCGATCACCGGATCGTAATACTGCGTCTCGACGCCGAGCCGCGTCAGCAGCTCGTCACAGAATTCGCGGGTCGGACGATAGACCGAGTCGGTCACGAGAACGTGGTCGCCCGCCTTGACCGCCGACATCAGGGCGAGCGCGACGGCGCTCAGGCCCGAAGGAGCGAGCGCCGTGCCGGCTGCTCCGGACAGTTCGCTCCACGCGGTCTCCAGCGCCTCGGTCGTCGGCGTGCCCTTGGTGCCGTAGACGTAGCGGCTGCGGCGATGCATCAGATCGTCGTAGGTCGGATACAGGACGGTAGAGCCGCGATAAATCGGCGCGTTCACGAAGCCGTGTTGTCGCCACGGATCGCGCCCGGCATGGACGAGGCGTGTGCTCTCGCCCCATTGCCCGGTCGCCGTCCCGCCCTTTCCTCGCCTATCGCCGTCCATTGTCAGCCTCTCCCGCGCCCCGCGCAAATCCTCGCCTAGGAGGTGACACGCTTCGTCGCGCCTTGGCAACGGCGCGCGCAGGTCGCGAACGCGATTTTCGGATTGACGCTGGCACGCGCCTTTGTCACACACGATCGACATAAAGAGCGGCGTTAAGTCGTTGACGATCAAGAGGGGAAACGGAGCGGCGCCATAGCCGCCGATCCCGGACGGGTGAGTATGACGAGTTCGATCTTCCGCCGTTTCGCCGGCTTCGCGCTGATCCTCGCCTTCGGCGCGGCGGGCGGGCAGGCTCACGCACAGGCGACGCTCGAGACGGTGCGCGAGCGCGGCGAACTGGTTTGCGGCGTCAATCCAGGGCTCGCTGGCTTTTCGACGGTCGATGCGCAAGGGCGTTGGACGGGTTTCGACGTCGCCTATTGCCGCGCCATCGCCGCGGCGATCTTCGGCGATCCCGAGCGCGTGCGCTTCGAGCCACTTTCCGCCCGTGAGCGCTTCTCGGCGCTGCGCGAGGGCGATATCGACGTGCTCCTGCGCAATTCGACCGCGACCATGGAGCGCGACGTCGCGCTGGAGCTCGATTTTCCCGCAATCACCTACTTTGACGGGCAGGGCTTTCTCGTCCGCAAGGATCTCGGCGTCTCCTCGGCGCGCGAGTTGAACGGGGCCACGGTCTGCGTCGAGAACGGCACGACGACGCGCCTGAACCTCGACGATTTCTTTCGCCAGAACGGCATCCGCTACGAGCCGGTGGTGTTCGATTCCGCCATCGAGACGATCGACGCCTATCTGAACGGCCGTTGTGACGCCTACACCACCGACGCTTCCGGGCTCTACGCGCAGCGCCTGCGCGCGGCCGATCCCGACAATCACGTCGTCCTGCCCGAGGTGATCTCGAAGGAGCCGCTCGGTCCGGCCGTCAGGCACGGCGATTCGCATTGGGCCGATCTCGTCCGCTGGGTCCATTTCGCGATGCTGAACGCCGAGGAGCACGGCGTGACGTCGCAGAACGTGGACGATCGCCGCGCCAACGATCCGGCGCCCGTCGTGCGTCGCCTGCTCGGCGTCGAGGGCGATTTCGGCCGCATGCTCGGCCTCGACGAGGACTGGGCCTACAACGTGATCAAGCACGTCGGCAATTACGGCGAGGTCTACGCGCGAAACATCGGCGAGGGCTCGCCCTTGCGCATCCAGCGCGGGCTCAATGCGCTATGGACGCGCGGCGGCCTGCAATACGGCCACCCGATCCGCTGAATGCGGCGGGGTTGCGTTTCTGCAACTTAAAAGTGTAATTTTCGGACTGTCGCGCCCTGCGTGCGGCGGCCTCGTGGCGGAGTGGTTACGCGCGGGACTGCAAATCCCGTCACCCCGGTTCGATTCCGGGCGAGGCCTCCA
>REDO01000014.1 GCA_007693435.1 Salinarimonadaceae bacterium | reverse complement strand
GATGCAGCCTCCCCGACCGAACGCGCCGCCGAGCCCTCGGCCGCAGACGAGACGCCCGAGAGCGTCGCGGCGCCGCAGCCGCCGCGTCCTGGCTTCGAGGAGCGGCTCGGCGCGCGCTGGGCCGTGTGGGTCGGCGGAGTTGCGCTCGCATTGGGCGGCCTGTTCCTCGTGCGCTACTCCATCCAGCAGGGAATGCTCGGACCGGGCGCGCGCATTCTGCTTGGCCTCGCTTTCGGTCTCGCGCTGCTCGGCGCGGGCGAGCGCATGCGTCGCGGGGCGGCCAGCCTCGAGATTCCGGGGCTCGGCCCGCTGCATCTGCCGGCCGTGCTGACGGCGGCCGGCGCCGCGACGCTCTTCGGCGCGGTTTACGCGGCCTACGCGCTCTACGATTTCCTCGGTCCCTTCGCCGCCTTTGCGGCGCTCGGCGTCATCGCGACGGGGACGATGCTCGCAGCGACCCTGCACGGCCCGCTCCTCGCCTCGCTGGGGCTGCTCGGCGCTTTCGGCGCGCCCGTCCTCGTCGGCGGGAGCGGAGGCGACATGTGGGCGCTGCCGCCCTATCTGGCCGCCGTCGCGTTCGCCGCCTATGGCGTCGCGCGCATGCGGGGCTGGCTGCGCCTGGCGCTCGCGACGGCCATATTGTCCGTCATCTGGGCTATTCTGCTGAGCGACGGCGCGACGGGGCCGGCGCTCACGCATATCGCGCTTCAGACGGTCCTGGCGGCTGCATTCTTCGCCATCCTGCCGCACCGCCCGGGCGATGGAGAAGCCGGGCCGCTCGACCGACCTGCCGGGCTCGTCCTTGCCGCCTTCGCCGGCGTCGCGGCGTTCGCGACGATCGAACTGGCCGCCGGCGCCGCGCAGGCCTGGTTCGGCGCGGCGATGGTGGCTTTCCTGCTGGCCGCCGCCCTGCGACCGCCCGTGGCGACGGCGGTCGGCGCGGCCTTTGTCGTGATCGTCGGCGTCCTGCTCGGCTGGCCCGTGGCGCGCGAGGCCTCGCTCGAGCCCGTGCGCGTGCTGGCCGGACCGCTCGGCCCCGCGCCGACGCCGGAGGCGTTCTCCTTCTTCCTCGCCACGGCTGCGTCGCTGTCGATCGCGGCGGCGGGCCTCGCCTTCGAGCGTATGGCGCGCCTGCCGGGATTGCGGGCCGGTCCGCTCTGGTCCTATGCGGCTGCGTTCGCGGCGGGGCCGCTCGTCGTGCTGGCGACGGCCTGGTGGCGCATCACCGGGGCGGCGTCGTTCGTAACGGGCGTTCCGGATACGCCGTTCGCCCTTGTCGCCGTGGTCATCGGGCTGGCCTATGTCGCCGCCGCGCGCCGGCTGCTGGGATATGACGGCGCGAGCGAGGCGCGACGGCTGGCCGCCGGGGCCGCCGCCTGCGGCGCGCTGGCGGCGCTGGCGCTCGGTCTCGCCTTTCAGCTCGACCGGGGCATGCTCACCGTGGCGCTCGCGCTCAGCGCCCTCGGCGCCGCCTATGTCGCGGACCGCACGGGGCTCGGCGGGCTGCGCTGGGGCGTCGGCGCGCTCGGTCTCGTCGTCCTCGCCCGCGTCGTGTGGGACCCGACGATCGTCGGCGGCGATCCGGGCTCGACGCTGCTGTTCAACTGGCTGCTCTGGGGCTATGGCGTTCCGGCGCTCGCGTTCATCCTCGCCTCGCGCCTGCTGGAGCGCGGCGGGCGCGACCGCATCGCGCGGCTGGCCGAGAGCCTCGCGATCGTCTTCGCGGCGCTGCTGGTCTTCTTCCAGATCCGGCACGCGCTGAGCGGCGGCGATCCTCTCGTTGTGCCGCCGGACCATCTGGAGATGGGCCTGTTCGCGGCGGCGGGGCTGTCCTTCAGCTATGTGATGGTTCGCGTCGAAGCGCGTCGCCCGGACGTCGTCACCCGGGTCGCCGGAATCGCATTCGGGCTCGCGTCGCTCGTTATTGCGGCCGGCGGGCTCACCGGACCCTACAATCCCTACTACACGGACGAAGCCCTGCTCGGCGGCCCGCTCTTCAACTCGCTGGCGCCGGCCTATCTCCTGCCGGCCGCTCTCGCCGGACTCGTCGCTCTCGCCGCGCGCGGCGTCCGGCCGCGATACTTCGTCGTCGCGGCGGCGGGCCTTGCTATTCTCATGCAATTCGTATGGACGCTGCTGGCGGTGCGCGCTTTCTGGCATTTTCCCCGGATCGGCGACTGGCGCGGAATCATAGAGGCGGAGCTGTGGGCCTATTCGGCGGCCCTGCTCGTCTGCGGTATGACGTTTCTCGGATTCGGGCTGGTCCGTCGCGCGCCCTGGCTGCGACTCGTCGGCGCGCTCTATCTGCTCGCCGCCGTCCTCAAGGTCTTCCTCGTCGATCTCGCAGGTCTGGAAGGCGTGATGCGCGCCTTGTCCTTCATCGTTCTCGGCCTCGCGCTCGTACTTGTCGGGCTCGTCTATCAGAAGTTCCTCGCACGCCGCGCCGGCGAGCCGCATCCGGATTAGGGCATCCATGCGTCGTTGCGGGATTTCCATTCGGAAGGAAATGGATTACGTATTTTTACGAAGGGTGAGGGGTTCGGCCAATCGGCGCGCATGCCCCTGTCGCCTACGGAACGGAGTTTCAGCATGACGATCGCTATTGGTGACAAGCTGCCGACGGGAACGTTCCGGGTGATGACCTCCGACGGTCCGGCCCCGAAGACGACGGACGAGATTTTTTCGGGCAAGAAGGTAGTGCTCTTCGCCGTACCCGGCGCCTTCACCCCGACCTGCCACAGGAACCACCTTCCGGGCTTCCTGTCCCATCTCGACCAGATGGCGGAGAAGGGCGTCGACGCGGTCGCCGTCACGGCGGTGAACGACGTCTTCGTCATGGACGCCTGGGCGAAGTCTTCCGGCGGTGACGGCAAGATCATGTTCCTCTCCGACGGCAACGCCGATTTTGCGCGCGCCCTCGGCCTCGAAATGGACGCGAGCGGCGGCGGGCTCGGCGTGCGCTCGCGCCGCTACGCGATGATCGTTGACGATGGCGTCGTTTCCTGGTTCGCCGTCGAGGAGGCTCCCGGCAAGGTCGACCAGGCCAGCGCCGATTCGGTGTTCGCCGCGCTCTGACGGGCCTTCAGGGCTACTTTTCCATGCCTCTTCCATGGCGCGCGCGACCAGGGGTCGGGCGCGCCATGTTTTATCGATTTTCCGTTGCGTCCTCGCGGAAAATGCCTATAGACGAAAGTTTAAACCGGGTTTGACCCGGGCTTGGCGCAGTCGGAACTTGCAGGAAGGCCCTTCCGATGGACGTGGAATTCTTCCGCCGGAACTGGGAACCGCTCGCGCAGCGGTATCTGGAGAATCCCGAGAGCGCAGCCGTGACCTGCGCCAGTCGTGGAACAGTCGCGCCCGAGGATGTCTCCTGTCGCGTCCGCACCGGGCGCACTGTCACCGTCGCCGGGCTGCATCCCGCGGCCGGGGGCACGGGCGCCGATCGCTCGCCCGCCGATATGCTGCTCGAGGCGCTTGTCGGCTGCGCCGGCGTGACTTTGCGGGCGGTTGCGGAGAAGCTCGGCTTCAATTTGCGCGCTGCGCGCATCGACGCAGAGGGCGAGCTCGACCTGCGCGGCGCCCTCGGCCTCGACAGCGACGCGCCCGTGGGATTCAGGGCGATCCGCCTGCATTTCGCCGTCGACGCGCCGGAAAGCGACGAGCGGCTGGCCGAGCTCGCGCGGCTGACGGAGCAGCAATGCGTCGTCCTCCAGACACTCTCGTGCAGACCCCGATTGAGCGTCGCGCGAGCCTGAGCGATCGGGCAGGTTTCGGGTGTCGCGGCTTCGGGCCGTCGCTAGAATGGCGGCGCATCAGGAGAGCGCCGAACATGAACCGAGACACAGCCCGTGAAATCACCGCAGAGCTCGCGGACGCGTCCGGGCTTCGCGACGAGACCGAACGGCAGGATTACGAGCAGGTTCGGCGCATCGTCGCCTTCATCTCGCAGAACTGGCGTCGCCAGCCGTCGCTGGAGGAGATCGCGCGCGACGTCGGGCTTTCGACGACGCAGGTCCATCACCTCTTCCGGCGTTGGGCGGGTCTGTCGCCGAAAGCCTTCCTGCAAGCCGTCACGCTGGACGCCGCGCGCGCGATGCTGGCGGGCTCCGCGAGCGTGCTCGACGCCGCCTACGAGACCGGGCTGTCGGGGCCGGGGCGTCTGCACGACCTTTTCGTGACGCACGAGGCGCTCTCGCCCGGCGAGTTCAAGCGGCGCGGGGAGGGTGTGGCGATGCGCTACGGCTTCCATCTCACGCCCTTCGGCGAGGCGATCGTCGTCGTCACGCCGCGCGGCCTCGCCGGTCTCGGTTTCGTGGATGACGGGGACCGCGACGCGGCGCTCGCCGACATGGCCCGGCGCTGGCCGGCGGCGCAGCTCGGCCGGGACGACGCGGCGGCGACGCCCTTCGCCCGGCGCATCTTCGACCGACGTCTCTGGCGGCCGGACGAGCCGTTGCGCATCGTGCTGATCGGCGCGGATTTCGAACTGCGCGTCTGGGAGACGCTTTTGCGCATCCCCTTCGGCCGCGCGGCGACATATTCCGACATCGCAAGCCGCATCGGCAGTCCGAAAGCGGCCAGGGCGGTCGGAGCGGCGGTGGGGCGCAATCCGCTTTCCTTCGTCGTCCCCTGTCACCGCGTTCTCGGCCGCTCCGGAGCGCTGACCGGATATCGTTGGGGGTTGACCCGCAAACAGGCCATGCTCGGCTGGGAGGCCGGGATCGTCCACGATTGAGGCTGCGCTGGGGATTGGCGCGCGCCGGCCGTCCGCCTAATCTCGCGCGGCGCGCCCGCGACGGGCGCTTCGGCGGGAGGCAGGATTGACCGGTCATCTCATCGCTCTCGACCAGGGCACCACGTCCACGCGCGCCATCGTCTTCGACGCCGAATTGCGACCCGTCGCGGTCGCGCAAAGGGAGTTTCCGCAGCTCTATCCCAGGCCCGGCTGGGTCGAGCATGACCCGGAAGAGATCTGGGCGTCGAGCGTCGCCGTGATCGCCGAGGCGCTCGCCCGCGCGCGGCTCGAGGCGCGCGACGTCGCCGCGCTCGGCCTCACCAACCAGCGCGAGACGGCGATCGTCTGGAACAGGCGCACCGGCCGCGCGATCCACAACGCCATCGTCTGGCAGGACAGGCGCACCGCCGATCATTGCGCGCGCCTCGTCTCGGAGGGCGCGGAGCCCGGGATCACGGAGAAGACGGGGCTTCTTCTCGATTCCTATTTCAGCGCCACGAAATTCGCCTGGATTCTCGACAACGTCGAGGGCGTGCGCGAGGCGGCGGAGCGCGGGGAGCTCGCCTTCGGCACGGTCGACGCCTTCCTGATCTGGAGGCTGACCGGCGGCGCGGCCTTCGCCACCGACGCGACCAACGCCTCGCGCACGCTGCTCGTGGATATCGCGCGCGGCGATTACGACGACGACCTTCTCGCGACCTTCGGGATGCGGCGCGAATGGCTTCCCGAAATCCGCGATTGCGCGGGCGATTACGGCGCGACGCGGGCGGAGCTTTTCGGGGCGCCCATCGCCATCCGCGGCGTCGCCGGGGACCAGCAGGCGGCGGTGGTCGGACAGGCCTGCTGAAGCGCGACACATGGTTTTGCATTAAATCCCACTTGGTTCTGCACTCCGCGTGAAGCGCCTGAGAGGGCTCTTAGAGCATGTTGAGGCGGCGTTAAAGGCGCCCTTCGCCGGCGCGGACCTGGACGGCAACGTCGCGCTCCGTGTCGTAGTCGCAGGAGTAGCTCATGTTGACCCATGCGCCGAAGCCGTTCTGGAAGCGGAGACGGTCTCCGAAGTAGGTCATGACGCCCGCTTCCTGGTCCTGCCATGCGAACCGGCTGAACATCGGCTCCGTCCAGCTGCTCGTCCACTCGTGCGCGTAGCGGGCCTGCCGCTCGATCTCGCGCTTGCAGCGCACCTCGGCGTCTATGCGGCGATCACGGCCCCAGCAGGTGAAGTCGGAGCGGCAGGCGGCGCGCTCGGCCGCCTTCGCGGCGGCGACGCGCTTCCCCTCCTCGCGCTTGCGCGCGTCGAGCAGCGCATACCAGGCCGCGCCGTCCTCGACGCCCTCGGCCGCCGCCGCGCGCTGGTCGGCGCGGGAGGTGAAGCCCGCCGCCGTGGCCTCGCGTCCGATCTCGACGTTGACGCCGATGACGCCAGCGACGATCGCGATGATTGATGTGGCCTGCACGTACTTCGCGCGCGGGCGTTTGGACGGCATCAGCCAGAAGACGCCGGCGACCAGAATGCCGATGGCGCCACAGACAATGGCGAGAACGGAAAGAACTGCGAACATCTGAAAATCCCTCGGTTGCAATCCGGCCACCCTACTCCCGGCGCTCTCTGCCCCGCAAGCTCGCGCCGTGACGAGGATGAGCCGGCCGCGCGAGGCGCGCAGCCGGGCGGCGAGGCCCTTGAAATTAGCGCGGGCGCGCCGACCTCCTCGAACGTCTCACTCCGCCGTGAAGCCGTAACTGCGCGCGACGCGACGGATCTGGGCGCAGTGG
>REDO01000029.1 GCA_007693435.1 Salinarimonadaceae bacterium | reverse complement strand
GAGCGACGCCCTCGTCCAAGCGGAATTCTGCGATCTCGCCCTGGTCTACGACCGGCGCGCGCGCCACGCCGACTGCGTGATCGGCGAGGACGGGGATCTGGCGCTGGATTTCACGCCGGCGACGCCGATGACGATCACGATCGGCTCCGATCGCCGCGCGCGTGACGACGATCCCCTACCGCAGGGCGTCGACTTCTTCTCGCTCGCGCGTGGCGGCTACGGGCTGCGGCGCGGGGCGCTCGCCGACGCCTATGACAGCCAGGGGCGGCGCTGCGGCTGTCGGCTCTGGCTGCTCGATCGCGAGCGCCAGGACGATCCTGATCCCGACCTGACCCGTCGGCGCGCCATCGCCTATCTCGAAGAGGCGTTCGAATGGGTGCGCGATGAGACGGGCGAGCCTGCGCGCGTCGAGGCGCAATGGACGCGCCCAGGCGTTCTCGCCTTCACGATCGGCATCGGAGAAGCGCGCCTGACGATCGCCCGCACTGTCGGAGGCGCCTGATGCCGTTCTCGATCCAGACGCCGCGAGAGCTGCTTGATCAGGCGCACGCTGATATGGAGGCGGCGATCCTGCGGGTGGTCGCCGCGAAGGGTGACGACGTCTCTGCCGATGCCGTGGCGCGATCGGTGCGCTCCCCTCACGGCATGCTCAATGCCATCTGCACGGTCTATGCGACCGGTCTTTGGGGCGCGCATCAGCATCATCGCTGGAACGGCGATCAGCTGATCGCCGACACGGCCGAGTTCGAAAACCTTCGCCTCCATGCGGCGAGCTACGACATCTTCCCCAGGCCTGCCACGCGCGCGATCGGGCGTGTGCTGTTCGAGGGCGCGCCCTCGACCGCCATCCCCCAGGGATTGCGCCTGAGAGCCGTCTCGGGGATGGTCTACGAGACCACCGAGAGCGCGGAGATCGAAGCCTCCGGCGAGGTGCTGGCTGATGCCCAGGCGATCGAGCCCGGCACCCCTGGCAATCTCGGCGCAGGCTCGGTTCTGACCCTTGTCTCGCCGCTTGCCGGCCTCGATCCGCAGAGCGCCACCGTCGACGAGGATGGCCTCGCCGGCGGCGAGGATGCCGAGAACCCGCAATCGCTGCTCGATCGCTACATCACCCGCAAGCGCCAGGCGCCGATGGGCGGCGCCGCATACGATTACCCCCGCTGGGTTCTGGAAGAGTTCCCAGCATCTCACGTGAAGACGGTCCCGCTCCAGGGCGAGTGTCGCGACATTGCCGTCGGCGTGGTCGTCGCCATGGGCGCACGCGAGGATCCCCGCGTGCCGACAGCGGCGGAGATCGAGGCAATCTCGCGCCATCTCGGCCGCATCAACGCCCCCCAGGGCGTGCGTCCTGTGACGGCCGACGTGCGCGTCCTTCCGGTCACCATTCAGCCCCTGTCGTTTCGTCTCGAAGTGGATCCGGACACCCCCGGCGTGCGCAATGCCGTCGTCGATGCGATCGCTTCGTTCATGGCGCGCGAGGCCGAGATTGGCGAACGGCTCTCCTATTCCCGTCTTTCGGAGGCGATCTCCGGCGCGCCTGGCGAACGGCGCCACTTCCTGATGGAGCCCGCGCGCGACGTGCAGCCGAACCAAACGACATTGCTGGTGCCGGGGCCGATCCAATGGGTCGCGCCATGAGCACGCCACCGCGCCGCTGGGAGCTCGTGCTGGACGAGCTGCTCGCCTATCTGCCACCCGGTTTCGCCTGGCCGCGCGATCACGACAGCTATCTCGCCGCCATCCTGGAGCCGCTCGCGCGCGGCATTGCCCGCCTGGAGGCCGAGGCCTGGGAACGCCGGCAGACCGAGGTTAATCCGGCGACAGCCATCGATCTTCTCGAGGATTACGAGCGCATCCTCGGCCCCGATCCGTGTCGTGATGGCGGTTTTGCAGACACCCTGGAGGAGCGCCGGTCACTCGCGGCGGCGCGTTGGACGGAGCTCGGCGGTGCGAGCGTGCCGTATTTCGTTGGGCTGGCGGATCGCCGGGGCGCTCGGATCTACATCGAGGAGTTCTCCCCGGCCCGCTGCGGCGTCACCGAGTGCGGCGACACGCCGTGGCCCGAGGAGGATTGGCAATATCCGAATGGGGCGGCGCTGGCGACCGAGGACGGCGACCTGCTGGTGACCGAGGATGACGCCATCATCATGACCGGGCCGCTGATCCTGCGCCCTGAGCGTTGGCGGGCCGGCTCTCCCGCCGATCACGACTATTGGCGCGTCACGTTCGGCCCCAAGCCGATCATCTGGGCGCGTGGCGGCTCGGCCGTCTGCGGCATCACCCCAATGGCCGAGTTCCCGCGCGAGCAGGAAGTCGAATGCCTGATCGAGCGCCGCCGGCCCGGGCATACCACCCCGATTTTCGATTACTCCGCCTGGTCATGGCAGCCGCCGGACCCGACACGAGGACTGACATATGAGATATTGGCCCCCTCGGAATAGGCCGGCTGACGATCCCTGGATCAACGGCAACCCCGCGACCGGCACACAGGGCTCGGTGATCGAGGCGCGCGCCATCGAGCACGCCCAGCGCGAGATCGTGAACGCAATCAAGCGGCTCGGCCTCACGCCGCGCGAGGACGAACTCGACCAGCTTGGTCGCGCGATCGAGAATGCTATCGCGAGTGCGACAGGCGGGGGCGAAAGCGAGGCCTTCGCCACGCTTGAGACCCTACGCTCAATATTGCGCTTCTACCCTGAAACCACCACTGCGGATGGCCGGCTCTCAATCAGCTCGCCGAGCAGCGGCACGATATTCATCGCCCCGACCGGAAGCGTCGTTCATCGCAGCATCCACGAGCATGTGATCAGCGACATCCCTGACGTCGGGCGCACATTCTCCACCTTGGCGAACAAGGTCTATCACCTGCGTCAGGATCTCAGTACGGGCGCCTTCTCGCTGAAGGATCTGGCCGATGGTGATTACAATTCCGCCGGCGTGCCGGAGGGACACGCGTCATTTGACAGCGATTTTGATGACGCGATCCATGCGCGGATCGTTACGAATTCGTCAAACGTTGCAGACATCGCAGCCCTGTCGAACCGAACCTCATTGCGGGCGCACGGAGAGGAATTCTTTGGCGGCAATCAGCTTGCGTTCGAGGATGACAAGTTGCCCTCGGCGATCACGAATTTCGTAACCAAGACCATCGACTGGGCGCGCACACCCAAGACATGCTCGATGTCGGCACTCAATGACTTTGCTCAAAACGCACCCAGCGGCACGGAAGCCAACGCTGGTGTCCGCGCCCTTTCGCGGTACAGCGTCGCTGTGTGGTGGCAGAGCAAGGCCAGTGACCTCGCAATCATTGGCTGGAATGCAGCAGATTGAGGCGGAAATCAGCGGCGTTGATCTCCAGAAAGACGAATTTCGCCTATGATCGCGAGGAACCGGAATGAGCGACGAAATACAAAAAGTGCTAATTTCCGAGCTGCCGATAGTCGAAAATCCATCGCGCGAGAACCGGATAATTGCTCTCCTCCCTGGCCTCTCGGGGCTTGTGGATATAGGGAAACTTGCGGGCCTCACTCGGGCGGGCGACGTCCCCTATGTCTCGCCGCTGGAGGGGTTCGAGGCAGCCGACGCGCAGGCGGCGATCGACGCAATCCTTCTGGCGATCAGCAACCCCGAGGTCGCAGCGCTTCGCACCGTCGGCGATGCCGCCGGAAACCTTGCCGCGCTCGGCGGCGGAGGAAGGTTCGACCCCGCGAGGCTCGGCAGCGGAGATCCGAGCGCGGGGACATATCTGCGCGGCGACGGCGTGTGGGCGGGACCGCCGCCGGGTGACGTGAGGCTGATTTCCGAGTACCCGATCACCGAGGCCGTGAGCTATCTCGACATCACCGAGGGGATCGACGCGACGTACGACGAGTACGAGCTGACTTTTCACGGGGTCGTGCCCGCGAGCAACGACGCCGGGCTGCTGTTGCGCATCAGCACGGACGGCGGGGACAATTTTCAGGCATCTTCGTACCTATCGGCCGCGCAGGTCGCGTCCAGCGGCGGCACCAACACGTGGTCGGCGTCGACGATCGCTCATGTGCTGGCGCCGGCCTTCACCAACGCCGGAGCATCCAACTCCGCCGCCAACGGGGGCGTCGCGGGCAGCGTGAGTTTCCGTCCCAACGGAACATCAGCGCGCAAGCTCATCAATGGAGAGGCCGGTTATCGGAGCGCCGGCTTGGGGCTGATTTCGGCTCGCAGCGCCGGAATGTGGGACGGCGGCAACGCGGCCATCAACGCTGTTCGAATTATACCGTCCTCCGGCGGCCTCGCCGCCGGCGTGTTTCGGCTTTGGGCGAGGAAGAAAAATGCCTGAACTCTACAAGATGGTGAACGGCCAGCGGATCGCGATGACGCCGGATGAGGTGGCCGCTTTCGAAGCGTCCCAACCAGGCCCCGAGCCTCTCGACGCCTACGCCGCCCGCCGGCGCTGGGAGATCGAGACCGGCGGGATCGTCGTCGGCGGCGCGGCGGTCCGCACAGATCGCGAAAGCCAGGCGCTGATCAACGGCGCGCTCTCCCTGGTCCAGACCGACCCGACGGCCACGATCGAGTTCAAGGGCGCCGAGGGCTGGTCGACGCTCGACGCCGCCCAGATGACCGCCATCGCCCTCGCCGTCGGCCGCCACGTCCAGAAGGCGTTCTCGGCCGAGCGGACGATCTCCGAGGCGATCGCCGCGCAGGAGATCACGACGATCGAGGAGGTCGACGCCGCATTCGCGGCGCTGATGGCGCCCTGACCGGCGTCGTTGACGGCAAGCCCCCCGCCGCAGCGGGGGCCGAGGCGCGCCAACGCCTCGCTCCACGGGTCACCCTGAAAGAGGCCCGCCCAGCGCAAGGACGCACTGGCCCGCCTGCCGGCCGGCAGGAACAGGCCGAATGATTCGAAGCGCGCCGTCAATGGCCATCGATCCCCAGCGGCCCGTCAGGCCGACCCGCACCGCCGCCGGCTATATCGGCGGCAAGCGCAATCTCGCCCGTCGCCTCGTCTCGCGGATCGAGGCGATCCCGCACGATCTCTACGCCGAGCCCTTCGTCGGCATGGGCGGCGTGTTCCTGCGCCGCCGGCGCGCGCCGCCCGTCGAGGTCGTCAACGACGCCTCCACCGACGTCGTCACCCTGTTCCGCGTGCTCCAGCGCCACTACGAGGCGTTCATGGACATGCTCAAGTGGCAGATCTCCTCGCGCGCCGAGTTCGAGCGCCTGCGCGCCGCTGCGCCCGAGACCCTGACCGACCTGGAGCGCGCCGCGCGGTTCCTCTACCTCCAGCGGCTCGCCTTCGGCGGCAAGGTGGTCGGCCGGAACTTCGGCGTCTCGCGCGACGGTCCCGCCCGGTTCGACGTGCGCAAGCTCGGGCCGCAGCTGGAGGAGATCCACGAGCGCCTCGCCGGCGTCGTCATCGAGCAGCTGGATTTCGAGGCGTTCCTCGGCCGCTACGATCGCCCCGCCGCGCTGTTCTTCGTCGATCCGCCCTATTGGGGCTCCGAGGGCGATTACGGCCCGGCCTTCTCCCGCGCCGATTTCGACCGCCTGCCGCCCGCCTGCGCGCCCTGCGCGGCCGCTTCATCCTCACCATCAATGACCGCCCCGAGACCCGCGCGCTGTTCGAGGGCTGCACGATCGAGGCCGTGGAGGTGACCTATTCGATCTCATCGCGAGCGCCGCGAAAGGCCGGGGAGATCATCGTGACGGGGTGAGGTTGCTTGGCGAAGCGCGGCGGGAGTAGGGTGGCGGCATTGCAACCGGGGGATTTTCAGATGCTTTCAGCCTTCTCCGCTCTGGCCGTCGTAGGCGGCGTCATCGGTTTTCTGGTCGCCGGGGTCTTCTGGCTGATGCCGTCGAAACGGCCGCGCGCCAAGTATGTGCAGGCAGTGTCCATCGTCGCCATCATCGCCGGCGTGATCGGGATCAACACGCAGATCGGACGAGAGGCGACGGCGGCCGGCTTCTCATCCCCGCAGGACCGGCGAGCAGCTGCGGCCGAGGGCGTCGAGGACGGCGCGACGTGGTATGCGCTGCTCGACGCTCGCAAGCGCGAGGAGGCGGAGCGCGTCGCCGCCGAGAAGTCGGCCGAGCGCGCCGCCTGCCGGGCCGATTTCACGTGCTGGGGCCGAGACCGGCGCATCGACGCCGAGATCCGCTGCAAGCGCGAGATCGAGCGCCAGGCGCGCTACGCCCACGAGTGGAACACGAGCTGGACCGAGCCGATGTTCAGCCGCTTCCGCTGGCGGGACGAGGAGGCGGGCGTGATGACCTATTACGGCGACCGCCTGCGCTTCCAGAACGGCTTCGGCGCCTGGGCCAACATGAGCTACTCCTGCGACTACGACACCGAGCGCGACGTCGCCGTCCAGATCCGCGTCGAAGAGGGCAGGCTTTAACCCCGCCTCAACATGCTCTAAGAGCCCTCTCAGGCGCTTCTCGCGGAGTGCAGAACCAAGTGGGATTTAATGCAAAACCATGTGTCGCGCTTCAGCGGCAGGCGAGGAAGCCTTCTTCGATGGCGCGCTCGTTCAAATCGCGGCCGATG
>REDO01000109.1 GCA_007693435.1 Salinarimonadaceae bacterium | reverse complement strand
GCCTCGAGCCGCAGGTCCATCTCGATGGAGACGGAGCGGGCCAGCGTCTCGACGACTTCCCGCATGCGCAACCGCCGCGCCTCAGGCGACAGGCTTTCGGCGATCTTCGCCGCAAAGCGCATCGCCTGGAGATCGCGGGCGAAGCGGGCGCGGATGCCGGGGCGCACGATCTTGACCGCGACGGCGCGTTCACCCTCCGGCGTGGCGAGCCGGGCGCGGTGGACCTGCGCGATGGAGGCCGCCGCCACGGACGGGCCGAATTCGAGGAAGACTTCCGAGACGGGGCGTCCCAGCGCCCCGGCTACGGCCTTCTCGGCCTCAGCCTGCGCGAACGGCTCCATGCTGTCCTGCAGCGCTTCGAGATCGCGCGCGGCGGGAAAACCGACGATATCGGGACGGGTCGCGAGGAACTGGCCGAATTTCACATAAGAAGGCCCGAGCCGCGTCATCGCTTTCGAGAGCCGCGCCGGCTCCTTGTCGGCCCCGCGCCGCTCGATCAGCCGCCCCAGCCGCAGGCCGAACTGCGCCATCGGCGGCAGCGGATGCGGGTCCACCATGCCGAACACGCCCTCGCGGGCCAGGACATAGGCGCCGCGGATGTTGCGCGCGAGATGGACGATGGCGCCGATCACGTCAGATCTTCCAGCCTGAATGCAGGCAGACGACCCCGGCCGTCATCGGCTTCCACGAAACGCGGCGGAACCCCGCCTCCTCAATCATCTGGGCGAAGAGCCCGGGCGGGGGAAAGCGGCGGATCGATTCGACGAGATACTGATAGGAATCACGGTCGCCCGTGACCATGCCGCCCATGCGCGGGATGACGTTGAAGGAATAGAGCTCATAGAGCTTGTCGAGCCCGGGCACGTCGACCTTCGAGAATTCGAGGCAGAGGAAGCGCCCACCCGTCTTCAGCACGCGATGCGCCTCTTCGAGCGCGCGCTCGATGCGCGGCACGTTGCGGATGCCGAAGGCGATGGTGTAGCCGTCGAAGGACTTGTCCTCGAAGGGCAGGTGCTCGGCGTTCGCCTCGACGAAATCGATGCGGCCTTCGTAACGACCATCCCCCTTGCCGGCGCGCTCGCGGCCGACCGCGAGCATGTCGCCGTTGATGTCGAGCACGGTGACATGGGTGCGTCGGCCGCCCCGGTCGAGGATGCGGAAGGCGATGTCGCCCGTGCCGCCGGCGACGTCGAGATGCCTGAAGGCGCGGGACTTCGACGGGGCAAGCGCCGTCGCCATGGCGTCCTTCCAGGGCCGGTGGAGGCCGGCCGACATCAGGTCGTTCATCACGTCGTAGCGGCGCGCCACGGAACGGAAAACCTCGTTCACGCGGCCCTGCTTGTCGCGCAGGGGCACGGTGTCGAAGCCGAAATGGGTCGCGTCGTCAGCCGTCCCGTCGTCCGCCATGGCCCTGCCCGATATCCGCGTCATCAGCCTCTGATAGCGAAAGCGCGCGGCTCTGGCTATGTAAGGCGCCAAGGAAAAACGTCGCGGGATTTTAAAATCGCATGCCCGAATTACCCGAGGTCGAGACGGTGCGGCGCGGTCTCGCTCCGCATATGGAGGGCCGGCGCTTCCTGCGCGCGAGCCAGCGCCGGCCGGATCTGCGCTTCCCCTTCCCCGAGCGCTTCGTCGAGCGCCTTGCCAATGCGCGCGTCGAGGCGCTGTCGCGGCGGGCGAAGTATCTGATCGCCGAATTGTCCACCGGCGAGGCGCTCGTCATGCATCTGGGCATGACCGGCCGCTTCCTGATCGAGGCTGGAAACGTCGCCTTCGCACCCGGCGAATTCCATCACGATCCCGGCGGGAGCGCGCCGCATGACCATGTCGTGTTCGAGATGGAGGGCGGCGCGCGCATCACCTACAACGACGTGCGCCGCTTCGGCTATATGGACCTCGTTGCGCAAGAGGGGCTGGCCGCCTGCCGCCACTTCGCCGGCATGGGGATCGAGCCGCTGGGGAACGAACTCTCGGGCGAGACGATCGCCCGTCTCTTCCACCGCAAGCTCGCCCCGCTCAAGGCCGCGCTCCTCGACCAGAGGCTGATCGCGGGGCTCGGCAACATCTATGTCTGCGAGGCTTTGTTTCGCGCACGCCTCCATCCCCAAACGCCCGCCGGCGCGCTCGCCACCGCCACGGGGCGCCCCCGCCAGAAGGCGCTTGAACTCGCCGCGATCATCCGCGACGTGCTCGTGGAAGCGGTGGAGGCCGGCGGCTCGACTCTGCGCGACTTCGCGCATACGGACGGGTCGCTCGGCTATTTCCAGCATTCCTTCCGCGTCTATGACCGCGAGGGCGGCCCTTGCGTCGCAGAGGCTTGCGGCGGGACGATCGAGCGGATCGTGCAATCGGGCCGCTCGACCTTCTTTTGCCCGCGCTGTCAGAAGCTGTGAGACCTCACCAACTGCCGGTGTTTTCCATCGAGGCCCAGGGCTCCTGCGCCGGCAGCGGCTCGCCGCGCTGGAGCAGTTCGATCGAGATCCCGTCCGGCGAGCGCACGAAGGCCATGTAGCCGTCACGCGGCGGGCGGTTGATGACGACGCCTTTGTCCATCAGGGCCTGACAGGTCGCGTAGATGTCGTCGACGCGATAGGCGAGATGGCCGAAATTCCGGCCGCCCTGATATTCGTGCTCGTCCCAATTGTAGGTGAGTTCGAGGAGCGGCGCGCGGTTCTGGAGGGCGCGCTCGACATCCTTGGGAGCGGCGAGGAAGACGAGCGTGAAACGTCCTTTCTCGTTCTCGGTGCGCCGCACCTCCACGAGGCCCATCTTGCCGCAATAGAAATCGAGCGCTTCGTCGAGATCGCCGACGCGCACCATCGTGTGGAGATATTCCATATCGCTCCCCTCCTCGGGATTCTCAGGTCAGGGCGGATATGAAGGGCGCGGGCGCCCAGGTGTCAAATGGCGGGCCTCTCAAGCGGGGTGGGCAGGCGCGTCTGCGAGGCGTCGCCTCCGGCGATCTCCAATAGCGCCTTGAAGAGCAGGTTGCGGGCCACCAGCGCCCGATAGTCCGCCGAGGCGCGGTGGTCGCTCATGGGCGTGAAGTCTTGCGCCAACGCGGCAAGCGCCCGCTCCCAGCTCGCGGGATCGTCGAGGGACGCGCCGATGAGCGCGGCTTCGGCCGCGCGGGCGCGGGCCGGAACGCCGGCCATGCCGCCATAGGCGATGCGCGCGCCCGCGACGCGCCGCCCATCCAGATCGAACCGGAAGGCGCCCATCACGGAGGAAATGTCCTCGTCGAAGCGCTTCGTCACCTTGAAGCATCGAAACGCCTCATCCGGCCCGAGGCGCGGAACGCGCAGGTTCGCGACGTATTCGCCCTCGCGGCGGTCCTGCTTGCGGTAGGCGATGAAGAAATCCTCGAGCGGCAGGTCGCGCGTCTCCCCTTCCCGGCGAAGGCGCAGCTGCGCGCCGAGCGCGATCAGCGCCGGCGGCAGGTCGCCGATGGGCGAGCCGTTGGCGACATTGCCCCCGACCGTCCCGGACGCGCGCACCTGGACCGAGCCGAAGCGGCGCATCAGCTCGCCGAGATCGGGGTGCATGGCTTCGAGCGGCGCATAGGCGCGGGCGTGGCTCGCCATCGCGCCGAAGGTCAGCGCTTCGCCATCGTCTTCGATCACGTCGAGTTCGCGCACACGCCCGAGCCAGACGATCTTCTCGATATCCATCAGCGCCTTGGTGATCCACAAGCCCACATCGGTCGCGCCGGCGAGCAAAGTCGCGTCGGGATGGCGAAGACAGAGCGCGTCGAGCGCCTCCAGAGAGGCGGGAGCGGCGAAGAAGCGCGCCTCGTCGCCGACGAAGAGGTCATCGCCGTCGTCCAGTTCGGCGAGCGCAGCCGCGCGCGCGGGGCGCTCCTGCGCGAAGGCCGTATGCGAGGGCTCGGCGCAGGCTTCGAGCGCCGCGTCGACGATCGGGCGATAACCGGTGCAGCGGCAAAGATTGCCCGCGAGCGCGTCCTCGACCATGCGCCGGCCGACCGGCCGGGGCGCCTCCTCGTGCAGCGTGAACAGGCTCATGACGATGCCCGGCGTGCAGAAGCCGCATTGCGAGCCGTGACGCGCGACCATCGCCTCCTGCACCGGATGCAGCGCGCCGTCCCGCGCCAGCGCATCGACGGTGACGAGATCGGCGCCGTCCATCTGGCCGAGCAGCGCGATGCAGGCGTTGACGGGCTCGTAGACGAGCCGCCCCTCGCGCAGGCGCCCGACCGCGACCGTGCAGGCCCCGCAATCGCCTTCGCCGCAGCCTTCTTTCGTGCCGAGCAGGCGTCGCGTCTCGCGCAGATAGTCGAGCAAAGTCCGGCGCGGGGCGAAATCCGCGCATTCCACGCGCTCTCCGTTCAGACGAAACCTGACCGCCCGCCGCATCTGCGCTCCATCCTTCTCGTCGCCCGCAGGCGAGCATGGCGCAAGAGCCGGCGCAAGCCAACGGGGATCAAATCAACTGCACCGCCCCCGCCACCACAAGATACCGCACGCCCTTGGCCACCGTGACCAGCGGCACGAAAATCCAGAGCGGCGTGCGCATCGCGCCGGCCACGAGCGTCAGCGGATCGCCGATCACGGGCGCCCAGGAGAGCAGCAGCGACCATACGCCCCAGCGCTGGTAGGCGGCGACGTAGCGCTCGTAGCGCACCGGCGAAAGCGGAAAACGGGGATGGTCGCGGAAGCGCGCGGCGTAACGGCCCATCAGCCAGTTGACGAGCGAGCCGAGCGTATTCCCGAAGGTCGCGATCGCCACGGCGGCGCCGACGCCCGCAGTCCCAAGCGCGATCACGCCCACGAGCGTCGCCTCCGACGCGCCGGGCAGGATCGTCGCCGAGGCGAAGGCGACGAGGAAAAGCGTGAGCAGTTCGAGGGCCGCGGCCAATCCCGACTCCGATCCGAACGGGTCGCCTGACCCGTATCCAAGGCGTGGCCAAGTTGCTAACAGAGAGTCGTTCCGAAAGAAAACTCCAGGGAAGTCAATGTCCGTGTCGTCTCCCGCCAGCGCTCCAGACGCAACGGCCGCTCTCCTCGAGCGGATCGCCGCGCGCATCGGCGCCGGCTACGTGCTCACCGAGCCAACGGATATCGAGCCGCATCTGATCGAGCTGCGCGGGCTCTATCGGGGAGCCGCGACGGCGGTGGTGCGTCCGAAGAACGCGCAGGAAGTCGCCTTCATTCTCGAACAATGCGCGGCCGATGGCGTGCCGGTCGTGCCGCACGGGGGCAATACCGGCCTCGTTGGCGGCGGCGTGCCCTTCGGCGGGATCGTGCTCTCGCTGGGCCGGCTCAACGCCATTCGCGAGGTGGATACGGTCAATTCGACCATGACCGTCGAGGCGGGCGTGACGCTCAAGCTCATCCAGGACGCCGCCCTCGCCGCCGACCGGCTCTTTCCCCTGTCGCTCGCCTCGGAAGGCGCATGTCAGATCGGCGGAAACATCGCCACGAACGCCGGCGGCACCGGCGTCCTGCGCTACGGCAACACCCGCGATCTCGTCCTCGGGCTCGAGGTGGCGCTGCCGGACGGGCGAATCTGGAACGGCCTGCGGGGCCTGCGCAAGGACAATACCGGCTACGACCTCAAGAACCTCTTCATCGGCTCGGAGGGTACGCTCGGGATCGTCACGGCGGCGGTGCTCAAGCTGTTTCCGGCCCCGAAATCGCAGGTCACGGCCTTCATCGGCGTGGCGGGGCCGCATCCGGCGCTCACCGTGTTCGAGAGCGTGCGCGAGGCCGCCGGCGACCAGCTCACAGCCTTCGAATTCATGCCGCGCTTCGGGTTGGAGATCGTGCTGAAGCACGGGCAGGACGTCCAGCGTCCGCTCGCGGGCGATCACGCGGCCTACGCCCTGATCGAACTGACCTCGCCCCAGGCCGACGCGCCGTTGCAGGATCTGATGGAGACGGTCCTCGGCGCGGCGATTGAGGACGGGCTCGTCGAGGACGCGACGATCGCGGCGAGCGGCGCGCAGATGGCGGGGATGTGGAAGCTGCGCGAGCTGTTGTCGGAGCTTCAGGGCCGCGAGGGCGGTTCGATCAAGCACGATGTCGCCGTGCCGGTGTCCAGGATCGCGGATTTCCTCGTCGAGGCGACGCGTGCCTGCGAGGCCGAGATGGAGGGCCTGCGCGTCTGCGCCTTCGGCCATTTCGGCGACGGAAACATCCATTTCAATCTCAGCCAGCCGGTCGGCATGGACAAGGCCGCGTATCTGGACCAGTGGGAGCGCTTCAACCGGATCGTGCACGACATCGTGGCCCGCATGGACGGCTCGATCGCGGCCGAGCATGGGGTCGGGTTGATCAAGCGCGACGAATTGCTCCGCTACAAGGATCCGGTGGCGGTCGATCTGATGCGCACGCTCAAGCGCGCGCTCGACCCGAAGAACATCCTCAACCCCGGCAAGGTCATCGCGGTCTCGCAGGACGCGCCGCCGGCGCTTCCACCCGGCAAGACGTGAGGCGCGAAACGTGAGGAGGAAGAAATGAACCGGCTCAGGCGGGCTGCGATGAACTCTTTCGCAGGGCTGCGCTACGCCCTGCGCAATGAGGAATCGTTCCGGCAGGAGGTCCTTCTGTTCGGCTTCGGCCTCGTCCTCGGCTTCTTCATCGCACCGAACGCGGGCTGGTATGTGGCGATGATCGGCACCGTGCTTATCGTGTTGATCGTCGAGCTCCTGAACACGGCGATCGAGCGCCTCGCCGACCACATCTCCCCGGAATTCCATCCCCGGATAGGCGCGGTCAAGGATGCGGCCTCGGCGGCCGTATTCTGCGCTTTCGCGCTCGCCGGGCTCGTCTGGATCGCGGCGGCCGGAGTGCGCGTGGGGCTACTTTGAACCCGCAATGGGACAAGCCCCGATCCCCATCGGATTCCCTGCGCGCCCGGCGCAGTTGACCCGCGCGAGGGAGAGTGCTTCCAACGCCTCATGATCCCCGCGCCAAAGCCTTCGCGATGACCGCGGCCGCCCACGCCCGCGAGGCCTGGCCCGGCCTCGCGCTCGCCCTCGGCGTCGCGATCGTCGCGACCTTTCTGGCGCCGGCCATGCCCGCTTTCCTGCCGCTTCCGGCGATGGTGATAGCGCTGCTCGTCGGCATCGCGCTCAATCCGTTCGCGCGCCGCGAAGCGTTCCAGCCGGGCCTGTCGCTCGCCGTGACGAGGCTCCTGCGCATTGCGGTGGCGCTGCTGGGCCTGCGCATCGCGCTCGGCGACATCATCGATCTTGGCGCGGTTGCGGCTCTGATCGTGATCGCATCGATGATCGTCACGATCGCCTCGGGCTTCGCGCTGGCGCGACTATTCGGGCGGACGAGCGCCTACGGCGCGCTCGCGGGCGCCGCAACGGCCGTCTGCGGGGCGTCCGCGACGCTCGCGACGGCGACCGTGCTGCCGCATTACAAGGGCAAGGAGGCGGATGTCGCCTTCGTCGTCGTGGCCGTGAACGCGCTTTCGACAGTGGCGATGGTGCTCTATCCCGTGATCTGCGCCTCGCTCGGCATAGATGACCGGCTCACGGGAATCCTGCTCGGCGCGACCATCCACGACGTCGCGCAGGTTGTCGGCGCGGGCTACGCCGTGTCGGACGAAGCGGGCGACGCCGCCGTCGTCGTCAAGCTGTTTCGCGTGTTCCTGCTCCTGCCCGTGGTGCTCGCCATCGGCTGGATCTTCGCCTCGCGCGCGGCGACAGCCGGAGCGCCGGCGGCGCGCGTGCCCGTCCCGGTCTTCGCGCTCGTCTTCCTTGCGCTGTGCCTCGTCAACAGCGTCGCGGGCGCCGTTCCCGCGCTGGCGCCGGTCTACGGTCCAGTCCGCGACATACTCGTCACCGCTTCGGGCTGGGGCTTGCTGATCGCCATCGCGGCGCTCGGGCTCGGCACCTCGCTGACGGCCGTCGCGCAACTGGGCTGGCGGCATGTGGCGACGGTCACGGCGACGACGCTCGTGATCCTCGTGGTCGTCACAGGCCTTCTGCTCGCCATGTGAGGCCCGATGTGAGGTCCGCGCCGATTTGGCCCGTTCGAGACTAGCGGCAGGCGCGCGCCCGCTTTATGGTTCGCCGCAAATCAGCGCCTTGCTAAGCGATTTGCTGCACGACTTGCGATACGAGCGGACGAGAGATGGCCGAAAAGATCACCCCCCACTTCCACAATGAGCGCGGCGTTCGCGTGATCTACACTGGCTCCAAGGAGTTCATGTGCATCGGGGCGAAACCCCCGTTCGACCATCCCCACGAATTCATCGACATGGGCGGCGCCGACGAGGCGATCTGCCCCTATTGCTCGACGCTCTACCGCTACAAGGCCGAACTCGGCCCCGGCGGCGCGGAGCCCGCCGACTGTCTCTGGGACGGCTCCTCGACCACGCCCGACATGCTCGTCGCCGGCGCCCCGCGCTGAACGATGTCTACTGATAATGTGACGGTCGTCGGCGCCGGCGTCGCCGGCCTAACCGCCGCGCTGGCGCTCGCGCGGGCCGGACGATCCGTAACGCTGGTCGAGCGTCGCACCGGGTTCTCCGAAGTCGGCGCCGGTCTCCAGCTTTCGCCCAACGCCACACGGCTGCTCGCCGGGCTCGGCCTCGGCCCCGCGCTTGCGCGCCAGGCCTGCGAGCCGCCCGCCGTTATCGTGCGCGACATGCGTTCGGGGCGGACGATCGGGGGCGTCGCGCTCGGCGCCTTCATGCGCGAGCGCTTCGGCGCGCCCTACTATGTGATCCATCGCGCCGATCTCCAGACGATCCTCCTCGACTCCGTGCGCGCGCAGCCAAACATCCGCTTGCTGATGGGCCGCGAGCTGGCAGGCCTCGCCCAGGATTCCCTCGCCCAGGATTCCCTCACCGAGGATTCCGAGGGCGCGGACCTCGTCTTCGCGCGCGCCGGGTCGGCGGACGAAACCCGCCGCGCCTCCCTCGTCGTCGGCGCCGACGGGATCTGGTCGAAGATGCGGCCGCTGCTCGGCGACAAACGCACGCCCGCCTATCGCGGCTACGTCGCATGGCGCGCCACGGTTCCCCGCGCGGAGGCGCCGCCGGCGCTGGCGGGCGACGAGACCGGCTTGTGGCTCGGTCCCGATGCGCATGTCGTGCATTATCCCGTCTCGGGCGGGCGACGCGTCAACGTGGTTGCGATCATGCGCCGTCGCGCGCCCGTCGCGGGATGGTCGGAACTCGCTCGCGGCGCCGACCTCCTCGCCGGCCTGGCGTCCTGCGCGCCCGACCTGCGCGATCTCCTCGCGGTTCCGCCTGAATGGACGCTGTGGTCGCTGCACGACCTCCCCGTCGGACGCATCGCCTCCGGGCGCGTCGCACTGATCGGCGACGCCGCGCATCCCGTCTTGCCCTTTATGGCGCAGGGTGCGGCGATGGCGATCGAGGATGCGATCGTACTCACGCGCGCGATCGTCGAGGAGGCGGCGCCTGCGGCCGCTCTCGCGCGTTATGTCCGAGAGCGCGTCGCGCGCGTTCGCCGTGTGCAGGACGTAGCGCGGGCCAATGGCAGGGCCTATCACGCAGGAGCCTTGCTGGGCCTCGCCCGCAACTTTGTGATGGGCCGGCTCGGCCCGACCGGCATGACCGAACGCTACGCCTGGATCTACGGCTGGACGCGCTGATCCGGCGGCTCGCCCCGCAGGAAGAGCGCAGCCGCACGGCTGCTATGCTTTTCTCCATTTTATGTCGACATTTTAGCGATAAAATGTCATTGTTGGATCGTGATCGTCTGCGGTGAACGAAGGTAGAGCGTCTTGAGCATCTCCAGTCCCGTTTTCCTCCCCTGTGGCGATACGGCGCTGACCGTGGAGTTCGGCCGGGAGGTCGATCCGCATCTCAACGCCCTGACGCTCGCCCTCGCCGCCGCGATCGAGGACGCGCCGCCGGGCGGGCTCGTCGAGACGGTGCCGACCTATCGCTCGCTGATGATCCAGTTCGACCCTCTGGCGACGGACCACGCGGCGATCGAGGAGGCCGTGCGCGAACTCCTGCCCGGACTCGAGGCTTCGACCAAGACCGCCCGCCGCTGGCGGGTGCCGGTCGTCTATGGCGGCGAGTTCGGAGTTGATCTGGAGGACGTCGCCGAGCGTCACGGATTGTCGCGCGCCACCCTGATCGACCGCCACGCGGCGCCGGTCTATACGGTGGCGATGCTCGGTTTCCTTCCAGGTTTCTGCTATCTCGCCGGCCTCGATCCGTCGATCGCGACGCCGCGCCGCAAGGATCCGCGCGCGGTGACGCCGGCGAGCTCCATCGCCATCGGCGGCGAACAGGCCAACATCGCCTCGATCGAGGCGCCGTCCGGCTGGCATCTCATCGGCCGCACGCCCGTGCGCAATTTCCTCAGCACCCGCGACCCCGCCTTCCTCATCGGCGCTGGCGACGAAGTGGTGTTCGAGCCCGTCCCGGCCGAACGCTGGGCGAAGCTGGACGCGGCGGCTGCCGCCGGTGAATGGATCGCGCAGGAGATCGCCCGTGGCTGAGATCGCAGTCATCGATTGCGGACCCGCGACGACGATCCAGGACGCGGGGCGTTTCGGGCTCCAGCGCTTCGGCGTCGGTCCCGTTGGCGCCATGGACCGCACAGCGCTCGCCATCGCCAACCTCCTCGTCGGCAACGCCACGGACGAGGCGGCGATCGAGTTCGCCGGTCTCGGCGGGCGGTTTCGGGTGTCGGAGGGCGTCGCGCGCGTCGCGCTCGTGGGGGCGGACGCGGTCCTGAGCGTCGAAGGCGAGCCGGTCGCGCCCTGGACGAGCGTCACGCTTCGCGCGGGCGAGACCTTCACGGTCGGCGCGCCGCGCAGCGGCACGTTCGCGATGCTCGCGATCGCTGGCGGGCTCGACGTCGCCCCGGCGCTGGGCAGCCGGTCGCTCCACCTGCGCGCGGCGATCGGCGGCCTCGGCGGACGGGGTCTGCGCCCCGGAGACGCCCTACCGCTGCGCCGCGGGACGGTCGATGGCGACGATCTCGTCCTGATCGATCCTCCGAAGCCCCGCGTCGGGCCGATCCGCGTCGTGCTCGGGCCACAGGCGGATCACTTCACGCAAGCAGGGATCGACACCTTCCTGTCGGGCGCCTACACGGTCTCGCAGCAGGCCGACCGGATGGGCTATCGCCTGAACGGGCCGCGCATCGAGCACGCCAACGGCTTCAACATCGTATCGGACGGCATCGTCACGGGCTCCATTCAGGTGCCCGGATCGGGCGAGCCGATCGTGCTGATGGCCGACCGGCAGACGACCGGCGGCTACCCGAAGATCGCGACGATCATCTCCGCCGATCTCTCGCGTTTCGCGCAATTGCGCCCGGGCGAGACCGTGCGCTTCGCCGCGATCAGCGCCGCCGAGGCGATCGCCGCCGCGCGCGAGGAGGCGAAGGCGATCGCCGCGTTGCGAGGGCGTCTCCAGCCCGCCGGTTCGATCGATCTGACGAGCGAGCGGTTGCTGGCGCTGACGCTGGTCGGCGGTTTCGTGGACGCGCACGCCGAATTTTTCGAAGAGGAGACCGTATGATGCGGGTCGATCTCAACAGCGATATGGGCGAGGGCTTCGGCGCCTGGTCGATGGGCGACGACGAGGCGATGCTCGACATCGTGACCTCGGCCAACGTCGCCTGCGGCTGGCACGCCGGCGACCCGTCGATCATGCACCGCACGGCCGAGATCGCGAAAGCCAAGGGCGTCGCGATCGGCGCGCATCCGGGCTTCAACGATCTGTGGGGCTTCGGGCGGCGCGTCATCACCGGCCATACGATGGACGAACTCGAGAAACAGGTCGCCTACCAGATCGGCGCGCTCCAGGCCTGCGCGGCGCTCGCGGGGCACCGCGTGACCTACGTCAAGACCCACGGCGCGCTCGGCAACATGGCGGCCGCAGACGACGCCACCGCGCTCGCCATCGGCCGCGCGATCAAGGGCGTCGATCCGTCCCTCGTCTATATGGTCATGCCCGGGCAGGCGACCGAACGCGCGGCGGAGAAGCTCGGCCTGCGGGCCGTGCGAGAGATCTACGCCGACCGCACCTACGCCGACGACGGCAATTTGACGAGCCGCAAGATCGAGGGCTCGGTGATCCACGATCCGACGCTCGCCGCCGCCCGCGTCGTATCGATGCTGCGCGAGCGCGCCATCACCACGACCTCGGGCAGGAAAATCCCGGCTGAAATCGACACGATCTGCGTCCACGGCGACAATCCCGCCGCTGTCGCCATGGCGCGGGCCGTGCGGGAAGCGTTGATCGCGGAAGGGTTCGCGCTGGCCCCGTTCGCGCCGGCCTGATCCGAAAAACGCGACGACACGGTAGGTCAATCTTAATTTCATTGCCCCAAATTGCATGCGATCGCCGGTCGATCGTCTGCAAGGGCACCAATGTCGAACTGCGCCTCCAACACCGCCGCTCATCCAGCCGCGCCGCTACTCGCGAGCGCCTTCGACCTGTTCTGCGTCATCGCCGACGATGGGCGGATCACGCCCTTGGGTGACGGCTGGGCCGAGGCGCTGGGCTGGTCCGAGATGGACTTTCCCGCCGACGAAAGCCTCGAGCTGCTCCATCCCCACGACCGCGCGGCGGCGATCGATACGACGTCCGGCCTCGCGCCCGGCGCCAAAGCCGCGCGCTTCATCGCCCGCTGCCGGCGCAAGGCGGGGGATTTTCTCTGGTTCGAATGGCACGCCGCACGCAGCGCCGTAGACGGGCCCGTGCACGCGGCGATACGCGACATCACGGAGGAACGGCGCAACGCCTCCCACGCAGCGGCCCTTGAGCAGCTCGCCGATGTGGGCAACTGGGAGATCGACGTCGAGACAGGCGCGCTGGACATGTCGCCGGCCGCTCGGCGGATTTTCGGCGTCGATGCGCAAGATCACAACCTGACGATGGACAAGGGTCTCGCGCTCCTGAGCGGCGCAGAGGCCGAGGCGATGCGCGACGCGCTCGAACGCCTGATCGAAACCGGCGAGCCGTTCGACCGGATGATTTCGTTCCGCAACGCCGCCGGCGACCAGCGCTACGGCCGCGTGACAGGAACCGCCGAACGAAGCGCCGGGCGCATCACCCGCGTCTATGGCGGCTTTCAGGATCTCACCGACAGACGCCGCGCCGAGGACGTCGCGCGCGCCGCCGACACCCGCATGCAGAACGCCATCGAGGCGATGCCGGACGGGTTCGTGCTTTATGACGACGAAGACCGGATCGTCGCCTTCAACGAGCAGTACCGGAACCTGCATCCGGCCTTCATGGACCTCATCCGTTCCGGCATCCGCTTCGAGGATCTGCTGCGCAGGGGGCTGGAGGTCGGACATTTCGCCGATTCCGCCGGGCGTGAGGAAGAATGGCTCGCCGAAAGGATGCGGGCCCATCGCCAGCCGAAATCCAGCATCGAACAGCCCCTCGCGGACGGTAGCTGGATACGCATCGTCGAAAACGAGACCGCCGACGGCTGGCGCGTCGGATTGCGCGTCGACATCACGGATCTGAAGCGCCAGGAGCAACGCCTGGCCGACATCATCGCCGGCACGAATGTCGGGACCTGGGAATACGATCTGCGAACCGGGCAGATCATCTACAACGAGCGCTGGGCGGAGATGATCGGCTACACGCTCGAGGAATTGGGGCCGGGGACGAAAGACTTCTGGGGCAACCTCGCACATCCCGAAGACTACGCCCGCGCCCGCGCGCTGCTGGACGCGCATCTGCGCGGCGAGACCGAGTTCTATGAAGTCGAAGTGCGGCTGAGGCACAAGGACGGCCACTGGGTCTGGGTCCTCGACCGCGGTCGCATCGCGCAGCGCGCGCCGGACGGCTCGCCGCTCTGGATCTCCGGCACGCATCTCGACATCACCTCGCGCAAAGAGGCCGAGTTCCAGCGCGAGGAGAGCCGCCGCAGGCTCCAGGCCACGCTCGACGCGATTCCCGATCTCCTGTTCGAGATCACCGAGGACGGGGTGTATCGAAACTACCATTCCGGCTCGGACGGGCAGCTCATGATGAGCACGGACAACATCATCGGTCGCAGGATCGAGGAGGTCATGCCTCCGGCGGTCGCGGAGATCAGCATGGAGGCCGTGCGTGAAGCCCTGGCGTCGGGCCGCTCGATCGGCAAGCAATACGAGCTGGACGTCCTCGCCGGCGCCCGCTGGTTCGAATTGTCCGGCGTGCGCAAGCAGGCGGATGAAGACGGGCGCCCGACCTGCATCCTGATGGCTCGCGACATCACCGAACGCCGTAAGGCGCAAGACGAAGTCGAGTATCAGGAGCAGCTGCTGCGAGGCCTCTTCGCACTGTCGCCGGTCGGCATCGCCCTCAACGATTTTGAAACCACCGAATTCGTCGACGTCAACGCTACCTTCCTCGCCCAGACGGGATTCACGCGCGACGAATTGTTGGACATGACCTACCACGATCTGTCCTCGGACGAATGTCGGGGCAGCATCAGCCGCTATTTCGAGGAGAATCCGGACGAGCTGCTCTTCGGCCCGCTCGAAGAGGAGCATTTCCGCAAGGACGGAAGTCGCTATTCCGTGCTCTTGCGCGGCATGCGCATGCGGGACCGCAGCGGGCGGATGCTGATCTGGTCGATCGTGGAGGATGTCAGCGACCGCAAGGCTCTCGAGGCGACCTTGAAGGCCGAGCGCGATTTTCTCTCCCAGCTCATGGCGACGAGCAACTCGGCGATCACGGCGCTCGACGAAAAGGGCCGGATCGTTTTCGCCAACCAGGCGGCGGAGGAGGTTCTCGGCATTCCGCAAGCGACCGCGCTCTCGCAGCCTTTCGACGACCCCGCCTGGAAGATCACCACCATCGAGGGCGAACCGCTCGACCCTTCGGAACTTCCGTTCTCCCGTGTGATGGCTACCGGCGAGCCGGTCTTCGACATGCGTCACGCGATCGTCTGGCCGGACGGAAGCCGACGGATACTCTCGGTCAACGCCGCACCCGTCGGACAGTCCGGCAGCGGCTCCGCGCGCGTGGTGTGTTCGGTGCGCGACGTCACCCAGCAGATGGAGGCGGATGCGAAGATCCGCATGCAGGCGCGTGAGGACGCCCTGACGAAACTCGCCAATCGGGCGACGCTGATGGACGAACTCAAGCGCTTCGCATCCGAGCGCCGCAAGGGCGACAAGCTCGGCGCTTTCCTGCTTCTCGATCTCGATTACTTCAAGGAAGTCAACGATACGCTGGGCCATATCGCGGGCGACAAACTGCTCATGGAAGTCGCCGGTCGCCTGCGCGAGGGCGTGCGTTCCGGCGATCTGGTGGCCCGTCTGGGCGGCGACGAATTCGCCTTGATCCTGCGTGAACTGCGAAGCGAAGAAGACGCCGAAGCGCTGATCGAAAAACTGATGGTCCGCCTTCGGGCCCCTCTGACCGTGCAGGGGCGCCGGATCACGCCCAGCGTGAGCATCGGCGCGGCCCTGAGACGAGAAGGCGCGACCGACCCGGAAGAACTCTACCGCAACGCCGACAGTGCGCTCTATCACGCCAAGGCTTCCGGCAGAAACACCTGGAATTTCTTCGACGCGGAGCTGCGCGAGCGTATCGAACGACGCAAGACCGTCGCGGCGATTCTCAACCGCAGCGTCGCCGCAAATGCGATCGAGGTCGCGTACCAGCCACAGATCCGACTCGACACCGGGGAACATTGGGGCTTCGAGATCCTGCCCTATATCAGCGACGACGCGCCGTTGTTCCTGACCAAGGAGCATTTCGCCATCGCGGAGGAGGCCGGGCAGATCATCGCGCTCGGCGAACAGACGCTGGAGCGCGTGCTTTCCGGCGTCTCGCAACTCCTTGCAGAAAATCTCGATCCGGGCCGGATATCGCTCAACGTTTTCGCCGCCCAGCTCAAGGACCGCGAATTCGCACTGCGTATCGCTGCGATGCTCATGCGCTACCGCCTCTCCCCCGAGCGGCTGGAGTTCGAGATCGCCGAGAACATCGTCCTCGACCGCAGTTCGGCGGCGATTCTCGACACGCTGCGCGCCTGCGTCGAGCTTGGCGTCACCGTGTGCCTCGACAATTTTGGCACGGGCGCGGCCTCGCTCTCGCATCTCACGCAATTTCCCGTTCGCAGCCTCAAGATCGCCCGATCCTTCGTGGCGGCGATAGGAAGCGGCGACGACTCGTCGCGAATCTCGGGCACGATCATCGACATGGCCCACAATCTCGGGCTCAACGCGGTCGCCGAAGGCGTTGAAACCGAGGTGCAGTTCAACGCGCTGGCGCGCGCTGGCTGCGACTTCGTGCAGGGAGAACTGATCAGCCCGCCACTGCTCGACAAGGAATCAATCGGCGCGTATCTGGCCTCGCGGGACATCCTGCGCTCGAAGGAAAAGGTCTACCTGCTCTGACGGAGACAGCTTGAAACCGGCTGAGGAAAGGCCGACAACCGCAGGCGGCGCGAGGTCGGGACCGGGCATGCTGAAGAAGATCATCTCAGTCGGCGGCTGGACCATGCTCTCGCGAATTACGGGCTTCGTGCGCGATATCGCGCTCGCAGCCGTGATGGGCGCCGGTCCCGTCGCCGACGCCTTTTTCGTGGCGCTGCGTCTGCCGAACCATTTCCGCGCGATCTTCGGCGAAGGCGCCTTCAACGCCGCCTTCATCCCGACCTATTCCGGCGCGCGGGAACGCGAAGGCGCGAGTGGCGCGAAGACCTTCGCCAATCGCATCTGGACGCTCACGCTCGCCGTGCAGCTCGTCCTGCTCGCAGGCGCGATCGCCTTCATGCCGTCGCTCGTCGGCGCGCTCGCGCCCGGCTTCGTGAACGATCCCGAGCGCTTCGACCTTGCGGTGACGCTCACGCGGATCACCTTCCCCTACCTGCTCTTCGTCACGCTCGTGACGATGCTCTCGGCGCTGCTCAACGCCCATGACCGCTTCGCTGCGGCCGCCTCGGCGCCGATCCTGCTCAACGTCTCGCTCGTGGCGGCGCTCGCGCTGGCCTTCCTCTTCCCGAGCGCCGGCCACGCCGCCGCCTGGGGCGTCGCGACGGCGGGCGTGCTTGAGCTTCTTCTTGTGTGGGCCGCCGCCCGGCGGGCCGGCCTGGCGCCGCGCTTCGCGGTTCCACGCATCGACAGGACGATGACGCGCTTCTTCAAGACATTCGGCCCCGCCGTCATCGGCTCCGCAGGCGTGCAGATCGCGATGTTCGCCGACACGTTCATCGCCTCGCTGCTGCCGGCGGGGGCAGTCTCGTCGCTCTATTATGCGGACCGACTCTATCAGCTTCCGGTCGGCGTCATCGGGATCGCGGCCGGAACGGTCCTGCTTCCCGAGATGAGCCGGCGCATCGCGGAGGGCGACGATGTCGGCGCGCGGGCCGCGCAGAACCGTGCGGCGGGTTTCATCCTCGCCCTCGCCCTGCCCTGCGCCGTGGCATTCGTCCTCATGCCCGATCTGATCATGCTCGCCCTGTTCGGGCGCGGCGCCTTCACCGCCGACCACGCGCTCGCCGCCGGCGCGGTGCTCGCCGCCTATTCGGCGGCTTTGCCCGCCGTGGTGCTGATGCGCTCGGCGCTCGCGGGCTTCTACGCCCGCTCCGACACCATGACGCCCTTGTGGATTTCGCTGACGGCGGTCGCGGTCAACGTCGCGTTCAAGATCGTGCTGACCGGCCCCTATGGCGTCGTCGGACTGGCGCTGGCGACCGCGATCGGCGCCTGGGTCAATCTCGCGCTCCTGCTCGTGATCGCGCGCCGGCGCGGCTGGAGCGCACCCGACGCGACGCTCGGGCGCACGGTGCTCGCGGCCTGCTTCGCCTGTATCGCGCTGGCGGCCATGGTGCTCCTCGGCCGCGAGGCGGCGGAAGCGGCGGCGGCGGGGCTTGGACGATTCGGGAACGAAGCGGCGCTCGCCGCGCTCGCCGTCGCCGGCGCTCTCGTCTATGGCGCCAGCCTGCTTGCGGGCCTGAAAATCTTTCGTGCTTCCCTGCTTCCGCGCCGCAGGGTCCCCTGATCCTCAGCGAGAGGGTACCGCTACGGGTGGACGATGGATTAGAATGCCGTCGATGCGAATCGCGCCCATACAGCGCCGCAGAATGGAGGCGAAGATGACCCGCAATGTCGGAAACGTGGACCAGATCGTCAGGATCGTGGTCGGCCTCGCGCTGATCGCCTTCGCGCTCGGATGGATCTTTCCCGGAACCGGCCTGAACTGGCTGGGCTGGATCGGAATCGTGCCGCTGGCGACGGCGGCCGTGAGCAGCTGCCCGGCCTATTCGATCTTCGGCGTCTCGACCTGCGAAAAGCCGAGCCCGGAGGCCTGAGACGAACCCGGCGCGGCGTCCGCGTCGCGCCGGGGAGACGGCCGGGACCGCCTGGGCTCAGATTCTCGGACCCGAATGCGCGAAGTCCCAGTAAAGCTCCCGCGCCTTGCGGTAGACCGGGCCGGGCTGGATTTCATGATCGTCGATGCGGCCGACCGGCGTCACCTTGGAATAATTGCCGGTCGCGAAGACCTCGTCCGCGTTGAGAAAATCCTCGTAGCGCAGCACATTCTCAACCACCGTCACGCCCGCCTCGCGCAGCACCTTGATCACCCTCTGCCGCGTGATCCCGTTCAGAAACGTGCCGTTCGGGATGGGCGTCTGGACGGCGCCGTCCTTGACAAGAAAGATGTTCGCGGTCGCGGTCTCGGCCACATTGCCCAGCATGTCGAGAACGAGCGCGTTGCTGAAACCGCGCGACTGCGCCTCGCGCAGAATGCGGGCGTTGTTGGGATAGAGGCACCCGGCCTTCGACTCGGTCGGCATCGTCTCGGGCGTCGGACGGCGATAGGCGCCCTTCGTCAGCGAAGCCGGAACCGGAGGGGCCATCGCGGCCTCGAAGAGGGTCATGCAGAAACCGACTGAATCGGGGTCCGGACAGATCGCGCCGATCCCTTCGGCCTCGCCCCAATACATCGGCTTCACGTAGAGCGTCGCGTCGGCGTCGAACTTCTTCGCCCCCTCGCGGACGAGCTCCTCCATCGCCTCGACGCTCTGCGTCGGATTGAGGCCGATGATCCCGGCCGAACGGTTCACGCGCGCCAGATGGAGATCGAGATCGGGGGCGACGCCTTCGAATACGCGCGCGCCGTCGAATACCGAGGAGCCGAGCCAGCTCGCATGGGAACGTGGACCGATGATGGGCGGGTTGCCCTCATGCCACGCGCCGTCGAACCAGGTCCACGTCTTCGAATGCCAGGCCACGAAATCTCTCCTCGCAGGTCGCCTTGCCGGAAACGGCATCCAGCGATCGCGAAACCGCGACTGTCAAGGGCGGCCTCGCGGCTTGGTTCACGCGGCTTGCCAGATACGGCGCGTCAGTCAGCCGCCGGCGAGTTTTCGGCGAGCCGCCTGCAACTCCTCGATCGCCGAATCGACCTCCGCCCGCTGCCATTCGAGATGCGCGATCTGTTCGTCGATCTTGTCGAGCGAGAGACGCAGGTCGATCCGGCCCGATCCGCCCTGATCGCCGGCGAGCATCTCCTGAATCTCGGCCAGCGTAAAGCCGAGCTGCTTGCCCTTGAGGATCACGCCGAGACGCTCGCGGTCACGGGCGTCGTAGATGCGCATCGTGCCGATGCGGCGCGGGGAGATCAGACCGCGATCCTCGTAGAAGCGCAAGGCTCTCAGCGTGACGCCGAATTCCTGCGAGAGATCGCTGATGAGATATTCGCGCGTCTCCGATCCACTGGTCGCTGCATTCTCATCGACGGTGGAAGTGTTGGAAGCGCCCGACTTGGAAACGATTTTGACATTATCGATTGGGAGGCGATCCGTTTGCGGCACCGGTATTCTCCGATCAAGAGTGAGGCACGGCGTGTCCGGCGCGCGCCTCCGGTCCGCCGAAGCGGCGTGGCGTCCCTCCGCGGAGACACGATTCCGGAAGCCGGCGCGCGACCAATATATACTTGCTTCAAGCTCTATTAACAACCTTAAGGTTGTATTATCCGCCGTCCGGCGACTCCGAAACGCCTTCCGTCGCCAGCTACATCGGCGGCGCGCCAGTTCGCCCTATTGCCCGGAGCCCGCTACTACGCCACTTTAGTGGGCAATGTTGACCGGCACGAAATACCGACTGATCGCCGCGGCGCTGCTCGCGAGCATCGCCCTCGTCGCTCCGGACCGCGAGGCGGAGGCGCGCGCCGGGTCCGACCCGCGCACCTGCATGAACCTCGCACTGGAATACGCAGAGGCGCTAGCCAGTCGCGACACGCTTGACGCTACGCTCGAGACGCATCGCGCCAACCTCCTCCGCCTGGAGGCGCTCGCCGAAGACGTAGAAGCCCCGCCGCGCGAACTGGTCAACGAGGCCAAGGCCCACGCCCGCACCCGGGAAGCGCGGGATGTAGACCGGGACGTAAGAGGGGCCCTGCGCCTTCTCGACAATGCCCGCTCCATCGTCGCAGGCTGGCGTGGCAATTATTGTCCCGTCGCCCGACCGGACGGCGGCGCCGACCTCTCGGGACAGCCGCGCTGCGACGCCTTTTCCGCGACTTTCGTCGACGAACTGCGCATCGAGCGCCGCACGCCCGAGCAGACGAACGAACGAGAGCAGCTGACCGCCGAGCGACAGACGATCCTCAAGGCGCGAATCACGCGCGACGATCGCAACGATCTTCTGGAGCTGTGGCGGTTGCGTTCCGAAGGGTTCGACACGCTGATGAGGCTCGAACGGCTCCAGACGCTTCGTGGATTGGCGCTGGATCTGATCGAGGAACTGCGCTCAACTGGCTGCATACCGGCTGATCCCGACAAGAGCTGACGCGTTTTCTTATTCTGCCGCCGCGAGTTGCTGAGGAGCGCCGCGACGCGAGGCCGTGCGCTCGGCCCTGTCCGCGAGGGTCGCCAGTCGCATGGCGCGCGCCACGACCGGCGGCGGATCGATTTCTTCGGGAATTGCGGCGAACCGCCAACGCGCGAGAGCGCGCCCGAAGGTCGGCCGCGTGACGAGGCGGCAGAAGGGGATGGCGAGGAGCGGGCCCAGCGCCACCGGCGCCAGCCATGGCAGAAGCGCCGGCGCATAGAGCGCGCTTACGCCGAGCATCACGGCGCCGACGAGCGTCTGCGGCCAGAGCCGGCGCGCCGCCTCCTCCCAAGAAACGCCGAGTCCCCGCCGCTTCTGGGTTCGCCACGTGAGGCCGCGCCCCATCGCGAGGCCCGCGATGAAGATCGTCTCAGTGATGGCCATGATCGGCGCGAGGATCATCCCATGGACGAATTCGACAAGGCCGGCGCTGACGAGCCTCAGGCCGCCGCCGTATGAACGACGACGCCGGCTGTCGGCCAGCGCATCGACGAGCCCGGCGATCTTCGGCGCGAAGACCATGGTGATCATCATGGCGAACAGCCAAAGCGCGAGGTTCGAGGGCGCTTCGCCGAACGGATTGGCGGCGGCCAACCCGCCCGTGACGCCTGTCGCCGCCTGCGCGAGACCCAGTCCGACGAAGGTGAGCCAGGCCGGACCGGAAAGGTACATCAATACCGCGAGAACGAGTTGCACCCGCGCCATCGGCGTCCAGCCGGGACGGGCGACCAGCTTGAGATACTGCAAGTTGCCCTGGCACCAGCGCAGGCTGCGGCGCATGAACTCCGGCGGACAGGGCGGATTGATCTCGTAGCTGCCGAATTCGTCGGGCAGTACGCGCACCTCGTATCCGGCGCTCTGCATCAGCGCGGCTTCGACCTGGTCGTGACTCAGGATCAGGCCGCCCAGGGGAGACCGCCCCGGCAGGCGCGGCAGCCTGCAATGGCGGCGAAAGGCGTCGACGCGGATGATGGCGTTGTGGCCCCAATAGGCGCCGGCCGGCCCCTGCCACCACGCCGAGCCGAGCGTATAGGCGCGCATGCCGTGGCGCATGCCGAACTGAAACAGACGCGTGAAGGCGACGCGGCTCGGCAGACCCGCGATCAGCGTCTGGCAGATCCCGAGACGGGGGTTGGCGTCCATGAGACGCACGAGCCGGCGGATCGCCGCGCCGCTCATCAGGCTGTCGGCGTCGAGCACGAGCATGTAATCGAAATCGTCACCGCGCCGGTCGAGGAATTCCCAGAGATTGCCGGTCTTGTGGTCCGCGTTGCTCGGGCGGCGGCGATAGGAAAAGCGGTCCGCGAAGGAAACGCGCGCCGCGAACTCGCGAACCGCCGTCGCCTCGATCGCCGCGCGCAAGGCATCTTGCGTGTCGCTGAGCAGGAAGATCGAGAAGCCCTCGAGGTTGCCCGAACGGCCGGAGAGATCGATGATCGTGGCCTCGAGATGGCCGAGCACCATTTCCGGATCTTCGTCATAGACGGGGACGACGATCGCCGTGCGGCTGGCGGAGCGTGCGTCGGGACCGTCTAGCCCCGCGAGCGGGGCGACGAAGCGCAACGGTTCGGACTGCGTGAGCGCGACGGCGAGGCCGATCACCGCGTTCCAGAAGCCGATCACGTTCCACGGCAGCGTCACAGCGAAAGCGGCGAGCATCAGCGCGTCGACGACGGAGATTCCGTCCCGACCGAAGACCTTGGCCAGCATCGCGAGCATGGCCACGCAGGTTGCGGCGACGAGGGAGAAAAATACGAGGCGGCGCCGGTCGAGGCGGCGCGCTTCCGTCAGTGCACCGAACGTCTGTTGCCCTCGCGCTGCCAAGCGGCGTCCTCCGTATAGACGAGGCGAAACCCGGCCGCCGCATCACTCGCTAATCCTGTCGGGTGTATTACGCAGGTCGGACGCATCCGGTTTTTACGGTATCGCGGCTTTTACGATATGGCGGCGGCGGGCGCGAGTCGGTGTCTTATTGTAGCGGGGCGAACGCGCGAGGCTGGACTTTGGCGGCGTTGGACAAGACGACGCCCGCCTGCCTCGCCTCCCGAAACGATCGCGAAGGCGAGGCGGGCGGGCGGCTATGGGGCGGCGTCAGAAAACGCCGAACAGGAAAAGCAGAATGATGATCGGTATGGGAATGCCGAGCATCCAGAGCAAGCCGCCACGCAACATGTCGATCTCCTTTGTATTATCATAATGATAACAATCGGTAGGGCTTGGGGTTCCGCCGGCCCTCGCCGAACGAACGACTGGCGCCGCGTGAAGGACGCGCTATCGTTGAGTTCACTGGCTGGAGTTTCGAATGCACGGACCGAAGGTTTCGGGAATCGAAACGTCTGAGAGCGGAGCGCTGCGCCACGTCCGGCAGGCTCTCCCGCATGACTCGGCCGTGCGCCACGTCCAGGGCGCGGCGCAGTATATCGACGACATGCTCGAACCCGAGGGGACGCTGCACATCGCGATCGGCATGTCGCCCAAGGCGCGCGGCCGCCTCTTCGCCATGGACCTTGCGCCGGTGCGCGCGTATCCCGGCGTCGTCGCCATCCTCACCGCCGCCGACATCCCGGGACGCAACGACATCTCCCCCGCGATGGGCGATGATCCGATGTTCGCGGAGGAGCGCGTCGAATTCCACGGGCAGGCGCTCTTCGCCGTCGTCGGCGAGACCCGCGACGCGGCGCGCCGCGCCGCCCGCAAGGCGCGGATCGAGATCGAGGAGGAGCGTCCGAGCGTCGCCGTCGAGGACGCGCTGGAGCGCGGCGAAAGCGTGCTGCCCGATTACGCCTTCGGGCGCGGCGACGCCGACGCCGCCATCGCCGCCGCCCCGCGCCGGCTCGCGGGGAGCCTGCGCATCGGCGGCCAGGAGCACTTCTATCTGGAGGGACAGGCGGCGCTCGCGATTCCGGGCGAGGAAGGCGACATCCACGTCCATTCCTCGACGCAGCATCCGACCGAGGTGCAGCACGTGGTCGCGCGCGTGCTCGGGCTGCCCGACTCCCTCGTCGTCTGCGAGGTGCGCCGCATGGGCGGCGGCTTCGGCGGCAAGGAGAGCCAGGCGACCCAATGGGCCGCGATCGCGGCGCTCGCCGCGCGCGTGACGGGCCGCCCCTGCAAGATCCGCCTCGACCGCGACGACGATTTCGCGCTGACCGGCAAGCGACACGACATGCGCAGCGACTGGGAGGCCGGCTTCGACGAGACGGGCGCGATCAGCGGCTACCGGGTCGTTCACAACGCGCGCTGCGGCTTTTCGGCCGATCTCAGCCAGGGCGTCGTCGACCGCACGATGTTCCATTCCGACAACGCCTATCACCTGCCGGCCGTTCACATCGATTCCAGGCGCCTGAAGACGAACACCGTCTCCAACACGGCCTTTCGCGGCTTCGGAGGGCCGCAGGGCATGCTCTCCATCGAGCGCGTCATGGACGAGATCGCCTGGGCGACGGGGCGAGACCCGCTCGACGTGCGGCTCGCCAATCTCTACGCGCCCGGCCGCGACGTGACGCCCTACGGGCAGACGGTCGAGGACACCGACCTTCTCCATGCGATCGTGCGCGATCTGGAGCGCACGAGCGACTACCGCGCGCGCCGCGCGGAGATCGCGGCGTTCAACGCCTCCTCGCGCTGGCTCCGTCGCGGCATCTCGCTGACCCCGGTGAAATTCGGGATAAGCTTCACGCTGATGCACCTCAATCAGGCCGGGGCGCTCGTCCACGTCTATCAGGACGGGTCGGTGCATCTGAACCACGGCGGCACGGAGATGGGCCAGGGGCTCTATCAGAAGGTCGCGCAGGTGGTCGCCGAGGAATTCGGGATCGCCATGGACCGCGTCCGCATCATGGCGACGACGACGGCGAAGGTTCCCAACACCTCGCCGACCGCAGCCTCCTCCGGATCCGATCTCAACGGCATGGCGGCGAAGATCGCGGCCGCCGCGATCAAGGCCCGTATGCGCGCCTTCGCCGCCGGCAGGCACGGCGTCCCCGAGGAGCAGGTCGCATTCCGCGACGACCGCGTCTTCATCGGCGAGACGAGCGTGAGCTTCGGCGAACTCGCCCGCGAATGCGTCATGAACCGCGTCCAGCTCTCGGAGGCAGGCTTTTACCGCACGCCGCGCATCTCGTGGGATCGGGCGAACGCCAAGGGTCGGCCGTTCTTCTACTTCGCCTACGGCGCCGCCTGCGCGGAGGCGATCGTGGACACGCTGACCGGCGAGAACCGCGTCACGCGCATCGACATCCTCCACGATGTCGGGCGCTCCCTCAATCCGGCGGTCGATATCGGGCAGATCGAGGGCGGCTTCGTGCAGGGGATGGGCTGGCTCACGACGGAGGAGCTCGTCTTCGACGCCGAGGGGCGGCTGCTCACGCATGCGCCCTCGACCTACAAAATTCCCGTCGCCTCCGACGTTCCGGCGGATTTCCGCGTGGCGCTCTATCCCAACGCCAATCGCGAGGAGACCATCTATCGCTCGAAGGCCGTCGGCGAGCCTCCGCTGATGCTGGCGAACGCCGTCTATTGCGCCCTGTGCGACGCGGTATCCTCGCTCGCGCCGGGACGCTCCGTCCCGCTCGATGCGCCGGCGACGCCCGAGGCGATCCTGCGCGCCTGCGAGGCGCTGCGGGAGAACCCGCCGCCGTGATCATATTCGGGCGTCTTCTCGAGATGGTGCGTCGGGACGGCGCGGCGGCGCTGGTGCGCGTCCACGCCGTGCGCGGCTCGGCGCCGCGCGATGTCGGCGCCTGCATGGCGGTCAGGCCGGACGGCGCCTTCCACGGCACGATCGGCGGCGGGAGCCTCGAATGGGAGGCGCTCGCCGACGCCCGCGCGGCCCTCGCCGACGGGCGCGGCCCGGCGCGATTCCGCGACTATGCGCTCGGCCCCGATCTCGGCCAGTGCTGTGGCGGGCGGGCCGTGATCGGCGTCGAGACCTTCGACGCGCGGGACGAGGAAGCCCTCGCCACGCTCGCGGCCGCCGAGCGAAACGGAACCTTTGCCGTCGAATGCGCCCTCGACATAGACGGACGCGTGATGCGGGCTATCCTGAGCTCCGAAAAGGGAGCGGAAGAGGGACAGGAGATCAAACGATGACGGCTGAGCATTTCAGGATGATGGCGCTCTACAACGCATGGGCCAACCGCCTGCTCTACGACGCCGCCCGACAAGTGGCCGAAGGCGATTACCACGCCGCGCGCGGCGCGTTTTTCGGCTCGCTGCACGGAACGCTCAACCATGTCCTCGTCGCCGACCGCATCTGGATGCGCCGCTTCACCGGGGAAGGCGAAGCGCCGACGCGGCTCGACGAGACGCTCTTTGACGACCTGCCCTCCCTGAGCGCCGCGCGCGAGGCGGAGGACGCACGTATCATCGGCTGGATCGAGAGCCTCGACGACGCTGCGATCTTGCGCCGCTTCAGCTATGTGCCGATCGCCCATCCTGTCGAGACCTCGCAGCCCCTCGGCCCGGCGCTCACGCACTTCTTCAACCACCAGACCCACCATCGCGGCCAGGCCCATTGCCTGCTGACCCAGATCGCCGGCGCCGCGCCATCTATCGACCTGATCTATTTCCAGCGCGAAACGGGCGTGGGGCTGGACCAGGCTCCGGCCCTGTGACCAGCAGCTGGCGGTCGCGGCGAAGCAGGCGCGAGCGATATCTATTTGATCAGCGATACGTATAGATCACCCGTGAGTCCGCCAGCAACGGCGCCTCCATATGATTCAATTCTGAAACTCGAATTCCCGGTGTACATGAACGTATTTGCGATAACGTAACCTGACCGGGCCGTCACTTCGAGATCAGCGGTCCCGTACAGCTCCAACGCAGCCTTTGGCAGGTAAATTGTTCCATCGACGAAATAGTCCTTTCCGCCTGTGATCTTAAATGTCTGATGCGATTTACGTGAGCCAAACATAACAATACCCGCATAGATTCCACTTTGCGGCGCGTTCAGTTTAAAATTTCCGTTCGAAGTTGAAGAAAAATTACTATTTGAATCAAAATACAGAACAGCATTATTGCTTTCGATTGAATGCGTAGATCCAATTTGCACTTGAGAATTTTTGAAATAGTGAATCCCGGAATTGAAAACTATTTTTCCCGCAAACGAGATGCTTCCGCAGAAGACGGTCCCGCCGGCGAATACGTGATCTCCGGACAGGGTTTCGTTTTTGTAGTCGCAGGCTTCCGGAGCGGCCGGTTCGGGCACCGTTTCGAGCGGATCCTTGATTGGCGGGCGACCAGTCAGGGGGAGCGGCGCGAAGTTGCCGCCCCTGTAGCCGCCTACCGAGCCGATCCATTTGGCGCTTATCCGGCCCCTTCCCGCTTGGCTCAACGCATCGTCATGGCTGGAATTGGCGAATATCCCGCAATTGGGCGCCTCGACCGATCCGTTGCCTCTTGCTTGAAAGGCTCGCGCCGATGACGGATCGAGAGCGATCACGCAAGCGCGGAGCTCCGAGACAGCCTTGGCGGTGGCTGCGGCCGCAATCGTAACCTTGTCGAACGACCATATCCTCATAAACGCCGTGCCGACGTCGACGGAGCCCGTGAGCGCCAATGCGCCCTCGTCGTAATCGTAGCGGGCGGTGAGCGCAGCTAGTCGCCTGTGATCAATTCGCAAACGGCTGAGTTTGCGGGGTTTTCAGCGGTTGAC
>REDO01000062.1 GCA_007693435.1 Salinarimonadaceae bacterium | reverse complement strand
CTGGCGCAATCAGGCGATCTTGACGTCAAGCGGCAGGCCACTTGGGGAATGTCAGATAACGCGCTCAATACATCTGCTGTCGATGGTGGATCACCGCGGTGAATACTGTCCTTCGACCGCGTGAAGCTGATGATTGCGCGACTTGAGAGTGCCGGGATAAGTTCCATGAACGTTTATAGCGACGGAGGCGTGCTCGACGATGGCAGACCTAATTTTTGACCGGAAGCACGCCATGGAAGCGATCCGCTTGGCAAAGACCAACGGGCAGGAATGGCTATATGAAAGCTATCCCAAGCCAAACGGACAGAAGCGCCGGTCGAGCACGGGTTTTCTGATGCACGAAGGCGCGGCCTACCCGGTGAAACCGCTGGGACGTCTGGCAAACGAGATTGCCGGCAACCCTATGACCGCTAATCCCATCACGAATGTTTTCAGGAAATACTTCGAGAAGTTAGGGTTCCAGTTGATCGACAGCCCCGAGGACGAGGCGGAAAACGCGACTGAGCGACAGCGCCGCCTCGCCGAAGTTTGGGAGCGCCCGGGCCAAGCCCGGTTTCGCCGCGCCGTCTTTGAGATGTTCGGCGCGCGCTGTGTCGTGACAGGATGCGAGACACTGATGGCGTTGGAAGCCGCACACGTACTGCCTGTGTCCAGCGGTGGCGGCGATGAAGGATGGAATGGCATCCCTCTTCGCGCCGACTTGCACAGGCTCTTCGACGCTGGCGCCATCATGATCGATCCTACCTCGTGGAATCTCTCGGTGGCTGATGCCGTGCGTGAGGAATACGGCCAGTATCACGGTCTGGACCTCGAGCCGGTCATCGCCGAGATCGACGGAGCAGCGGAGCTGGCGGCGGCATTGCGGAAGCGAATGGCAATGATCGGCTAAAGGCGAGCTGGACCGACCCGGCTCCAGCTGACGAAAGCGGACGCAAGGAAGGAAGCGCGCGAGACGCTGCTGGTTGCCTTTTCAACCGTCGACCACGATGTCTGTTGCATGGACGCCGAGCCGGTAGCCCCGGTTGCGCACCGTTTCGATAAGGGCCTTGCTCTCGCCATCGTTGAACCCGGCAGCCTTGAACGCGTCGCGCAGCTCGCGGATCAGATCCTTGGCCTCGCGCGCAGTCGTGCCTTCGACATGGGATCCGGAGGCAACCTGATCGCGCGACAACGCCTTCTCGAGCAGGCGCTCGAACACGGGGAAGATCTGGGAAGAGGTGAGTCCATCATTCTGAGCTTCAGAAAAGAAACCCAGCGCCTCGGGTTTGAGATGCTCTTCTAATACAAAAACACGCCACGCCTGAAGTGCGGTCAGACGGAAATACGCCTCGTCAAGCTTAGATGAACTATGTGCAACGATACCGGCGAGATTTGAAGACAGCTTTGGATTTAAGCTAGACCGAAACGCATCAGCATTATAATTTATCTCAGAATCAGCCATATCAAGACTGATTCATAAGAATTGATAACGCACGAGCAAGTGAAGAAGCCCGCAAATCGGGATCCTTCTTCGCTGCATTAAAAATCATTCTATTTCTGAATTCCGGATTATCCTGTATAAACTTGAGCGTCTTACCAAGAATGTCACGTACGGCGTCAGCCTTCCTAACTTCAATTGGTATGCCAAGATAGTCAACGAGATCTAATAGATCTTGTTTGCTGTAGCTCGCCATCTCAGCCAACAAAGCTAGGCCGGTACCACGCTCAGAACCTTCACGCTTATCTGGCTCGCGCTCGCGCAATGCCCGCACCTGCCGTGGGTGCGAGAGGTAAGTCGAGAGATTGGTTAGCTCTTCGAACTCTACGTTCGGGCCGGCTCTCAGCACCCGAGACAGATGCGCTAGCGCTTTGGCAATATCGTGCGTTTTCATTGCAAGCCCAATTTCTGATCCAACTCAGAGAAGATATAGTTGAACTCGGCAATAGCGGCATGGTCATAGCCACTATATATCGACTGCGCCTTCTCCATCGCTGCTCCGATAGCGACGCGGTCTGTGATTTTTCCAGAGAGCACATCTCCACCGAATTTGCCCCGGACAACACTTTCAGTCTCGGCGCGATGCTTTGCAGGTCGGCCTACGCGCGAGATGATAATGCCTGAGTTAGTTAGACTGACGTCCAAATCCTCAGATAGAGATCTAACGCGGCTCAAGAGCAGGCCGATACCGAGGACCGAGAGGTAATCTAGCGACACCGGAACGACGAAATTCGTGCTTATCGCAAGTGCGTTCTGAGTCGGCAATGTAAGATTGGGAGGACAATCGCAGATCACTATATCATAGTTTCCAAGAGAATCTTTAAGAGATTTTTTTAACTGAAACTCGCGCGCCGTTATTCCCGCAAGATCAAGATCTACAGTAAAAAGATCTAAATGCGAAGGGATTAAGTCGACATTTGTCCATGCATTACTAATAACGACATCGTCGAATCCTCTTGCCTCTCCCTGTGCGCTCTTATGACGTCGAGCGCCCAAGAGATCTGCCACTGTTCCTTTGCTTGCCGTATGTTGCTCCCATCCCTCAACCCCAATCATCCCAAAACTTGCGTTGGCTTGGGGGTCAAGATCACACAGAAGCACTCTCCTCCCCTTGTTGCTACAATAAGCGGCGTAATTCACTGCGATTGTCGTCTTTCCGACACCGCCCTTCAAGTTAATTGACGAAAGTACGATCGTCACTAGTATATCCTCCAAAAATGCGCAGATATAATGTTTTTGAGCCTGACTAGCGAGTTCATTGATATTACAATCTAAGATTTGCGCAAGCGCCATGTTCTCGCCCTTGCGGGGTTCCTCGCGAGGCTTGAGGTTGTGATCTATTATTCGACCGAACGCCCCCCTCACCTCAGAATCACATAGGTCCCCGTCGCGTGGCAACCCGCATCCTCGTCCGAACGAATCGCAACCTCGCCCATCGCCCACATCCGTCGCTGCTTGAACAATGAGCATGCACCGATCAGGGCGGATTTCGCATCGAGCTGAATGAGAGCTTGTTGGCGCGGCGCGCCCGAGGGTGCCGAGTTGCGCCAGGTTCGCCAAGGAGAGCGCGAGATCGGCGAGCGCCATCATCGAGAGGTCCGACAACCTAGTGGAGGGGCATGTAGTGTCCGCAGTAGGCCATGCGCCCCCCCTCAAACCGCCCCCACACCCCCCAACGCCAGCCCCGCGACCGCACACCCCGCCAACACCGTCACCGGCCCCACCCTGAACCGAAACACCGCGATCAGCGCGGCGATGATGAGCAATGCTGCGGCGGGGTTGAGGGTCGAGAGGACGGGGAGGTCGAGGTCGAAGCCGTAGCCCGTGACGTTGCGGACCTCGTCGAAGGCGACGTGGAGGCCGAACCAGACCGCGAGGTTCAGGATCACCCCGACCACCGCCGCCGTGATCGCCGTCAGCGCGGCGCCGAGCTCCCGGTTCTCGCGCAGCCGCTCCACGAAGGGGGCGCCCAGGAATATCCAGAGAAAGCACGGCGTGAACGTCACCCATGTGGTGAGGAGCCCCCCCAGCGCTCCCGCCGTCAGCGGCGAAAGGGCGCCCGGATCGCGGAAGGCGCCCATGAAGCCAACGAACTGCGTGACCATGATGAGCGGTCCGGGCGTCGTCTCCGCCATGCCGAGGCCGTCGAGCATCTCGCCGGGCTGGAGCCAGCCGTAATTCTGCACCGCCTCCTGCGCCACATAGGCCAGCACCGCGTAGGCCCCGCCGAAGGTGACGACCGCCATGACGCTGAAGAAGCCCGCGATATGGGAGAAGACGTGCTCCCGGCCCAGCAGCGCGAACAGAAGGAGGACGGGCGTGAGCCACAATGCGAGGAATATGGCCGAGACGCGCCAGGCATAGGCGCGATCGACCTGCGCATGCTCCGGCGTCTCCTCGCCCAGAATCGTGTCGGAATCGGCCACGCGCGCCTTGCCCACAGCATCGTGCCCGCCTCCGCCCTGAAAGGCGTCGAGGCCGGCGCGGGCGCCGAGAAAGCCGATCAGCCCCGCCGCCGCGATGATGGCCGGAAACGGCACGCCGAACGCGAAGATGGCCACGAACGACGCCGCCGCGATCGCGACCATCGCTCCGTTGGCGAGCGCGCGCGAGCCGATGCGGATGACCGCCTGCACGACGATCGCCAGCACCGCCGCCTTCAGGCCGAAGAACGCGGCCTCGACGACTCCCACGTCGCCATAGAGCCCGTAGACCACGCTGAGCGCCATGATGGCGACGACGCCCGGCAGGACGAACAGCGCGCCGGCGATGATCCCGCCGAGCGTGCGATGCATCAGCCAGCCGATATAGACCGCGAGCTGCATGGCCTCCGGCCCAGGCAGGAGCATGCAGTAGTTCAGAGCATGCAGGAACCGCTTCTCCCCCAGCCAGCGCCGTTCCTCGACGAGAATGCGATGCATCAGGGCGATCTGCCCGGCCGGGCCGCCGAAGCTGAGAAGCCCGATGCGCGCCCAAACGCGCGTCGCTTCGGCCAGTGTCGGGAAGTGTGTGTCGCGCATCATTTTTCTTTCGGGTTGTTCGCGGGCGGTCGCCGCACGCCGTCACTTCGGAATCGCATAAGTCCCCGTCGCGTGGCACACCATCTCCGCCTCCCCGTCCGAGCGGATCGCCACCTCCCCCACCGCGAGCGTCCGGCCGAGCTTGAACAGCGCGCAGTCGGCGATCAGGTCGCGCCGGGCGGGTTTGCGCATGAAGTTGAAGGAGAGGTTTGTCGTCACGGCGAGCGCCACGGGGCCGAGCTGCGCGAGGATCGCCACGTAGAGCGCCAGATCCGCGAGCGCCATCATCGAGGGGCCGGACAGCGTGCCGCCGGGGCGGATGTGGCGTTCGTGATACGTCATGCGCAGGCGCGCGCGCATGGGGCCGACCTCCTCGACGAAATAGGTGCGCGCGCCGAGGTGGATCTGGGGGAATTCGCGATCGAGGAAAGCCTCGATGTCGTCGCGGCTCATTGTCGTTCCGGCGTCCATGCGGCACTCTTCTTTTTGGGCGGCGCGTGCATGTGAGCGCGCGCGGCGCGCATTGACAAGCGAAAGCACGGGTGAAGAGCGAGTCCGGCGCTTGTCCGGGTTGGTTTCGAGCGGAGGCGACATGAGCGAGAAGGCCGTGGTGGCGAACGCGCCGGAGGCGAAGCGTCGCGAGGAGCAGGGTCCGCCGGTTCTGCGCGAGGATGCGAACGGCGTCGTCCGCCTCACGCTGAACCGGCCCGATTCGCGCAACGCCCTGTCCGACGCGATGATCGCCGCGCTCTCGCTGGCGCTCGACGACATCGCCGGGGAGCCGCGCGTGCGCGCCGTGGTGCTCGCGGGCGCCGGCCCCGCCTTCTGCGCGGGCCACCATCTCAAGGAGCTGACCGGCCGTCGGGCCGATCCGGACAAGGGGGCGGCCTATTTCCTCGATCTCATGCGGCGCTGCTCGGCGATGATGCAGAAGATCGTGCGCCTGCCGCAGCCGGTGATCGCGGCGGTCGAGGGCGTCGCCTCGGCGGCGGGCTGCCAGCTCGTGGCGAGCTGCGATCTGGCGGTCGCCGGCGAGCGCGCCCGCTTTGCGACGCCGGGCGTCGATATCGGCCTGTTCTGCTCGACGCCGATGGTGGCGCTCTCGCGCAACGTCGCCAGCAAGCACGCGATGGAGATGCTGCTTCTGGGCGAGTTCGTCGACGCGCGCGAGGCGCTGCGCATCGGCCTCGTCAACCGCGTCGTCGCGGAAGGCTCCGCCATCGCCGAGGCGTCGGCTTTGGGGCGACGCATCGCCGCCAAACCAGCCGCGACCCTGCGCATCGGCAAGCGCGCCTTCTACGAGCAGCGCGAGATGACGCTCGACGAGGCGTATGATTACGCGGCGAAGGTGATGGCGGACAATCTGATGATCGCCGACGCGGAAGAAGGCGTCGGCGCCTTCATCGAGAAGCGCGAGCCGCGTTGGGAGGGGGGTTGAGCCCCCTGCCCTCAGGCCGCGACGCGCTTTGATTTCCGCGCATAGCCCTCGAACAGGTCGAGCATCCGCTCGCGCCAGGCCCAGACGGCGTCGTCCTCGGCGAGAAGCTCGAAGCGGCTGACCGAGCGCGCCCACATGAAGCCGCCGAAGAGGACGTAATCCGCGTGCAAAGGCTGCTCGCCGCCGATGAAGGGGCGCTCAGCGAGCGTGACGCGGACCGGCTGGAGCAGCTTGCGGAAGCCCTCGACGCGATCCTCGCGGCCCTCGCAGACCTCCTCGAGCTTGCGCCCGAAGCGCTTTTCGCGGGTCTCCCGGAAATAGCCCCGGCTCTCCTCGTCGAGCGCATGCCAGATATCGGCGACGATCAGGCCGGCGATTCCCGGCATGATCACCGTGTCGGCGAAGGCCGCGACGAACCGCGTCGGCCCGACGCCGCCCTCGCCGCCAAAGAGCGAGGGACGGTCGGGATAGCGCTCCTCGAGATCGAGCGCGATCGCCCAAGAATCGACGACGGCGCGCTCGCCGTCGACGAGCACGGGCACCTTGTCGTGCCCGGCGAAGGCGAGCGCGTCGCGCTCGATGAAGCGCCAGGGGCGGATCTCCGCGTCGAGCCCCTTGTGCAGCAGCGCCATGCGCGCACGCCAGCAATAGGGGCTGAAGCGGATTTCCGGATCGGCGCCGACCAGTTCGAACAGCGTGCGGGCCATGCTCAGCCCTTAACGACGGCGGCGGTCTGGCCGAACATGATCTTCTTGGCCTCCTCCGACATCGGAGGCTGGCTCGGGTTGATCTCCTGCGCGAGGGCGTAGGCGCGCACCGTCGCGGGCCGGGCCTTGATCGCCTCGAACCAGCGCTTGAGATGCGGGAAGTCGTCGAGGTTCTGGCCCTGCCGCTCGTGCGGGACGACCCACGGATAGGAGGCCATGTCGGCGATGGAGTATTCGCCGGCGAGGAACTCGCGATCGGCGAGGCGCTTGTTCATCACGCCGTAGAGACGGTTCGTCTCATTGACGTAGCGGTCGATGGCGTAGGGGACAGGTTCGGGCGCGTATTGCTTGAAATGGTGGTTCTGCCCGGCCATCGGCCCCAGCCCGCCCATCTGCCAGAACAGCCATTGCAGCACGTCCGCGCGGCCGCGAAGGTCCTGTGCGATGAAGCGCTTCGTCTTGTCGGCGAGGTAGAGCAGCATCGCGCCGGATTCAAACAGCGAAACCGGCTCGCCGCCGTCCTCGGGCGCGTGATCGACCATCGCGGGAATGCGGTTGTTCGGAGCGATCTTCAGGAAAGCCGGATCGAACTGCTCGCCCTTGCCGATATTGATTGGAATGAGCTTGTATTCGAGCCCCGTCTCTTCGAGGAACATCGTCACCTTGTGGCCGTTCGGCGTCGTCCAGTAATAGAGATCGATCATAGGCTTCCTCCTCTTGGCCCGCCCCGATCCGCGTCGCGCGCGGATGGCGGATTCTGAATTAAGGCTCGTTTCGGCATATATGCCGCATCCTCATCACCGCAATGCGCGCCCTTCGATCTCCTCGATCGCGAGCCGCGCCAGCAGCGGCACCGTCTCGCCCATGCGCACGCCGCGCTCCGGGTCGGAGGCGTTGCCGTCGAGGGCGCGCTTGTAGACGCCCTGCAGGATGCCCGCGAGGCGGAAGAAGGCGAAGGCGAGATAGAACGACCAGTGGGGAATGCCCGGCAGGCCGCGCCGCTCGCAATAGCTTGCGACGTATTCCTCCTCCACCGGCAGCCCCAGCGCGACGCGGTCCACGTCGCCCATGCCCCGGAAGGCGCCCTTCGAGGGCAGGCGCCATTGCATGCACTGATAGGCGAGATCGGCGAAGGGGTGGCCGAGCGTGGCGAGCTCCCAGTCGAGCAGCGCGATGACGCGCGGAGCGTCCTTCGCGAACATCAAATTGTCGTGACGAAAGTCTCCGTGGACGAGCGAGACCATGCCGTCATCCGCCGGCTGGTTCTCCTGAAGCCAGGCGATCAGCGCGTCCATGTCGGGCAGTGGCGTCGTCTCGGTGGCGCGATACTGCTCGCTCCAGCGCGCGATCTGGCGCTCGTAATAGCTGCCTGGCCGCCCGAAATCGCCGAGGCCAACCGCCTGCGGATCGACGTCGTGGAGCGCGGCGAGCGTCGCGTTCATCGCGTCGTAGACGGCGCGCCGATCCTCGGGCCCGATTTCCGGCAGCACGGCTTCCCAGAAGATCCGCCCCTCGAGAAATTCCATCACGAAGAAGACCGAGCCGATGACGCTCTCGTCCTCGCACAGGTGATGCATGCGCGGAACCGGCACGGGCGTATCCGCGAGCGCCGCCATGACCCGGTATTCGCGATCGACCGCATGCGCGGATTTCAGAAGCTGTCCCGGCGGCTTGCGCCGCAGGACGTAGCGGCCGGAATCGGTCGTCAGCAGAAATGTCGGATTGGACTGGCCGCCGGCGAATTTATCCGCCGAAACGAGCCGCCCGAAACCGGGTATGCGCTCGGCGAGGTAGGGGCCGAGACGCGCGATGTCGAGGGATACGATGGATTGATTCAAGGCCTGGCTCGTCATCCTGCGTGTGACGTCATCTCACGGCGCGACGCCGCAAAGCTCCGTCAATCTAGCGCAGGATACGAACCCGGTCGCCCGGAATAGCCGCCAGCCGGATGCGCGCGTTTGGCGTCTCCGTCCCTTAGTAGAGACCGCTCGAGCCCAGAGGGCGTCCAATATCCGGGGTCGCGACGCCCCAGCCGGGATTGTATTCCACGGAAGCCGTGCTTTCGGGCGGCGCGGTGCCGGGCTTGAACGCCTCGAGGATGGAGCCGTCGCCCGATGCGCGCATGCCGGTCGTGCGATTGACGCGCACCAGATTGATGCCGGCCGGAACGCGGAACGGCGTGGCCGGCTCGTCCTCCAGCGCCAGCGCCATGAAGTCGCCGAAGATGGGCGCGGCGTATTGGCCTCCCGTAACGCGCGAGCCGAGGGAACGCGGCTGATCGAACCCGATATAGACGCCGACGGCGAGATCGGGCGAGAAGCCGACGAACCAGACGTCGCGCGCGTCGTTCGTCGTGCCCGTCTTGCCGGCCAGCGGCTTGCCGACCTCGCGCAGCCTCGTCGCCGTGCCGCGCAGAACGACGCCTTCCAGCATCGACGTGATCTGATAGGCGGTGAGCGGATCGAGAACCTGCTCGCGCTCGTCCGAGACGCGCGGCTCCGCCTGCCCGCTCCATCTGTCAGCGACGCAACCGTCGCATTGGCGGTTATCATGTCGGAAGATGGTCGCGCCGGTGCGGTCCTGAATACGGTCGATCATGGTCGGACGAATGCGGCGACCGCCGTTGACGAACATGGAATAGGCCGCAGTCATGCGCAGCACAGTCGTCTCGCCGGCGCCCAGCGACATCGAGAGCAGCGGCAGCATGTCGTCATAGACGCCGAAACGGCGGGAATATTCAGCGATCATCGGCATGCCGATATCGCGCGCAAGGCGGACGGTCATCAGATTCTTGGACTGCTCGATCCCGTATCGCAGCGTCCGGGGGCCGGTCGGTCGTCCGTCATAATTGGTCGGGGTCCAGGGCTCGGAGCCGGGATTCACAATGGTGATCGTCTCGTCGCGAACAATGGTGGAAGGCGTGTATCCGTTATCGAGAGCGGCGGCGTAGACGAAAGGCTTGTAGGCCGATCCCGGCTGGCGGCGCGCCTGCGTCGCGCGATTGAACTGACTCTGGTCGAAGGAGAAACCTCCGACGATCGCGCGCACGCGGCCGGTATGCGGGTCCATGGCGACGAGGCCGCCGGAAACTTCGGGAACCTGTCTCAGTCGGTACTCGCCGCCGGAGCCTGCGATAGGCTCTACATATACGACGTCACCGACGTTGAGCGCGGCTGCGAGACGCTGACGCGTCCACTCGACGCCGGCTGGGCGGATCACTCCGGTTTCACGCGCCTCCGAGACTGCGCCGCCGGCCTCGCGGCCCGGCTGAAGGCCGATGCGGGCGGCGTCCGCGTCAACTTCAAGCACCACGGCAAGCCGCCAGGGCTGCACGTCGCCGAGGGCGCGCACGCCAGCGAGCGCCGCGCCCCAGTCGCCCGCAGCGAGGTCGATGCGCTCCTGCGCTCCGCGCCAGCCCCCGCGCGTCTCGTCGTAGCGCACGAGTCCGTCGACCAACGCCTTGCGGGCCATGGCCTGCATGCGAGGGTCAAGCGTGGTGCGAACGGAAAGCCCGCCCTGATAGAGCTTCTCCTCGCCGTAGTAGTTGGTTATCTCGCGGCGCACTTCCTCGACGAAATAGCCTGCGGCGAGGCTGTTCGGAGAGATGCTGCGTGGCGTGACGACGAGCGGCTCGGCCTTGGCGACTTCGGCTTCCTCGGCCGTGACGTAACCGTTGTCGACCATGCGGTCTATGACCCAGTTGCGCCGGCCGATCGCGGCCGCGGGCTCACGGAACGGATGATAGTTGTTGGGAGCCTTCGGCAGCGCGGCCAGGTATGCGGCTTCAGCCAGCGTCAATTCGTTGAGAGACTTGCCGAAATAGTCGAGCGAGGCGGCGACCACTCCGTGCAGGTTGCGGCCCGGCGTCAGCGTGCCGAGAAATATTTCATTGAGATAAAGCTCGAGAATCTGGTCCTTGGTGAAGGTCGCCTCGATGCGCAAGGCGATAAGCGCTTCGCGGATCTTGCGCTCATAGGTCTGCTCGGCCGTCAGGAGAAAGTTCTTGGCGACCTGCTGCGTGATGGTCGAAGCGCCCTGCTGACGGCTGCCCCGGCTTCCGAGATTCGTGACGATGGCGCGCACGATGCCTTCGGGATCGATGCCCATGTGACGGTAGAAATTCTTGTCTTCCGCCGAGAGGAAGGCCTCCTTGAGGAGCTCGGGCATCGCCTCGATCGGAAGGTAGAGGCGGCGCTCGTGGGCGTATTCGGCGACGAGACTTCCGTCGGCGGCGTGAACCCGGCTCATCACGGGCGGCTGATATTCCGCGAGTTGCGCGTGGTCCGGCAAATCTTTCGAATAATGCAGGAAGCCGAGCGCGAAGAACGCCGACCCGAGAAGGAAAAGAATGAACCCGGCGCTCATCAGAATGCCGAAGAACCTGAGGATGAGCCGCATGATCACCGAAAACCGCTCCGCCGCGTCGTTTGCCCTGATACGAAAGCGCGGCCGCCCCGCGCGATTCGCACTCTACCCTATCGCGCTCGCCGGGCGAAACTCGCCCGCGACGCGGCAATCCACTCCCAATCTATGGTGAAACTGGGGCGATTCCGCGATTGGCGAAACGCGTCGTGAAATACCTGCCGATTGCGTCGGCCATGGCCGTCGTCGTTTCCTCGCGCCACTCCTCCGACATCAACATGGCGATGTCCTGACTGCTTGAAAGATAGCCGAGCTCGATCAGGACGGACGGCACGTCGGGGGCGCGCAGCACGCGAAACCCGGCCTGCCTGAGGGGATTGCTGTTCAACCGCGCAACATCCGCTATCTCGTCGACGAGATAGCGCGCGAATCCGTGGGAGAAACCGCGCGTCTCGCGACGCGTCAAGTCCATCAGGATGTCGGCGACGCCTTCCTCGATTTCCTGCTCCTCGACGCCGGCCGCCGCGTCGGCGCGATTCTCGCGCTCGGCCAATTGCTGGGACGCGGCGTCCGAGGCGCGGTCGGAGCCGGTATAGACGGTCAGCCCCCGCACTTGCGGCGCCGACGAGATGGAATCCGCGTGGACCGAGACGAAAAGATCGGCCTGCGCCTCTCGCGCGATCCGCACGCGCTCGCCGAGAGCGACGAACACATCCTTTTCTCGCGTCATCACGACCTGATAGCGGCCGCCTTCTTCCAGCCGGTCGCGCAAAGCGAGCGAAAAGGACAGCACGATGTCCTTCTCCGTGACGCCGCCGGCCGCGACCGCTCCCGGATCGACGCCGCCATGGCCGGGATCGATGACGATGAGCGGGCGGTCGTCGTCCGCGATCGACGGCGCGGAAGAGCGTGCGGCCGCTGCGCTCTCGAGCAGACGCCGCGCGTCCTGGTCGGCGAGATCGTCAAAGGCGGTGCGGTCGACGGGCGCGAGCGCGATCGTCAGGAACGCCGCGCCCTCGCTCTCGCGATAAACGCTTTCGATGGACGCCACACGCGCCGGACTGGCCAGATCGATGACGATGCGGGAGCGATCCCGCGCGAAGACGCCGTATCGGAAGCCGGAGACGAGCCCTCCGGCTTCGGGGGATTCTGCGATCTGGAAGTTCACATATGGCAGATCGACGATCGCGCGATCGGGCCCGGCCGTATGCAGGGCGGCGGCGGCGACGGGCTCGGACAGCTTGAAGACGAGGCGCGTCTCGTCCGCTTCGGCCTCGATCCGCGCCGAAACGGCGACGACGGGTGTGTCGCCGACGGCGCGCGCGATCTCCGCCGAGACGATCGTCGCGACGACAAGCGCCAAGAGGGCCGCACCGAGCCTGCAGAGGCTCAGCCACGGACCCGCGGCGTTCGGAAGCGTCGGCGCGATCGGCATTTGATCACCTCGAGTGTCGAAGCGCACCTTTAGCGCATTAGGCCCGCCAAGGTTAATACTCTCTGAACGATGGCGCCTTTGGCCAATGCGACAAAGAATCCTTGCCAAATCGCGCAGATGCTTTGTATTGAAAAAGACCCTGTCCGGCTTCGCGATTCCGGCCGGTGCGCATTCCGGGAGAACGGCCCCTTCTTTTATGCCGACCCGCGCGCCCAGGCCGAGCGTCATTCACAACGCCGTCCGGAACAGTGTCTCCCATGCGGCAGATTCGCCGCGTGATTTCGCGATGGTCGGCCCCGCCGTCCATCGACTTCGAGAGGATTGTTCGGGGATGAGCGCAAGAACGAGACAGGCATATCTGCTCGTCGACGCGTCTTCTCTCGCGCTTGGTTCGCCGCGTGTCGCATGTCCGCTTCGCCGGCTCGCCCGTCCGACATCCATGGTCAACCCAAGGCCTGCCGCATTGCGGGGCCTTAAGGCGATTGGCCGCGACAGCTCGTCTGCACATCAGGTCCGGACGCACGCGCGATCAGCGCGACGCCCGTCTTCCACAACAACAGACAAGAGCCGAACGGCCGTCGCCATGTCGAGAGTTCTACATGGCAAACAAGATGTTGATCGACGCGTCGCATCCGGAGGAAACCCGGGTCGTCGTAGTCCGCGGTCAGAGGGTCGAGGAATTCGACTTCGAATCCGCCAGTCGCAGACAGCTCCGCGGTAATATTTACCTCGCAAAAGTCACGCGGGTCGAGCCGTCCTTGCAGGCGGCTTTCGTCGAATACGGAGGCAACCGGCACGGCTTCCTCGCCTTCAGCGAAATCCATCCCGATTATTATCAGATCCCGGTGGCCGACCGGCAGGCTTTGATCGAGGATGAAGCCGCCCGCGAGAAGGAAAAGGAGCGCGAGGAGGAGAAGCGCCCGAACCGCCGACGCGTGAAGGTCAAGTCGGCCTCCGCGGCGACGGACGAAGCCGTCTCCGAGAACGACGCTGAAGCCGAAAACGGCGACAATGGCGACAACGGCGACAACGGCGATCAGGATGACGAGGACGTCGTCGAGCAGATCGGCGGCGACGCGCTCGAGGAAATGCCCGAGCGCCGGACATCACGCCGTCAGTACAAGATCCAGGAAGTCATCAAGCGCCGGCAGATCCTGCTCGTGCAGGTGGTCAAGGAGGAGCGCGGCAACAAGGGCGCGGCGCTCACGACCTACCTGTCGCTCGCCGGTCGCTATTCGGTGCTGATGCCAAACACCGCGCGCGGCGGCGGCATCTCCCGCAAGATCACCAGCGCCGACGACCGCAAGCGCCTCAAGGCGATCGCTCAGGAGCTCGAGGTGCCCGAGGGCATGGGCGTGATCCTGCGCACCGCCGGCGCCTCGCGCACGAAGGCCGAGGTCAAGCGCGACTTCGAGTATCTGATGCGCGCCTGGGAGAATGTCCGCGAGGCCACGCTCTCCTCGAGCGCGCCCGCGCTCGTCTATGAAGAGGGCTCGCTGATAAAGCGCGCCATCCGCGATCTCTACAACAAGGATATCGACGAGGTTCTCGTCTCGGGCGACGAAAGCTACCGCGAGGCCAAGGACTTCATGCGCATGCTCATGCCGAGCCATGCGAAAGCTGTGAAGGCCTACAAGGACGCAACGCCTCTCTTCGCCTCCTTCGGCGTCGAGGCGCAGCTCGACGCCATGTTCTCAAGCCAGGTCTCCCTCAAGTCGGGCGGATATCTCGTCATCAACCCGACCGAGGCGCTGGTCTCGATCGACGTGAACTCGGGGCGCTCGACGCGCGAGCACAATATCGAGGACACGGCGTTGAAGACGAACCTGGAGGCCGCCGACGAGGTGGCGCGCCAGCTTCGCCTGCGCGATCTCGCCGGCCTGATCGTCATCGACTTCATCGACATGGAGGAGAACCGCAACAACCGTGCGGTGGAGAAGCGCCTCAAGGAAGCGCTGAAGACCGACCGGGCGCGCATCCAGATCGGGCGCATCTCCGCGTTCGGCCTCCTTGAAATGTCGCGTCAGCGCATGCGCACGGGCGTGCTCGAAAGCTCGTCCATCGTCTGCCCGACCTGCGGCGGCTCCGGCTCAGTGCGCGCGACTCCGTCGATCGCGCTGCACGTGCTGCGCTCCGTCGAGGAGACTCTGATCCGAGGCGCGACCCACAACGTGACGATCCGCGCGCATTTCGCCGTCGCCTTCTACATCCTCAACCAGAAGCGCGCGCATCTGCGCGAACTGGAGGACCGTTTCGGCGTCGACATCACCGTCGCGGTCGACGAGGCGCTGCCCTCCAGCGCTCCCTTCGCGCTCGATCGCGGCGAGCCGACGACGCGCACGCCCGCCAAGGGCAGGATCACGGGCGTCGTCGCCGAGCCTGTCGAACCGGAGGTCGATGAGACCGAAGTCGAGGACGAGGATCAGGAGGATCGCGCCGAAAGCGAGACCGAGGCCCGTGGGGACGAGGCCGGGGACGAACAAGGCCAGCGCCGCCGCCGCCGCCGCCGCCGCCGTCGCGGTCGCAATGGCGAGCCGCGCGAGGCCTTTGCGGGCGAGGGCTCCGAAGGCGGGTCGCGTGACGGCGACGAAACCGAGGACGGCGATGAGGACGGCGGCGATGAGGCGGCACCCCGTCCCGCGCGCGACGTCGCCGCCGACGCCGCCTCAAAGGAAGGCGCCGAGGACGAGAACGCCGGCGCGTCGACGCCCGACAGTGACGAGGAAGGCGGCCCGCGTCGTCGTCGCGGCCGTCGCGGCGGACGTCGCACCCGTCGCGCCGATGCGCCCGAAAGGGAATCCGGCGCTGCGCCGGACGCTCACGAGGGCGCGAGCGATGAGCCTGCGGCGGAAGTCGAAGCGGTTGTCGCCGAAGAGCCGGCGCCGGCGGCCGAGGAGGCCGCCCCGGCCGAGAAGCCGGCCCGCGCGCCGCGTCGCCGCCGCACCCGCAAAGTCGACGCCGCAGAGAGCGTGGCGGAGACTTCGCCGGAGCCCGTAGAGGAAGCGGTCCCCGCGCCCCTCGCAGCAGTCGCCGAGCCGGCTCCTTCCGAGGCGGAATCCGTCGCGGAGGAACCCGTCGCGGAAATCGCCGGGTCGGCCGAAGAAGCCGCCTCCCCGGCTACGGCTGCGGCGCCGGCCGAGCCTGTGACCGTCGTCCTGACGCCGCCCGATCCGTCGCGTCCCAAGCGCGCCGGATGGTGGTCGAAAGCCAAGACGATCATCACCGGCGACAGCTGAGCGCGTCGACGCCTGATCGCCCCGAAAAAAGACGGCCCCCGCTCGCAAGGGCGGGGGCCGTTTCTATGTTGCGCCGGCATCCCTCAGCGCAGGAACGCCTTCAGCCGCCGTATCGCCTCGAGGCAATCCTGCTCCGATCCGGCGAATGACAGCCGCATGTGATGCGCGCCCTCGATCGGATCGAAATCGAGTCCGGGCGTGACGGCCACGCCCGCTTCGTCAAGCGCGCGCTTGCAGAAATCCAGCGAGTCGTTCGTGAAGCGGGCGATGTCCGCGTAAAGATAGAACGCGCCGTCCGCCGGATGCATCTCGCTGATCCCGAGCTTCGGCAATTCCTCCAGGAGGATCGCCCGATTGCGCGCATAGCCCGTCCTCACGGCCTCCAGTTCCTCACGCGCGTCGAAGGCGGCGATCGCGGCGACCTGCGAGAGATAAGGCGCGGAAATGTAAAGGCTCTGCGCCAGGCGTTCGACCGTGCGTGTAAGCCGTTCGGGCACGACGAGCCAGCCTATGCGCCAGCCGGTCATGCAATAGTATTTCGAGAAGCTGTTGACGATCACCGCGTCCGAATGGACCGCGAGCGCTGTCTCCGCCGGCTCGCCATAGGTCAGGCCGTGATAGATTTCGTCGGAGACGAACCAGAGGCCGAGTTCCCGGCAGGCCTCGCCGAGGGCCGCAAGCTCCACACGGCCCATCATAGTGCCCGACGGGTTGGCGGGGCTCATGACGAGAACGCCGGCGAGCGGGCGCTGCGCATGCGCGGCGCGCACGGCGTCAGCGGTCATCACGTAGCCCGTCGCCTTCTGTAGCGGAATGACGACCGGCTCGACGCCCAGCGCCTCCAGGATATTGCGGTAAGCGGGATAGCCGGGCGCGGTGATCGCCACCCGGTCGCCGGCGGAGAACATGGCGAGGAACGCGAGGACGAAGCCCGCGGACGAGCCCGTCGTGACGACGATCCGTTCCGGTGGCGCCGCGACGCCGTAGGCGTCACGGTAATGGCGCGCGATGCGTTCGCGCAACGCGGCGATCCCGAGCGCTTCCGTGTAGCCGATGCGGCCGAGATCGAGCGCGGCCTTTGCGGCCTCACGGGCGGCGCGCGGGGCAGGAGCCGCCGGCTGGCCGACCTCCATATGCACGACGGTCTCGCCGCGACGCTCCTTCGCTGCGGCCTGCGCCATCACGTCCATGGCGATGAACGGCGCGACGCGCATCGCGCGCCCGGCGATCTGTGGCTCGATCGATGGTTTCGTCCTGTTCTGGGTCATGGCGCTCCAGTCCCTGTTCGAGGCTCCCTGACTAGAGCGCCGGCCAGACGCGCGCAACGCGCGACGCGCGCTTCCGTGATTTGACCATGGTCGGAGCGATGGTGTAGCCCGACGATCGGGGTATCGCTTCGGACTAAACCGCGCGGACAGCGCAGGGAGTTTTTATGAATTTCGTGATCAAGGGAGCATTGGCGGCCGGATTTCTCGCGATCGGCGCGATGACGGTCCTCGGTGGCGCCGCAGCACAGCAGCAGCGTTTCACGGCGGAAGAGACGCAGGCGATCGAATCGATCGTGCGCGATTATCTCCTCAGCAACCCCGAGATCGTGCACGAAATGTTCGCCGAGCTCGAGCGCCGCGAGCAGGTCGCCCGGGAAGACTCCCGCCGAAGGACGCTGGAGACGTCGGCGGCGCTCCTCTACGAAGCTGACGACATCATCCTCGGCAACCCCGACGGCGACGTCACTCTGGTGGAGTTTTTCGATTACAATTGCGGCTACTGCAAGCGCGCCCTCGAAGACCTTCACGCAATGATCGCCGACGACCCGGACCTGCGGGTGGTGCTGAAGGATTATCCGGTGCTCGGACCGGGCTCCCTCGAGGCCGCCCGTATCGTTCTCGCGGCGCGGAACCAGCTCTCCCCCAGCCAGGCGGCAGAGTTCCATATCCGCCTGATGGAGACGCGCGGCCTGGTGAACGCCGAGCGCGCGACGAGCTTCGCCCGCGATTTGGGGCTCGACGTCGCGCGCCTCGAAGTCGACGCCAACAGCGATGATGTGCGCGAGATCCTCGTGACGAACTACCAGCTCGCCGACGATCTCGGCCTGACCGGAACGCCGGCCTGGGTGATCGGCGATCAGGTCGTCTCCGGCGCGGTCGGCAAGGACCGCCTGGCAGCGGCGGTTCAGAACGTCAGGCGTTGCGGAAGCGTCGTCTGCTGAAGCTTTCCCCCTTCCCCCCGGAGCGTCCAGCGGCTATGGAAAGCGCGCCGGGCGCGGTAGAAGCGGCCCGACGGGGAGTTCTGGCGCCGCATGTCCGCGATTTTCGTTCTCAACGGCCCCAATCTCAATCTGCTCGGCCGTCGCGAGCCGGCGATATACGGGGCTGACACGCTCGACGACATCGAGGCGCTGCTGCGCGCGCGCGCCGATGCCGAAGGCGTGGCGCTGACGTTTCGTCAGTCGAACGTCGAGGGAGAGCTCGTCGGCTGGATTCACGAGGCCGGGCTTTCGGGCGCCGGCGTCCTGATCAACGCCGGAGCCTATTCTCACACATCTATCGCGCTGCGCGACGCCATCACCGGCAGCGGCGCTACGTCTGTGGAGATCCACCTCTCCAACGTATACGCACGCGAAGATTTCCGTCACAAATCCACGATAGCGCCCGTCTGCCGCGGCGTGATCTGCGGCTTCGGCAAGGCCAGCTACCTGCTCGGATTCGAGGCGCTTCTGCCTCTTCTCGGCGGCGCGGCCGGCAAAGCCTGATATTCGGCAAGAGGTTTGACAGCTATGGCCAGAACCAGCCCCTTCGATCCCGAACTCGTGCGCGAGCTCGCCGGCCTGATCGCGGAGACCGATCTGACCGAGATCGAGGTCGAGAAGGGGGACCTCCGAATCCGCGTAGCCCGCCAGATCACGCAGACCGTGCACGTCCCCGCGCCCCCGCCGGCCACGCCTGTCGCTCCCGCAACGGTCACCGCCCCGGTCACGCCGGCATCCGCTCCGGCGGCGGAGGCTCCGCCCCCCGTCAATCCCAAGGAGCATCCGGGCTCCGTCCCCTCGCCCATGGTCGGAACCGCCTATCGTCGCGCATCGCCCGAGTCCAAGGCCTTCGTCGAGATCGGCTCGCGCGTCGCGGCGGGCGACCGCATTCTCCTCGTCGAGGCGATGAAGACCTTCAACGACATCGTCGCTCCCCGCGCCGGCACCGTGACCGCGATCCTCGTCGAGGACGGTCAACCGGTGGAGTACGGCGAGCCCCTGCTCATCATCGAGTGAGCGGCATGTTCGACAAGATCCTGATCGCCAATCGCGGTGAAATCGCCCTTCGCATCCAGCGCGCAGCGAAAGAGCTCGGCATCGCGACGGTAGCCGTGCACTCGACGGCCGACGCGGACGCGATGCACGTGCGGCTTGCCGACGAGAGCGTCTGCATCGGGCCGCCTGTCGCGCGCGATTCCTATCTCAACATTCCCGCTCTGATCGCCGCCTGCGAGATCACGGGCGCCGACGCCGTGCACCCGGGCTACGGGTTCCTTTCGGAAAACGCCGCCTTCGCGGAGGTTCTCGAAGGGCACAAGATCACCTTCATCGGCCCGAAGGTTGAGCATATCCGCATCATGGGCGACAAGATCGAGGCCAAGCGCACCGCCAAGCGGCTCGGCATTCCTTGCGTTCCAGGCTCCGAAGGGGGCATCGAGACGCCGGAAGACGCGATCGAAATCGCGCGCTCGATCGGCTACCCGGTGCTGATCAAGGCCGCATCGGGCGGCGGCGGACGCGGCATGAAGGTCGCGCGCGACGAATCCGAGATCACCCACGCCTATACGGCGGCGCGAACCGAGGCCAAGGCCGCTTTCGGCGACGACGCCGTCTACATGGAGAAGTATCTCGAGAAGCCGCGGCACATCGAGATCCAGATTCTCGGCGACGGGCGCGGCGGCGCCATTCATCTCGGGGAGCGCGATTGTTCGCTCCAGCGTCGTCACCAGAAGGTCTGGGAAGAAGGCCCCTCTCCGGCGCTGAACGCCGAGGAACGCGAGCGCATCGGCGCAATCTGCGCCAAGGCGATGCAGAAGCTGCAATATCGCGGCGCCGGCACCGTTGAATTCCTCTACGAGAACGGCGAGTTCTACTTCATCGAGATGAACACCCGCATCCAGGTCGAGCATCCGGTCACCGAGATGATCACCGGGATCGATCTCGTGAACGAGCAGATCCGCATCGCCGCCGGCGCGTCGCTCTCGGTGACGCAGGAAGAGCTCACGATCTTCGGCCACGCCATCGAATGCCGGATCAACGCCGAGCATCCGACGACTTTCCGGCCCTCGCCCGGCGTGATCAAGTATTTCCACACTCCCGGCGGCCTCGGGGTGCGCGTCGATTCGGCCGCCTATCAGGGCTACCGTATCCCGCCGCACTACGACTCGCTCGTCGGCAAGCTGATCGTCCATGGACGCACGCGCAACGAATGCATGATGCGCCTGCGTCGCGCGCTCGACGAATTCGTCGTCGACGGCGTCGACACGACGCTGCCGCTGTTCCGGACGCTGGTGCGCAATCACGACGTCCAGAACGGCGAATACGACATCCACTGGCTCGAGCAGTTCCTCAAGACGGGCGGCATCGAGGGCAAGTGAGCCGTCGAGCCGTTGGTAGGCGCCATGGGCGGCGACAGCGTGGAGATCACCCCGGACATTCTGCTGCGCGCCTACGCAGCCGGCGTGTTCCCGATGGCCGAAAGCGCGGATGATCCCGGAATTTTCTGGGTGGAGCCGCGTGAACGTGGCGTCATCCCGCTCGATACGTTCCACGTCGGACGCCGCCTTGCGCGCACCGTGCGTTCGGACGCCTTCTCGATCCGCTTCGACTGCGACTTCGAGAGCGTGATCGCCGGCTGCGCGGAGCCGGCGCCGGATCGCGAGCAGACCTGGATCAACCAGCGCATCCGGGATCTCTACGGCGAGCTGTTCCGCCTCGGTCGCTGCCATACGGTCGAGGCCTATCTGGACGGCGAACTCGTCGGCGGTCTCTACGGCGTCGATATAGGGGGCGCGTTTTTCGGCGAGAGCATGTTCCACCGGGTGCGCGACGCTTCGAAGGTGGCGCTCGTTCACCTCGTCGCCAGATTGCGCCATTGCGGCTATACCCTGCTCGACACCCAGTTCGTGACCGGACATCTCTCGCAATTCGGGGCGACCGAAGTGCCGCGACGCATCTACAGGGTCATGCTTTCAGATGCGATCGCCAAACCCGCCGACTGGACCGCCTGGCCGCAGCGCGTCGTCTCGGGAGCCGAAGCGCTCGCGATAATCGCCGCGCCGCGCCCCTGAAGCCGCGCCTGATCACGCGGCCTTGCCGGTCCCGCGAGCAATCTTCACAAGGTCGCGCAGGATCATCGTCGTCGTCCGCAGACGCCGGTCGATGTCCTCCACATCGCGCATGAACACGATCTTCATGTCCGGCCGCACCTTGGCGGTGGGACCCTGTTCCGAGACATAGGCCACGAGAGCGCCTGGCTCGGCGAAGGAGTTGTCGCGGAACGAAACCGTGATGCCCTTCGCGCCGCCCTCGACCTTCTCGACGTTGGACTGCCGGCACAGCACCTTGATCTGCATGATCTGGAGAAGCTGATCCACTTCCGGCGGCTTCTCTCCGAAGCGGTCCACGAGCTCGACGCCGAATTCCGCGATCTCGGAATCATCCTCCATCCCGGCGAGGCGCCGATAAAGGTCGAGGCGAAGCTGGAGATCGGGGACATAGCTTTCCGGGATCATCACCGGAGCCCCGATGGCGATGGTGGGCGACCACTGATCCTCCATCACCTCGCCCCTGCCCTCCTTGAGCTGGGAGACGGCTTCCTCCAGCATCTGCTGATAGAGCTCATAGCCGACCTCGCGGATATGGCCGGACTGCTCTTCGCCCAGAAGGTTTCCGGCGCCGCGGATATCGAGATCGTGGCTCGCGAGCTGGAAGCCGGCGCCCAGCGTGTCGAGAGATTGCAGAACCTTGAGCCGGCGCTCGGCCTGGGGCGTAAGGGTACGGTTTTCCGGGATGGTGAACAGCGCATAGGCGCGCGTTTTGGACCGCCCGACGCGCCCGCGCAGCTGGTAGAGCTGGGAGAGGCCGAACATGTCGGCGCGGTGCACGATCAACGTGTTGGCGCGCGGAATGTCGAGCCCGGATTCGATTATCGTCGTCGAGAGCAGCACGTCGAACCGGCCCTCGTAGAAATCGGTCATCACGTCCTCGAGCTGCCCCGCCGCCATCTGCCCGTGGGCGACCGCGACCTTCACCTCCGGCACGTCCTTGTCGAGGAAGGCCCTCACCTCGGCGAGATCCTCGATCCGGGGCGCCACATAGAACGCCTGGCCTCCGCGATAGCGCTCGCGCAGCAACGCCTCGCGCACGGCGAGCGGATCGAACGGGGTTACGAACGTCCGCACGGCCAGGCGATCCACCGGAGGCGTCGCGATGATCGACAATTCGCGAACCCCCGTGAGCGCGAGTTGCAGCGTGCGCGGGATCGGCGTCGCGGAGAGCGTGAGCACGTGAACCTCGGCGCGAAGCTCCTTCAGGCGCTCCTTGTGGTTCACACCGAAATGCTGCTCCTCGTCGACGACGATCAGCCCCAGGTCGCGGAAGCGGATCGCCTTGCCGAGAAGCGCGTGCGTGCCCACGACGATGTCGATCGTACCGTCGGCGAGCCCTTCCTTGACGCGCTTCAGTTCGGCTGCGGGGACGAAGCGGGACGCCTGTCCGATCTTGACGGGCAGCCCCTTGAAGCGCTCCTCGAAGGTCTTGCAATGCTGGCGCGCGAGCAGCGTTGTCGGCGTGACGACGGCGACCTGCCGGCCCGCCATCGCGGTCGCGAAAGCTGCGCGCAACGCGACTTCGGTCTTGCCGAAGCCGACATCGCCGCACACGAGCCGGTCCATCGGACGCCCCGAGGCGAGGTCGGCGAGCACCGCGTCGATGGCGCTGAGCTGGTCCTCGGTCTCCTCATAGGGGAAGCGGGCCGAGAATTCGTCGTACAGCCCCTCCTGCGGGGCCATTTTCGGCGCGTCGCGGGTGATGCGCGCGGCGGCGATCTTGATGAGCTGATCGGCCATGTCGCGGATGCGCTTCTTCATCCGCGACTTGCGGGCCTGCCAGGCCCCGCCGCCGAGCCTGTCGAGCTGGACCTCCGTCTCCTCGGAGCCGTAGCGCGTCAGGAGCTCGATATTCTCGACCGGCAGGAACAGACGGTCGCCGCCGGCGTAGTGGATTTCGAGGCAGTCATGGGGCGCGCCGGCGGCCTCGATGGTCTTGAGGCCGACGAACCGGCCGATGCCGTGATCTGCGTGGACGATGACGTCGCCCGGCGTCAGAGCCGAGACTTCCGTCAGCACGTTCTGAGGCTTCCTGCCGCGCCGACGCGCGCGCACGAGCCTGTCGCCGAGGATGTCCTGCTCGCCGATCACCGCGACGTCGCCGGCCTCGAAGCCGGACTCGACGCCCCAGACAGCGACAGCCGCCTCGTTCTTCGCGAGACCCGCGACATCGGCGAAGCGGCGGATCGTCCGGATCTGCGTCAACCCATGATCGGAGATCACCGTCTCCAGCCGCTCGCGCGAGCCCTCCGACCACGCGGCGAGAAGCACTTTCTTGCCCGCCTTCTGGAGGTCGCGCGCATGGGCGACCACGGCGTCGAAGACGTTCGAGCCCTCGGCCTCGCGCTCGACGGTGAAGTTGCGCCCGAGCCGCGCGCCGCAATCGACGACGATGCGCCCCGCGCCGTCCGCGACCGAGAACGGCGTCAGCCGCGCGCCGGCGCGACCGGAGAGCCTGGACGCCCATTCCTCCGCGCCCAGATAAAGCGCCTCCGCCGGCAGCGGCCGATAGGGCGCGACGCCGGGCTGGCGCTGCTCCATCGCGGCGCTACGTGCGTCGTGATAATCGGCGACCAGTTTCAGACGTTCCGCCGCAGCCTCTTCGGCGAGGGCGTCAAGGACGACCGGAGCGGCGCCGACATATTCGAACAGCGTGTCGAGCCCGTCGTGGAACAGCGGCATCCAGTGCTCGAGGCCGGCATAGCGTCGGCCCTCGCTTATCGCCTCGTAGAGCATGTCGTCGCGCGTGGGCGCGCCGAATTGCGCGGCATAGCCCTGACGGAACCGCCGAATCGAGTCGCTCGTCAGCTGGACCTCGCTGATCGGCACGAAATCGAGCGTGCGCAGACTGCCCGAAGAACGCTGAGTCTCGGGGTCGAAGGCGCGGATCGTCTCGAGCGTATCGCCGAAAAAGTCGAGCCGCACCGGCGCCGGCAGGCCAGGCGCGTAGAGGTCGAGAATTCCGCCGCGCACGGCGTAGTCGCCGGTCTCCCGAACGGCGCTCGCGCGCATGAAGCCGTTCGCCTCGAGCCAGTCGACGATCGACTGCATGGTAATGACGTTGCCTGGCGCGGCCGAGAAGGTCTCTCTGAGGATCCGCGCCCTCGGCGGCGCCCGCTGGAGGATCGCGTTGACCGTCGTCGAGAGTATGCGCGGCCGCTCCTGGGAGGAACGCGAACGGGCGAGACGCGCGAGCGCGGTCATGCGCTGCGCCGAGATCGAGCCCGAGGGCGAGACCCGATCGTAGGGCTGGCAATCCCAGGCGGGAAACGACATCACCTCGACCTGCGGCGCGACGAAGGAAAGGGCGCGCTCGAAAGCCTGGGCGCGCTGACCGTCACGGGCGACGTGAACGAGCGTCGCGGGCTCCTCCGAGGCGGTCGCGAGAGCGGTCGCCAGCTCCGCGACGACGATTGCGTCGAATCCGTCCGGCGCGCTGGCGAGCGTCACATGCGCGCCGGCATCGAGCGCTTTGAGGGCCTTGGCTAGATGGTCGGGCATCGGATTCGGGTTCTCGCGACGACGAGCCGCCCGGAGGCGCGAAGACGCCCGGGCGGGGAAGGCTCTGCAATTCGGGCCGATGAATGCGCCAGACCGCGCCCCGGGTCAACGCTCGCGGACGTCGCGGGGCGGCGGCGGGCGCGACGCGGATGCGCCGGTCAGGCGCTTTCCTTGAGCGTGGCGGAAGAGCCCCATTCGTTCACGAGGCGCTTGCGGCGGGCGCGGCGGCGCAGGACGGTCTTGAGCTTCGATTTGAGCAGAGAAATGTCGAAAGGCTTGAGCAGAAAGGCGTCGACGCCGGCCGCGTGGGCGGCCGTCACCTGCTCGAAGGTGATCGAGGTTTCCGTGAGGATGAAGGCGATCTTGTAGAGATTCTCGTCGCTCTTGACGGCTTTCAGGATCTGCAACCCGTCAACCGGCTCAAGATCGAGGTCGGCGACGATCAGGCCGTAAGCGTTGCGCCGGATCAACTCCAGCCCCTCGACGCCGGACGTCGTCATTTCGACGTCCTCGAAGCCGAGGCGGTTGAAGATCTCGACGACGAGCTTCCCGATCTTGTGGTTGTCGTCGATGATCAGGACTGAGGGAAACGGATCGTCCGACATGGATTGTCATACCCCTCGCATGGCGCGCCGTATCATGGCTCAGGTGAGAACTTCGATGCCGCGCCGGGAGAGCAGCAACGTCTGGGCCGTGAGCATGAACTCGCGTAGATGAGCGGCGGTAGGCGTTCCGCGTTGAAGAACCTCCTCCACGCCGTACTTGTCGAAAATGTCGCCCATGCCGGCCTCGCGAGAGATCAGCTCCAGCGACGGCAAGAGCTCGCGACGCGGCGATTCACGCCATTCGACGATGCGCACGTCCTTGTGGCGGCTGTCGCCCGAGATGCGTGCGAATGTCTGATTGAGCGAATCACGATCGCCCTCGAGCATTTGCAGGAACCAGCCCTTGTCGTGCGCGAGAATGCTGGTGATGAGCGCGAACTCGTTCTGGCGGCGGCTCGTGCGAACGAGTTGCGTCTCCTGCTCCAGACGCGCGTCCGGGTCCTTGTCCAGCGCCGAGCGACTGAAATAAATGATCCTGCTATGGCTGCTGCGCGACAGCATCGAGAACTCCGTAAATGTGACCAATGCTTTGCACGTCGCGGATAAGAAAACGTAAAGCTCGTTGCGGTCGTGCGGAAAACAGAGGCCGCACTGGCGCTTCGTCGGCTGGCCGGCCGGTGCGGGCGAGTGCTATCCAGACATGCGAAACCACCGCCTTCGGAGCCGGAGTTGAGCCAATCCCCGCAAGAACGCGCGCAGACCGTGATTTCGGACGATCCGCCGCACGTTGATTCGCGTGCTTCGTGGATGCGACTGGCCGTGGCGATCATGATGAGCGCCATCGGCGGCGTTGGGATGTGGTCGGTCGTTGTCGCGCTTCCCGCCGTTCAGGAGGAATTCGGCGTCGCGCGCGCCGACGCCTCGCTTCCCTACATGCTCGCCATGGTCGGCGTGGCCCTCGGCGGCGTCTTGATGGGTCGGGCGGCCGACCGGTTCGGCATATTCCTGCCCGTCGCGGGCGGCGGCGTCGCTCTGGGCCTCGGCTACATCGCGGCGGGGTATTCGACGAGCCTGCTGCAATTCGCCCTGGCCCACGGTCTCCTGATCGCGCTTCTGGGAACTTCGGCGACGTTCGGTCCGCTGATCGCGGAGATATCGCACTGGTTCCGCCGACGGCGCGGGATCGCCGTCGCGCTTTGCGCGTCGGGAAACTATCTCGCGGGCGCGATCTGGCCGCCGGTCGTGCAGCACTTCATCGATACGGTCGGCTGGCGGGCGACGCATGTCGGCATCGGCCTGTTCTGCATCGCGACGATGATTCCGCTCGCGCTCCTCCTGCGCCGCCGCGCCCCGGCCCTGCCCCGGCCGATCCCGGGCGCGGTCGTCGCCCGGCCGTCGCGCGATCTGCTCGGCCTTTCGCCCGGAACGCTCCAGACGCTTCTGCTCTTCGCCGGCGTCGGCTGCTGCGTCGCGATGGCTATGCCGCAGGTGCATCTCGTCGCCTATTGCGCCGATCTCGGATACGGGGCGGCGCAGGGCGCGCAGATGCTCTCGATCATGCTCGCATGCGGCATCATCAGCCGCATCGCGTCGGGCTTCATCGCGGACAAGATCGGCGGCCTCGCCACGCTCCTTCTCGGCTCGACGATGCAGGGCGTGGCGCTGTTGCTGTACCTGTTCTTCGACACTCTGGCGTCCCTCTACGTCATTTCGGCGCTGTTCGGGCTCTTCCAGGGGGGAATCGTACCGAGCTACGCCATCATCGTTCGCGAGTATTTCTCGCCGCGCGAGGCCGGCATGCGCGTCGGGATCGTGCTGATGGCGACCCTGTTCGGCATGGCGCTTGGCGGGTGGATCGCCGGCGCGATCTTCGACTGGACGGGCTCCTACGACTTCGCCTTCCTGAACGGCCTCGCCTGGAACCTCGCGAACGTCGCGATCGTCGCCTTCCTGCTCTACCGGCGCGGAGGGGCGGGCGGCAGCCATGGCATGGGCTGGCGGACCGCGCCGGCGGCCGTCTGAGCCGCGACGCGTCAAATTCGCGCAATCGCGTCAATCGCCTGTTTACCACGATCGCCGATCCTCGAACCGAACCGGCTCGGGCGCAGCGCGCCGCAGCAAGGAATGGTCCGATGATTTACAGAACGCTCAAGGCCGCGCTCGTCGTCGCCGCTCTCACCGTGGCGGCGAGCCAGTGGCTCTATTCGCAGGCTGATCGACACGAACTCGAGCGCCTGGTGCGCAATGGCGGGCCACTTACGACGGGATCGGTCTCCACGACGGGGGCGCGCGCCGACGCGAGCGGCGTCGCCTCTCTGGCGGCCGTTTCGCGCCTCGATCCCTGCGAGCTGCCGCCCCGCCGCTGACGCCCCCTCGCTTTCAATGCCGCCGTTTCAGGCCGCAAGAAACGCGCGCAGCGCGCGGTTCACGCTTTCGGGGCGCTCGATGGTCGACAGGTGCCCGCAATCGGGAACCACGCCGAGCGTCGCCGGACCGATCGCCTCGGCCATTTCCTGCGCGAGATGCGGCGGCGTGAGACGATCGTCGGCGCCGACGAGGACGAGGGTCGGGACCGCGATCTCCGACAGCCGGTCGCGCTGGTCGCGACGCCCCATTATGGCCTCCTGCTGGCGAATGAACGCTTCCGGCCCGACCCGCTCCGCCATGGCGTCGACGCGGGCGCGAAGCTCGACGTCGTCGACGCGGTTTTCCGCAACCAGCTTCGGCCACAGGGTCTCGCAGACCTCGTCGAAGCGTCCTGCTTGGGCGAGCGCGATGAGTTTGCGGCGATTGTCTTTCGCTTCGTCCGTATCGGCGCGGGCGCTGGTGTTGAAAAGACCGAGCCGCGACACGCGCTCGGGGGCCTGCGCGAATATCTCCAGCGCCACATAGCCGCCCATGGAGAGGCCGAAGAGGGCGAAGCGATCCTCGGGCGTCTCGTCAAGGATGCGTCGGGCGATCGCGGCCATCGACGCGTCGCGCGTATGATCCGCGACGCGTGCGGTATGGGTATCGGACAGAATTGCGAGCTGATCCCGGAACAGATCGCCGTCGCAGTTCAGGCCGGGCACGAAAATAACAGGCTCCATCAGGCCTTAACTCCTACCGAATGATTGACAAACATGACCGTCTCCATATGGTCGCGACGCACGGCTATCGCGGCGGCGCGCCGCCCGGACGCGTAACCCCAGTTCGTTCGCCCCAGTCGTGCCGGACGAACGGATCAATGCGGTCAAGAGACCGCGGAACGGTTCAGACGCTTCATGTCTTTCGCCGAACTCGGACTTAGCGAAAAGGTCCTGCAGGCGGTCACCGCCGCAGGGTACACGCAGCCGACGCCTATTCAAGAGCAGGCCATCCCGCATGTGCTCGCGCGCCGCGACGTTCTCGGCATCGCGCAGACCGGCACCGGCAAGACGGCGGCCTTCACGCTACCGATGCTCACGATCCTCGAGAACGGCAGGGCCCGCGCCCGCATGCCGCGCACGCTCATCCTCGAGCCGACGCGCGAGCTGGCCGCACAGGTCGAAGAGAATTTCACGCGCTACGGCGTCAACCAGAAGCTGAACGTGGCGCTGTTGATCGGCGGCGTCTCCTTCGGCGACCAGGACGTGAAAATAACGCGCGGCGTCGACGTCCTGATCGCCACGCCCGGCCGCCTGCTCGACCATTTCGAGCGCGGCAAGCTCCTGCTGACCGGCGTCGAGCTCCTCGTCATCGACGAAGCCGACCGCATGCTCGACATGGGGTTTATTCCCGACATCGAGCGCATCGTGAAGCTCACGCCCTTCACGCGCCAGACCCTGTTCTTCTCGGCGACCATGCCGCCGGAGATCCAGCGCCTTTCCGAGGCGTTCCTGTCGAATCCCGTCAGGGTCGAGGTGAGCAAGCCCGCTTCGACCGCCGCCACGATCACGCAGCGGCTCGTGGCCACGGGCTCCGAGGCCGCCGCCAAGCGCGCGACTCTGCGAGACCTGATCCGCGGCGCGACCGATCTCGACAACGGCATCATCTTCTGCAACCGAAAGCGCGATATCGCCGTCCTGCATCGTTCGCTCCTGCGGCACGGCTTCGACGCCGTTGCGCTGCACGGCGATATGGATCAGCGCTCCCGCACGATCGCGCTCGAAGCATTCCGCAAGGGCGAGACAAAACTTTTGGTCGCGAGCGACGTCGCCGCGCGCGGCCTCGACATTCCGGCCGTCAGCCACGTCTTCAATTACGATACTCCTCACCACGCGGAGGACTATGTCCACCGTATCGGCCGCACCGGACGCGCCGGACGCGCTGGCGCGGCTTTCACCCTAGTCGCGCCAGGCGATGAAAGGTCGCTTTCGGCGATCGAAAGGCTGATCGGCGATGCGGTGACATGGGAGGGTTCCGATCTGGCGAGCCTCCCGCGTGAGGGCGGCACTGCGTCGCGAAAGCGGCGTGAGGACGAGGGGGAGACACGCCATCGCCGCCGCGTTCCGGCTTCACGTTCTCGTAAAGAAGAGCCGGCCCCAGAAAAACGAACCGATCGGGAAGAGCGTCCGGCTCGCGATGGGCACAAGCCGCGTGAGGACCGAACGCCGAAGGGGGACCGAACGCCGAAGGGGGGGCGTCAATCTCGTGAAGAGCGACAGCCGCACGAGGAGCGTCGCCCTGCTTCCGCAAAGGAAGCAACGGTTTCGCGCAACGAACGTCCTCAGCCGCGGCGCGAAACACGCCAGCGCGAAGACGATGGCCCTTCAGGTCCCGGTTTCGGCGATCACGTACCGGCGTTCCTTTTGCGCCCGCTCCCGGGCAAGGCGAAGAAATAGCGCTTTTTTGGACCCGTCGGCGTCCGGCGTTTAGGATTTGTTGATCATGCGACATTATGAACTAAAGTGACGCTGCGCGCTAAGCAGGCGTCTCTGCGGTGAGTGGGGGCATTCAACGTGTCGGGCAGTTTGGTGGATTTCGACGTCGACAGAACGTATACGATAGCCCAGCGCGCGCTGGAGCTGATGAAGTCATACGGCTCGTCAGCCTCGCCCCGCTCCTATGAAGTCTGGTACACCTACGTCGCCGGCTACAAGCCCGCCGTAAACGACGCGATAAAGCGACTGGCGGCCGAAAGCGGCAAGATCGACGATAACGCGATCGAGACGATTCACGCACAGCACATCGCCTCGGAGCGCTTCGGCGAGGAAGCGGAAAAGACCGGCGCGGTCGTCGTTTCCGAAATCGGTCAGGTCATGGAAATGCTCGACATGGCGCTCGGCTCGACCCGCAAATACGGGCAGTCGCTGGACGCGTTCGCCGCCGATCTGTCGGACGGGGTCGATCGCAACCGCGTTCGGGAAATTGTCGCATCGCTGGTTCTGGCCACGAAAGACGTCCGCGCGACGAATGAAACGCTCGAATCACGCCTGCGCGAAACGCGCGGCGAAATCGAGGGCCTGCGCGAATCGCTCGAAGCGGTGCGTATGGAATCGCTAACCGATCCGCTGACTGGCATCGCCAATCGCAAGCATTTCGAGGAAATGCTGGTCAAGTCGCTGGATCAGGCTCTCGTCGAACGCAGCCCGTTGGCGCTGATCGTTATCGACATCGACAATTTCAAGCGGTTCAACGACACATACGGCCATCTCACCGGCGATCAGGTGCTGCGCCTCGTTAGCATGACCATGCGCGAGCAAATCAAAGCGAAATCGACTCTCGCCCGTTTCGGCGGCGAGGAATTCGGCATCATCATGCCCGACACACTTCTCGACGTCGCGAAAGCGGCGGCCGAACGCGTGCGCACCTCGGTGATGAGCCGCGAGCTGATCAAGCGCTCGACGAGTGAATCGCTGGGCAAGGTGACTATTTCGGTCGGCGTCGCAGCCATGCGCAAGGGCGACACGGCCGTTTCGTTGCTCGAGCGCGCCGACCAGTGCATGTTTCTCGCCAAGCGCCTCGGCCGCAATCGGACGGTCACGGATATCGACCCGGCCTTTATCAAGCAGAGCGACTCGCAAAGCGAGGTCGCCTGACGGCGACGACACGCCTCCCCGAACAATCCTCGCGCGTTCCACCGCCCGGCGGGATCACACGTTGATCGGCGCAGCGTGCTGGTGAAATGCCTTGAGACGGCGGAAAACGGGCGTATCGTAGTTTGAGGGCGTCTCCGCCTCGCCGGTCATCCAGCTGAAGATATCCCGGTCTGGAGCCTCGATCAGCAGCTCGAAATCGTCGAGTTCGGAATCTGTCAGTTCGGAGATCGTCGCGTCGGCGAACTGGCCCATCAACAGGTCCATCTCCCGCATCCCGCGATGCCAGGAACGGAACAGGATGCGACGGCGGCGGACGTCGAGATCGGCGCTTGTGCGCACGGTGCCTGTCATTACCATCTCCCAGGTCGATCCGGCTCTCTCGTCGAGCCGCGTGTCGCGGGATATATAGCCCGCCCGCATCCGAACGCCAGCGCCAGACGGAGCCGATGTCGCTACGCCCCGCCATTCTCGATCCGCTCTTCGCCCCGGCGACCTCGCTGCCGGGCGTCGGCCCGAAGATCGCGCCGCTGCTCGACAGGCTGCTCGGGGAGCCCGGCCGGCCGGCGCGCGTCCTCGACCTGCTCTTTCACCTGCCGACGGGCGGGGTGGATCGCGCCCTGCGGGGCTCGATCGCGGAGGCGCCGATCGGCGAACAGGTGACGCTCCTCGTCACGGTGACGGACCATCAGCCGGGCCCCTTGAGCCGATCGAAGGCGCCCTATCGCGTCGTCGTCGAGGACGGGACGGGTGACATCGCGCTCGTCTTCTTCAACATGCCCCGCGCCCGCATCCAGAACCTTCTGCCGATCGGCGCGCAGCGCGTGATTTCCGGCAAGATCGAGATGTGGGACGGCCGCCGGCAGATGGTTCATCCAGACCGGGTGCTCGACGAAGCCGCCGCTGCAGCGCTGCCCAGCGTCGAGCCGGTCTACGGCCAGACCGAGGGCCTGACGTCCCGCCTGATCGCGCGCTACGTCGGCGTAGCGCTGGAGCGCACGCCAGCGCTACCTGAATGGCAGGATGCGGCATGGCTCGCCCGCAATCGCTGGCCTGCATTTCGCGACGCGCTCACCGGATTGCATCGGCCCGCCGAACCCGGCGAGATCAGCGGCGAAACTGCCGAGAAAAACCCCGCGCGAAGGCGCCTCGCCTATGACGAGATCTTCGCCTCGCAGCTCGCGCTCGCGCTCGTTCGCGCGCGCATGCGCCGCAAGCCGGGGAGGACGAACGCCGGCGACGGTCGTCTTGTCGAAGCGCTGAAATCCGCCCTGCCCTTCCCGCTCACGGGCGCGCAGGAACGCGCCGTCGCCGAGATCCGTGACGATATGGTCTCGGACAAACGGATGCTGCGGCTTCTGCAGGGCGATGTCGGCTCCGGCAAGACGGTCGTGGGCCTTCTCGCCATGGCGAGCGCCGTCGAGGCCGGCCGACAGGCCGCCATGATGGCGCCGACGGAAATTCTTGCGCGCCAACATTTCGAGCGCCTGAAGCCGATGGTCGAAGCGCTCGGCTTGACGATCGCGCTGACGACGGGGCGCGACAGGGCGACGGAGCGGCGCGCGGTCATCGCCGGGCTCGAGAACGGCTCCATCAATATCGTTGTCGGCACCCACGCGCTTTTCCAGGAAGGCGTCGTCTTTCGCGATCTCGGCCTCGCCGTTGTCGACGAACAACACCGGTTCGGCGTGCACCAGCGTCTCGCGCTCGGCGACAAGGGCGAGGCGGTGGACGTGCTCGTGATGACCGCGACGCCCATCCCGCGCACCCTGGCGCTCGCGCATTTCGGCGACATGGACATCTCGATCCTCGACGAGAAGCCTGCGGGCCGCCAACCCATCGCGACGAAGCTGATCTCGGTCGAACGGCTCGACGAGGTCGTGGCGGGCATCGGCCGCGCCGTCGCGCGCGGCGCGCTCGTCTACTGGGTCTGCCCGCTCGTCGGCGAATCCGAGAATATCGACCTCGCCGCCGCCGAGGAGCGCGCCGAGACGCTGCGGCAGGTCTTCGGGGACGCCGTCGGACTCGTGCACGGCAAGATGCCGGGCCGCGAGAAGGACGCGGCGATGGAGCGCTTCATCGCGGGCGAGACGAAAATCCTCGTCTCGACCACCGTGATCGAGGTCGGCGTCGACGTAGCCCGGGCGACTGTCATGGTCATCGAACACGCGGAGCGCTTCGGTCTGGCGCAGCTCCACCAGCTTCGCGGACGAATCGGCCGCGGCGCCGACGCCTCGACCTGCCTCCTGCTCTACAAGGGGCCGCTGGGCGAAACCGCCAAGGCGCGGCTCGAAATGATGCGCGAGACCGAGGACGGCTTCCGCATCGCCGAGGAGGATCTGCGCCTGCGCGGCGAGGGCGAGATGCTGGGCTCGCGCCAATCGGGAACGCCGGGCTTCCGGCTCGCGCGGCTGGAGACCGACGGCGACCTTCTCACTGTGGCCCGCGACGAAGCGCGGCTCATTCTGGAGCGGGACGCGGAACTCGTGAGCGAGCGCGGCGCGGCTCTGCGCGTGTTGCTGTATCTCTTCGAGAGGGATGCGGGCGTGAAACTGCTGCGGGCCGGCTGAAAAGCCGTCAGTGTTCGACTGTGATCGGCGCCAGCGGCTCGTCCTTGGAGACATCGAGACTCAAGGCGGTGCGGACATTGCGAACGTTCGGCAATGCCGTCAGTTCGCCGACGAATTGCTGGAACGCGGCCATATTCGTCGCGACGCATTTCAGGATGAAATCGATGTCGCCCGAGAGAACCCAGCATTCGCGCACGGTCGGCCAGTCAGCGACGCGCCCCATGAAAGCGTTCAGATCCGTCTGGCTCTGGCTGGAGAGCTGCACCATCGCGAAACAGACAACCTCGAAACCGAGGAGCTTGGGGTCGAGCAGCGTGCGATAGCCCTTTATGATGCCGGCTTCCTCGAGCGCACGAACCCGTCGCAGGCAGGGCGGAGCGGAAAGGCCGACGCGGCGAGCGAGCTCGACATTGGTGATGCTCCCGTCACTCTGCAGTTCGGCGAGGATTTTCATATCGATCGCATCGAGGCGGTCGCGCATGGCGGCTCCGTGATCTATAAGCGCTGCGCTGCAGGCGCTCCTACTTAATCCCGTCGCTTGCAGCGCACAAGCGCCGACGCAATGATATTGCGCGTGGAGAATCTGGCTTGATCGAACCGACCATATGGGTCTTGACCACGGGTGAGGCGGGCATGCGCGCACAGGCGATCGGACTCGCCGAGGCGATCGGCCTGCCCTTCCTGGAGAAGCGGATCGTACTGCGCAGGCCCTGGCGCTGGCTGCCGGGGCATCTCTGCCCCTTCGCGCTTCAGGGGCTTTCGCCGGAGGGCGACGCCATCGCACCGCCATGGCCCGACCTTCTGATCAGTTGCGGGCGCCGCTCGACCGCCGCTTCCATCGCGGTCAGGCGCGCAAGCGGCGGACGGACCCTGACCGTGCATCTCCAGAACCCGCTGACGCCCGTCTCCTGTTTCGACCTCGTTGTCGCGCACCCCCATGACGGCGTCACGGGCGACAACGTGCTTCTCGTCGAGACGACGATCCATGGAGCTACGCCAAGAAAGCTCGCGGATGCGCGCGAGGCCTTCGCGGCTAGCCTCGGCGCCCTGCCCGCGCCCCGCCTCGGCGTGCTGCTGGGCGGCCGAACGAAGCATGGCGGCTTCTCGAAGACCGACACGGCGCGCCTCGTCGAAACGCTCGCGGCGCATCGGGCAAGGGGCGGTGGATTGCTGATCACGTCCTCGCGGCGCACCGAGCCGCAGGTCGTCGCCGCGCTGACTGCGCGCTTCGCCGGCGATCCCGCCGCCTACATCTGGAATGGCGCCGGCGAGAACCCGTATCTGGGCATCCTCGCGCTTGCGGACAGGCTCCTCGTCACGACCGATTCGACCTCGATGGTCTCCGAGGCGCTGGGAGCCGGCAAGCCCGTGGACCTGTTCTCGTTCAGCGGGCTCGGGCGTCGCCACAGGCTGTTTGCGGAGCGGCTGGAGCGGCTCGGTCATGTCGGCTGTCCGAAGCGTCCGGCGCAGCCGGACGCGCCAGCGCCCGAACACGCCGGTGCGGTCGCGGCGCGGCGAATCCTCGCGCTCCTGCGCGAGCGACGCAAAGAGCTGTGACCTCATGCGGAATGGGGTTTCCCGCGCGGCCGATCGGCCTTAAGCGATCACATATGCAATGGTGGCCGCAAGCCTGCGGCTGAGCCCCCAGCGGAGATTCGGCATGGCGCACACGCATGCGAAACTGATCATCATCGGCTCCGGCCCTGCCGGCTACACGGCGGCGATCTACGCGGCGCGCGCGATGCTCGAGCCCATCCTGATTTCCGGCATCCAGCCCGGCGGGCAGATGACGATCACGACGGATGTCGAGAATTATCCGGGCTTCGCAGACGTGATCCAGGGGCCGTGGCTGATGGACCAGATGCGCGCGCAGGCCGAGCATGTCGGAACCCGTATGGTGTCCGACCATATCGCGAGCGTCGATCTCTCGCAGCGCCCGTTCCAGCTCGTGGGCGATGGCGGCGAGACCTATTCCTGCGACGCGCTCGTCATCGCCACGGGCGCGCAGGCGAAGTGGCTCGGCCTCGATTCCGAGCAGCGCTTCCAGGGGCTCGGCGTCTCCGCCTGCGCGACCTGCGACGGTTTCTTCTTCCGGGGCAAGGAAGTCATCGTCGTGGGCGGCGGCAACACCGCCGTCGAGGAGGCGCTCTATCTCGCCAACCTCGCGTCGAAAGTCACGGTCGTGCATCGCCGCGACTCGTTCCGCGCCGAGCGCATCCTGCAGGCGCGCCTGTTCAAGCACCCGAAGATCGAGGTGCGGTGGAACGCGGAAATCGTCGAGATCTGCGGCGAAGGCCCGCCGAAGGGCGTGACGCATGCGCGCTTGCGCGACACGACGACGGGCGAGATCTCGGAGCTGAAAGCCGACGGCGTCTTCGTCGCGATTGGCCACAAGCCGGCGACGGAGCTGTTCGAGGGGCAATTGCCGATGAAAGCGGGCGGCTATCTCGTCACGCATCCGGGCAAGACGGCGACCGACATTCCGGGCGTCTTCGCGGCCGGCGACGTCGCCGACGACATCTACCGGCAGGCCGTGACGGCGGCGGGCCTGGGCTGCATGGCCGCGCTGGAAGCCGAAAAGTTTCTCGCCGGCCACGAATAAGAAGGCCGGCGGCCCGGATCAGCCGATCAGCGCCGCGAGGCTCCAGCCGACGAAGAGAACGAGCCCCGCATCGCGGTTCGAGCGAAATAGCCGAAGGGCGCGGGCGCCGTCCTCTCGGTCGAGCGTGACGACCTGCCAGGCGAGATGCGCGGCAAAGAGCGCCAACGCGCCATAGGCGATCGGCCCCGCCCCCTCGACCAGCGCGAGCGCGGCGACGAGCAGCGCGACTGCCGCCACGTAGCAGGCGGCCACGGCCTCCCTCACCCACGCGCCGAAAAGACGCGCGGAGGATTTGATCCCGGCGATCTCGTCGTCCTCGATGTCTTGCAGCGCATAGATCGTGTCATAACCGATCGTCCAGATGACGACCGCGAGGTAGAGCAGCACCGGCGCCAGCGCGAGCGATCCGAAGACCGCCGCCCAACCCATCAGCGCGCCCCAGGCGAAGGCGAAGCCGAGGACGATCTGCGGCATCCAGAAGAAGCGCTTCATGAACGGATAGAGAGCCACGAAGCCGAGCGAGGCGAAGCCCAGCGCGATCGCGAAACCATTGAACTGCAGGAGCACCGCGAGGCCGATGAGGCACTGGAGCGCGACGAACGCGATCGCCGCCCGCAGACTCACCGCCCCGGAAGGGAGCGGCCTGTCGCGCGTGCGGGCGACCTGCGCGTCGAGATCGCGATCGACGATGTCGTTATAGGTCGAGCCCGCGCCGCGCATGGCGATTGCGCCGACGAGGAACAGCGCGAGATGCACGGGATCGGGATAGGCCGCGCCTGAGGCGATGGCGGCGAGTGCGGCGGACCACCAGCACGGCAGGAGCAGAAGCCACCAGCCGATGGGGCGCTCGATGCGGGCGAGCCGCAGATAGGGGCGTAGCGCCAGCGGGGCGTTGCGGTCGACCCAATGGCCGGTCACGGCGTCGGGCACCGATTTATCGGCGAAGGGCGATCGGAAGAAGGGCAGACGAAACAAGTCTCGGGCTCCTGTCAGCCCAAGACCGTCAAAGCGCGCCCTGCGGGATCGGGAAGCGGCCGGTCAGGCCAGGACCACCGAATACATCGCTCTGGCTCGGCTGTTCGCGCGCCTGCCGCTCCATGCGGTTCAACTGCGCGGCGGCGTTGCAGGCCTGATCGCGAACGCCCGCGACGCGCGTCACGTCCTCGCGGAAGCCCTCGACGAAATTCGCCGGGATCTGGCACCAGGCCTGATTATCCTCGAGAAACTCCATCACGGTCTTGCCGTTGGCGTCGAGTTCGCGGAACAGGCGGCAGGCGGGACGCGGGTCGACGTTCTCGGAGCCGAGCGCGTTGATGCGTTCGACGATCGAGGTGCGCGTCTCGAGCATGCCGTTGATCGCATTGCATGAAGGAGCCTGCGCGGCGACCGGCGCCGTTTGCAGGGCGAGCGCGCCGATGCCGGCGGCCAAGATGGACAGCGTGGAGCGGTTCATGGTCGTTCGTCGTCCCGTTCGAGCGGCGCTCCGAGCGCCAGCATCAGGCGTTTCGCATAACAGATCGGGCGGTCCGTCGCCAGAGCGCGATCGACCGTGATGCTAGATCATGCGCGAGCATGCTTGCATCATGAAAATATGGCGGCATTGTCGCAGCGCGACCCACCTCGACACCGGATTTCCGAATTTGGCCTCATACGACTTCAAGGCCCCGCGGCTTTTCCTCGACGACGCGCTCGCGATCGGGACGCGCATCGCGCTCGATCGCGCGCGGGCGAACTACCTGCTCAACGTCCTGCGTCTCGGCGAAGGCGGCGAAATCCTCGCCTTCAACGGACGCGACGGCGAATGGCGCGCGCGCCTCAGCGTCGACGGGCGCAAGAGCGGCTCGCTCCTGATGATCAAACAGGTCCGACCGCAGACGCAGCCGCCGCCGCTTGTCTACATGTTCGCGCCGCTGAAACACGCCCGCCTCGACTACATGGCGCAGAAGGCCGTCGAGATGGGGGCCGGCCGGCTCCAGCCCGTCGTCACCCGCCGCACCCAGACAAGCCGGATCAATCTCGAACGCATGCGCGCCAACGCCATCGAGGCGGCGGAGCAATGCGGCATCCTGACCATCCCCGAAACCTCGGGCGAACTTCCCCTCGAAAAGGCGCTCGTGGCGCTGCCCTCCGAGACGACGCTGGTCTTTTGCGACGAGGACGCGCCCGTCGTCGATCCCGTTGCGGCGTTGCAGGCTGTGTCGCCGGGGCCGCTCGCCGTCCTGATCGGGCCTGAAGGCGGGTTCGACGAGACGGAGCGGGCGATGCTTCTGGCGCGCTCGAACACGGTGCGGATTTCGCTCGGGCCGCGCATCCTGCGCGCCGACACGGCGGCCGTCGCCGCGCTCGCGCTCGTTCAGGCAGTGTGCGGCGACTGGCGGTGACGCGCCCTTAGTCGCGCGGCGGCGTCGGGCGCGGCGGCAGGCTGAGGATGTATTCCGCCATTGCCTCGATATCGGCCTGCGGCAGCAGCGCCGTATTGCGGATCACCGCCGCCATCGAGCCGCCGACGGAATCGAAATCCGGCGTGAAGCCGGTCGCCAGCAGATCCGCCATCTCCGCCTCGCTCCAGCCGGCGACGCCGTCCGGATGGGGCGTGATGTTGGGAGAGAACCCCTGTCCGTCCGGCTCCGGCCCGCCGGCGAAGCGCGTCTCGGGAACGATCGCGCCAGCGAAGTCGCGGGTGCTGTGGCATTCCGCGCAATGCGCCGCCGCCTCGACGAGATAAGCGCCACGGTTCCAGCTCTCGCTCCGCGAAGGGTCAGGCTCGAAGCGCGCGCCGTCGAGATAGACGAGCTTCCAAAGCCCGACGCCGCGACGGATGTTGTAGGGGAAAGCGAGATCGTGATCCGGCGCTCGCCCGGCGACGGGCTCGAGGCTCATGATGTAGCCAAACATGTCGCGCAGGTCGTCCTCGCGCATGCGCTGATAGGACGTATAGGGAAATGCCGGATAGTAGTGCCGGCCGTCCGGAGAGACGCCCGCGCGCATCGCCAGGACGAAGTCCCCGACGCTCCAGGCCCCGATGCCATCCTCACGATGAGGCGAGATATTCGGCGCGTGGAAAGTTCCGAAACCGGTCGCCAGCGCCAGCCCTCCAGCGAGGTTCGTCCGGTCGTCGCCCCCCGGCGCGGCATGGCAGGAGGCGCAGCCGCCGGCGTTGAAGAGCAGCTCGCCGTTGGCGAGATCGGGCGCGCCAGCGACCGTCGCGATCTCGACGCGCGAAAGCGACGGGCTCGTGAAAGCCCAGAAGGCGCCCGCGCCCGCAGCGGCGAGCGCCGCGAACGAAATGACCGCGCGTTTGGCTGCGCGGTTCATGGGCTCGTCAGTTCCTTCTGACGCGATATTCGCCGTGACAGGAGCTGCAACCGTCCGCGAGAGGGCCGAAAGCGGCGCGGAACTTGTCGAGATCGGAAACGCCGTCGACAGCGCCTGCGGCGGCGGCGCCCCAATCGGCGAAGCGCCGCTCGAACCCGGCTCGATCGCTCCAGATCGTAGGAGCCGCGCTCGTGTCGCCGCCCGTCTCGCTGCCTGGCGGGAAGAGCAACGGCATGCGTTCGGCGGCGGAAGCGTAGGTGCGCAGAACGTCGCGCGCGGCGTCGAGATCGAAGGGAGCCTGTTCGCGCGCCATCCGAACGCCGGTCCGAGTCGCGTCTCCGACGCCGCTCATGATCGAGGTGCGCTCCTCGATGGCCGCTGCGGGAGTCGCGGGCACGCCCTGCGCTGACGCTGCAAATGCGCCGAGTACCATCAACGTCCCGGCCAGAATCACTGATTTCTTCAAGCTACCACTCCCTCTGCGCATCAATGCGCCCGATCTACGAGCGCACACCGTATAAGGACGTAGCCCAACAGCGCGATGGTTTAACCCCTCACACGGGAACGTGATCGCCTTTAATCCGAGCGGCGCGGATCGTGGCGAACACGCGGTCCGGGGTCGCCGGCATGTCGAGACGGGTGACGCCATAAGCCCGCCGCAGGGCGTCTATGACAGCGTTCATCACCGCAGGAGCGGCGCCGACCGTGCCTGCTTCGCCGGCGCCCTTCATCCCCAGCAGGTTCGTCGTCGAGCGAATATTGCGCGTCTCGAATGCGAAGTTCGGAATGTCCTCCGCGCGCGGCAGGCGATAATCCATGAAAGACGCGGTGACGAGCTGCCCCGTCTCGTCGAAAAGGGTCCGCTCATGCAGCGCCTGCCCGATCCCCTGGGCCGCGCCGCCATGCACCTGCCCCGCGAGAAGGAGCGGGTTCAGCGTGACTCCGAAATCGTCGACGATCGTGTATCGCTCGACGCGGACGTCGCCGATTTCAGGGTCGATTTCGACCTCGCAGACATGCGTGCCGTTGGGGTAGGTCGCCTCAGGCGGCTTCCATGATTGCGCGGTGGCGAGCGCCTCGCCCTGGGCCGCGGCGCGCGCAGCGATGCGCGCGAATGTGACGGCCCGATCGGTTCCCGCGATCCGCACGCCGCCATCGGCGATTTCGAGATCGGCCAGTTCGGCCTCCAGAAGCTCGCCGCCGAGTTCGAGCACCCGCTGCGCGATCACGCGCGCCGCGCCGTCCACCGCCGCGCCGCCGACAGGGATGGAGCGCGAGCCGCCCGTGCCGTTGCCTGTGGCGACGAGCGCCGTGTCGCCCTGGAAAACGACGACGCGCTCCAGCGGCAGGTCCAAATGCTGCGACACGATCTGCGCGTAGGCGGTCAGATGCCCCTGCCCCGTCGACTGCGTGCCGATGAGCACGTGGGCGACGCCTTGCTCGTCGAGCGTGATCGTCGCCTCCTCGGCGCTGCCGCCGGCGCAGGCCTCGATGTAGGAGGCCATGCCGATCCCCCGGATCTTGCCGGCTCTCCGGGAGGCGTCGAGGCGCTTTGAAAAGCCCTCCCAGTCGGCCAGCTCCATGGCGCGGCGCATCGCGCCTTCGAACTCGCCGGCGTCGTATCGCCGCCCGGTCTTCGTCCGGTGGGGCATGTGGTCGGGCTTGACGAAGTTCAGGGCGCGCAGCGCGTCCGGCTCCATGCCGATCTCATGCGCGACGTGATCGACGAGGCGTTCGATCATGTAAGCGGCCTCGGGCCGTCCCGCGCCGCGATAGGCGTCGATCGGGACGGTGTTCGTGTAGTAGCCGCGCACGCGGACATGGACGGCGGGGATGTCGTAGCAGCCCGGCGCCATGCGCGCGCCGCCCCACGGCACGAAGGGCGCGAATTGCGAGAGATAGGCGCCGAGATCGGCTTCCAGATCGACGCGCAGGCCCAGAAACCGCCCGTCGCGGTCGAGCGCCATTTCCGCGCGCACGAGATTGTCTCGCCCGTGCGTGTCCGCGACAAAATGCTCGCTTCTGTCTGCGACCCAAGCCACGGGCAGCCCCGTCATGCGCGCCGCGACAGCGCAGAGCGGATATTCCCGATAGACGAATATCTTCGTGCCGAAACCGCCGCCGACGTCGGGCGTGATCACCCGAACCCGCTCGCGTTCCACCTTGAGGATGTCGTCGGCGATGATGTCGCGCACGTCGTGCGAGCCCTGGCTGCCGAGCGTCAGCGTCCAGGCATGCGCCTCCGCGTCGTAGACCGCGAGGCAGGCGCGCGGTTCGATGAAATTCGCCACGAGCCGGCTATTGACGAGATCGAGCGAGACCACGCGGTGGGCTGCGGCGAAAGCGGCTTCCGCTTCGGCCGCGTCGCCGTGGAAGGAGTCGAAGGCGAGGTTGGACCCGATCTCCGGCCAGACGATGGACGCGTCCTCGCGAGCCTTCGCGATCCCGACGACGGGCGCGAGCGGTTCGTACTCAACTATGATCGCCTCGGCCGCGTCGCGCGCGGCCTCGTCGGTGGCGGCCACCACGAAAGCGAGAGCGTCGCCGACATGGCGCGCGACGCTGTCGGCGATAACCGGATAGGGCGGCAGCCGCATCTGCGATCCATCCGCATTGCGCACTGCGCCAGGGCACGGCAAATCGCCGAGATCGGCGATTTCGGCGTGTGTGAGTATCGCGAGCACGCCGGGCATCCGCCGCGCTTCGTCGAGCCCGCCCAACCGGAAGCGCGCATGGGCGTGAGTCGAGCGCAGGACGACGCCGATCGCGGCGCCTTGCGGGACGAGATCGGCTGTGTAGCGCCCCTCTCCCGTCAGAAACCGCCGATCCTCAACGCGCCGCGTCGCCTGACCGACACCGAATTTGCGTTCCCGCAACGACATGACGCTCTCCCGTATCCACGAGCCTTGTACCTTGTACCTTGTACCTTGAACCTCGAACCTCGCGGAAAGTTCGCGCCCGATCTCCACTCCGTCAACGCGTGACAATCCCGTCGCGATATTCATCAAAGAAAAACGAAAGCGTCCTAATTTGCCCTCAAGCTACTCAACGGATCAGATCGTGGACATCAAGGTCAAGCAAAGTCTCGCACGTTTACGGCGCAGCCTGGTTTCGGTCGATTGGCGCGGAAATCGCCTGGGGCCGGAGATGCGGGCGCACGGGCAGTCGGACTCCCTCGACGATCTCCTCGCCTACCATGCGGACGCGCTTCGGGCGGCGAATGTCGGCTGGAGCCCGATCGCGGAGACATGGGAGGATCGAGCGGCGCCGCGTTGGCGCCCTTCGCCCGAGATGAATGCGTTCGTCCAGAGACTTTCATCGACGGTCGATGCGGAAGCCTCAGTTCTAGTGGGGCTCGCGGCGAGGGCGCGCGACGCTGCGCGCGCCGTGGCGCTGACGGGAGCGCAGGCCAGCGCCCGCATGCCCGCGGTTGCGCAAGGAGCAGCCTCCGAGGAGGCGGATGTCGACGCAGCCTTCGAGGCTATCCGCGAGAGCCTTTCCGCAATCGCGGAGACGGCGCTCGAAGCGGCTCTCTCTGCGGTGCGCACGGGGTCTTGCGCGCGCAGTCTCTCGCGCATGGAGGCCGGCGACGGCGAGATCGAAACGGCGCTGCAGTCCGCACGCGAGGAGATCGAGGCGGCGATCGCCGCGATCGAAGATCGGGGCGCGGGTCTGGCGATGTTCGTGACGGATATTCGCGAAGCGGCGCGATCGGCCGACCAAGCCCGCGCAGTCGCGATCAGCGCCGCCGGACCGGTCACGGGTCCGATGGCGTATGCGGAGCTGACCGTCGCAGCCGAAGCCGCTACGGTCGTCGCCGGTAGCGTGGACGACCGAGCGTCGGAACTGGCGACCCTCGTCGATGCTCTCTCGGCCCGCCTCATTGCGATCTTGCGTGAATCGCCGGCGGGCGACCGGCGCAGGGCGCGGCGCATCGCGTTCAACGGACACTGCCTGCTGAGGAGCGCCGACGGCGACAACCCCGCGCGCATTCTCGATATCTCGCTCGGCGGGGCGCTCGTCGATCCGGCCGCGCATGCCTCGTTCCGGCGCGGTCAGCCTCTCGTTCTCGTACTCCCGGATATGCCTGCTATCGCCTCCAGCATCGCGGGCGTCAGTCCGCAGGGCGTTCATCTGAGTTTCGACCTTGGACACGCAGCGAACGCGCAAGCGCGTCCGCCGCTTCTGCGCATGCTCGCCGCGCTTCACCAGCGCGACGACGCCTTCGTCGTCCACGCGATCGCCGTCGCGAACGCCATCAGCGCCGACCTGTCCGAAGCCCTGGCGGAAAATCCGGACATGTCGGGAGCCGCGCGCATCGTTAGCGATGACGGAGAGCCGGCTCCGCTCCTGCGCGAAACGGTCGCTCCACTGCTCGACGCCCTCGTCGGAGCCTCGCCCGAGATCGTCTACGCGGTCGCGATGAACCGGCGCGCCTTCGTCGCCCACGCCACGATCTCACCCGCCTGGCGGGAAGCGGCGACGCCCGTACTCCTTCCTGAGGGAAATTCGTCGCGCACCGATGCGACAGGACGCAGACACGCGCAAAACCGCCGTGCATGCCTCGCCCTCAACGTGCGCATCGGAGGGCGCAGCCTCCGCAGCGTCTCGGCCCCCGTGCATATCGGAGGCGTTCATTGGGGATGCGTCGAGGTGGCCTTCGACCCGCCCGACGGCCCGGTCCGAACGGAGACGGAAACAATCTGCGCCCTGTTTGAGAAGGATCAAGGCTGAGGCGTTCGCGATCGGGATTTGATCTGCCCATGAACGCGATTCCGATGAGCCAAGCGCTGGAGACGTTCCCGCGCTATACGATATCAGCCCCTCTGGCTCGGCGACCTGCCCCGGGCAGGCCTTCGCAGGCGGTGCGAGGCGAAGCGCGCCGCCTCACTCGCCCGCATCGCTCCCTTCGCCGGGATCGTCCTCGGGCCAGGTGGCGATGCGCTCCATCAGCCCGTCGACATTCGTCTGCGCCATCGCCACGAGGGTCGCCTGATCGGGCAGCACCACGACGCGGCCGCGCACGCTCACCCCGGCCCGATGGACGCTCTCCGGATTCCCTGAGACAAGCGGGTGCCAGGACGCGAGGCCTCGACCTTCGGCTATTCGCCGATAGGCGCAACTGGGCGGCAGCCACGCCAGCCCGGCGACCACGGCCGGCGTCAGGCGCACGCAATCGGGGGCCTCGCGGTCGCGATTAGGATAGTCCCGGCAGCGGCAGGCGGCTTCGTCCAGCATGTGGCAGGCGAGATCGGTGTAGACGACGGCTCCGGTGTCCTCGTCTTCAAGCTTGACGAGACAGCAGCGCGCGCAGCCGTCGCACAGGCTCTCCCATTCCGCGTCGGTCATTTGCGCGAGGGTCTTGATTCGCCAGAACGGATTCACGGGCGCCGCCACGCGCTTGCTGCTCCAAAACTTCGTCCACAAGACCAGGACCTTTATCGCCGCTTCGGCAGTTGAAGCAATATGAAACATTATTAACTCCGAAAAACTGCAGTGTTCTCAATGCATGAACCCGCCGCCCCTTGTCGAAAATCGACAATGCGGCGATTGAGGCCCGGCTTTTCGGCTGCATCGGGGTTAACGATCGTTTAATATTATAATAATTGGTTTTCGAACGGCCCTCCGGGTGGAAGGTTCACGGCGTTGCGTATCGCTCCGCAAACATCGATTTGGAAGCGGATCAAGCGGCGGGCAGTCGATCTCGACGCTTGGATCGCTTCGTCGGCCTATGAAAGCGGTCGTGATTGGCGTGCGTTCTGGACGCACTACAACAACGTGATGAACGCGTTCCGGTTTCGCGGGGCGCGCCGGATGGTTCTCGACCTCGCCAGCGAGGCGACGACTCTCGGCCTCGCGGGAGCGTTCGTCCTCCTGTCGCTCGCGATACCGGCGTTTCACGAGACCAACGTCGATTGGCGTCGCACGCAGGATTTTGCGGTCACCTTCCTCGATCGCTACGGACGCGATGTCGGCCGGCGCGGCATTCGCCACGACGATTCGGTTCGGCTCGAGGATTATCCCGACCATCTCATCAAGGCCGCGCTCGCCACCGAAGATCGCCGCTTCTTCTCCCACTGGGGTATCGACCCGATCGGCACCATCCGTGCGATCGTGGTCAACTCGCGCGCTGATTCGGTCGTGCAAGGCGGCTCGACGATCACTCAGCAGCTGGCGAAGAATCTGTTCCTCTCGAACGAGCGCTCCCTCGACCGCAAAATTCGTGAAGCATTCCTCGCGCTCTGGCTCGAGTTCCAGCTCGGCAAGGATGAAATCCTCAAGCTCTACCTCGATCGCGCCTATATGGGTGGCGGCAATTTCGGGGTGTCGGCGGCGGCGGATTTCTATTTCGGCAAGTCAGTCAAGGACTTGACGCTCGCCGAATCGGCGATGCTGGCAGGTCTGTTCAAGGCCCCCTCGCGCTTCGCGCCCCACATCAACCTGCCGACGGCTCGCGCCCGCGCGCACGACGTGCTCAGCAATCTGGTCAACGCCGGCTTTCTCGGCGAGGGGCAGGTGGATATCGCGCGCCGCAACCCCGCGACGCCGATCGACCGGGGACGCGACGTCACGCCGGATTACTACCTCGACTGGGCGTTCGAGGAGGTCAAGAAAATGGCCTCTCAGGGCCTTTTCGGCGACGAGCGCCTCCTCGTCGTCAAGACGCCGCTCGATATCGATATCCAGCAGCGCGCCGAGACCGCAGTCGAGGACATCTTGCGCCAGCACGGAGAGACCTACAACGTCCGCCAGGCGGGCGTCGTCACCATGGACCCCGACGGAGCGGTGCGGGCCATCGTTGGCGGGCGCGACTACGGACAGAGCCAGTTCAATCGCGCCGCCTCGGCGCTGCGCCAGCCGGGATCGGCCTTCAAGCCGTTTGTCTACGCCACGACGCTTTCGCATCTGCCCTACCGACCCGACAGCGTCGTGCGCGATGCGCGGATCTGCCTCGGCAACTGGTGCCCGAGCAACTACAACCGTTCATTCGCCGGATCGATGTCGATGACCGCCGCGCTGGCGCGGTCCATCAATACGATTCCCGTCCGTTTCTCGGTCGAGTTGGGCAGCGGCAACGCCCGGGAAGGGCGCGCGCGCATCATCGAGACGACACAGCGCATGGGCGTGAGGACACCGCTTACGGATTCTTCCTCAATGCCTATCGGCGCCTCTGAGCTCACGGTTCTCGACATGGCGGCCGGCTATGCTGTTTTCGCCAATGGGGGCAGCCGGGTGGAGCCCTATGTCGCCGTCGAGGTATGGAGCCCGTCTGGTGAGCAGATTTATTCGCGCAGGCGCAACCATCGTCCCGAGCAGGCGCTGGCGTTCAGCGTCACGGCCGATATGAACCTGATGCTGGCCCAGGTGCCGATCTCCGGAACGGGCCGCCGCGCGGCGCTGGACGGCGTCGTCTCCGCGGGCAAGACGGGGACGACGAACGCTTATCGCGACGCCTGGTACGTTGGCTATACCGGAAACCTGGTCACCGCCGTCTGGTACGGCAACGACAATTACGAGCCTACGGCGAGGATGACGGGCGGTTCGCTTCCCGCCATGACCTTCAAGGAAATCATGGATTTCGCGCACCGTGATCTGGAGATCGCGGCGCTGCCGGGCCTGAGCGACGACGGGCGTACGCTCGTCGCGAGCGCCGACCGAACGGGCGAGGATGAAACCTTCCAAACCCCCGGCGGACCCAACGTGCTCTCGCGCCGTTCGTTCGAGGTCATCGGCGGCATCAACCGGCTCTTCGAGGTGGCGGAACGCCCACGCTCCCGCTTTTTGTCTCCGCAGCAGCCGACTACCTCGCTACGCGACCGCCGGGCGGACAACATTGGGCGCGGCTTCGAGGCGGTGAGCGGAAGGATCGGACGGCCCTGATGCGCCCGGAAACGAGCGCCCGTATCGGGGCAGCCTATGACGTGGCGCTATTGGTGTACGCAGTCGCGCTCGGGGCGGGACTCGGATTGGCTTCGGCGCTCTGGATGGTCGAAGGCGACCTCCCGTTCGGCAGGCAGGAGGCAGGCCCCTGGCACGTATGGCCCCAGATCGGTTCGCGAGCCGCCGACCCCTATTCCCGCGCGATCCTTGCCAGAACCGCCAACATTCCGCTCGGCGCCGGCGAAGGCCTTGCCTTTCACGCCACAAGGGACGACGCCGGGCGGCTGCTGGAAAGCGATTGCGTCTACATCCTCGACGGCCCGATTCCGCCGGCGCGTTACTGGACGCTGACGATCTATGACGAGCAGGGCAATCTCGCCGGCGACGGTCTCGAAAGTCGGTCGATCACGTCCTCCGCAAGGGTCGTGCGTAGCGAAAACGGGGCCGCGCAGATCGTGATCTCGCGCGCACCGGCGCCCGGCAACTGGATCGTGCCTCCGACATCCCAGCGCTTCGAGATCGTCTTGCGCCTCTATGATACGCAAGCAGCTGGCGCCCTGACGCGGTTCACCGCAAGCGCCCTCCCCTCGATCCTGCGGGAGGGCTGTTTTTCGTGAACCCGTTCTCTCGTTTCGCCTTTGCAACGCTTTGCGGCCTCGTGCTCGCGATCATCACCCATCTGGCCACGATTCTCATGATCCCGCTGTTCTCGGAACGCCACGCGGCCGCCAGACTGGCGGAATCGGCGCGCTTGGAGAACGCCAAACTGATCGCTGGCCCCGGCCACGAGACATGGCTGCCGCGTCACGACCCGGCTATCGCCGTCGCCGCTTGCGCCTATGATCTCGCGGAGGGCCCCTTCCGCTTCACGGCTGGAACCAACGCGCCGTTCCAGTCCGTTTCGCTGCATTCCCGAGGCGCCGGCGCTTTCTTCGCGGTGACCGACAGGGCCGCGATCAACAGCGAGCTCGACATCGTCGTCATGACCCCGGAACAGCGGAACCAGGTGATCGCCTTGCGCGCGCTGCAAACCGAGACCGACGCGGAGCCCAAGGAGCAGGATCCCGCCATTGAGGTCATCGCGCCGGAATCGCGCGGCTTCGCCGTGATCCGCGTCCTCGCCCCCCGTCCCAGCCTCGCGGGACGCGCTCTCGCGGCAGCCCGGCAAGCCAGCTGCACGATAGCGCCGATCGAGGACCTGGAATCCTGACTTCTTTCAACGTTTGATGAAATCGGACAACACCAACGAATCCGACGGAGCGCCGGCAACGCCCGCAGCGTCATGCTCGCAGCGCCCTTCCCGGAGCGGTTCAATGCCGACATATTCGAACATTCCGAGCGCCGCTTCGAGGGCGATGACTTCCCGCTCCGCCGACGCGCCCTCGATCTGAGGCGCCTCGACGACGAGACGTTCCAGTGCGTGGCGGTAGAGCGACGCGCGGCTCTCGGCCTCCGCCCGCACCCATGCGACCAGACATCGGTTCTCGGCGATGCGGGCCGCCGCCGCCTGTGCGTCGCCCTCGGGTAGTTCCTGCACCCTCACCATGAGCACAAGCCGAGCGTCGTCGCTTTCGACGACGCTACGCGCGAGCGCGACGAACGAGGCGATCAGGATGCGATCGGCGGAGGCGTCCTCTCCGATGCGCCGGAACAGGGGAGCCGGCGACACCCCGCGAGACCAGAGCAAAGGCCGCAGATAGGCCTCCTGGTCACCGCGCCACGCCATGCGCGGAAGCACGCGCGTGCGGGATAGTTTGGCGACCATCCGCTGGAAATACGCGCGCTCATGCGCCGGCATCAGAAAGCGCCAGGCGCGATCGCGCAATTCGCGCTCGTCGTCGGTCAGCATGAAATGCGAAACCGCTTCTCCGCGCGCCGTTGCGACGACGCCTCCGGCGAAGGGGAGAACCGTATCGTTGACGATGTTTGGAACGGGCCGGCCGAAATCGCCGGTGCGGGCGCAGGCGGCTAAAAGGAGGCAGGCGAAGACGAGTGCGAACGGCGCGAGGACCCGGCTAGGGCGAATGGCGTCAACGACGGCGCCTGCGCCTTCCCTGCCCTTTGCCGGAGACCGGGTCTCCCGGTTCGATCTGGCGCTCATAGCGGACCCCGGTGAAAAGCAGAACAACGCCGCGCGCGCCATCGCCAGAGTTGTCCCTGGACGCTCTTGCGAAATCGCGAATGTCCACGACCGAAGCAGCGGCCCGGTTACTGCGGCCTGCTACGATCATTCTGATCTGTACGTCTTCCATCGCACCCACTCCCGGTCGAAACACGCCGTCAGCGTCGCATGCCGCAAGATGCGTCGCTTATGGTTAACGCTTCGTTGACGCCACCGCATCCATTTGGATCAACTCCTGCTTCTACCCGTAATCTACCTTAGATAGCGTCAAGCATTAAGGGGATGCTAACCGGCTTTGTCTAAGTTTCGTTAACGACGACCTCTCGCCAGTCCGGCCCATGCTGCCAAGCTCTCACGATCTGATCCGCCTGACGCGTCTCACGAAAGAGACGAACGCCGCGCTGGGTCCGGTGCTGCTGCGCGTTCAGGCCGATCTGTTCGCCTCGGCCCCGGTCCGGGATTCCGACGCCGTCGCGGTCTTCGAGACGTTCGCCCTCGCGATCCTGCCCCAGTCCGATGACGACACGCTGACATACGTCGCTCGACGCGTGGCGCGCCTTCGGGAAACTCCCGAGCCGGTGCTGCGTCTTCTCGAAAAGGTCGAGGGTTTCGAGGCGCAGGGTCGGGAGTTGCAGTCGCTTGTCGATCGCGCCCGGAACGACGGCGCGCTGGCGCGCGCGCTCCTGTTGCGGGACGACCTCCCCGCCAGCGAGGCGGCGCGGCTCTATCTTCAGGCGGATAGAGCCGCCCGCGCGCGAATTCGGTCGGCGCTGGCTGAATCCGCGGAAGCATCCCCCGCAGGGCTTGCGCGACCGTCGCGGGAAGTCCTGAACGGGCTCGTGGGGGCCGCCGCTGCGCGCGACGCCGCGCTGTTCGGGGGCCGGCTCGCAATGGCGCTTGGAATTGGAAACGCGACGCCGGACTGGCGCTTCGGGTCGCGGGCAAGGCGCGACCTGCTCGCGCTGGCGCTGGTCGCGATCGGCGCGCCGGAAGAGGTCTGCATCCGGGTGTTCCTGACGCTCGATCCGGAGATCGCGCGCAGCGTCGCGGCGGTTTTCGGGCAGGTTGAAATCGTGAGGCGAACGCCGCGATCCGTCGCGATCAGGCTGCTTGAGGCAAGCCTCGATCTGCGCATCGCCCTTCCTCGGCGAGCCGGAGCGCGGCCCGAGGAAACAAGCCGTGCGGAGCGCGATCGTCTGGCCGGTCGACCGGCGGCGCTGACGCCCCGTCAGGTTCTGGCGGCGGCGACCGGAACGGGCCGCGCGCGCGCCAAATCCTGAATATACGTCACTCCGCCGCTTCAGTCTGACGACGAACCTTGCCCTGCCGCTCGCTCTTGATGAGCTCGGCGGTCAGGAAGGCGATGTCGAGCGCCTGATCGGCGTTGAGACGCGGATCGCAATAGGTGTGGTAGCGGTCGGAAAGGTCCGCGTCGGTGAGCGCGCGGGCGCCGCCGGTGCATTCCGTGACGTTGCTGCCCGTCATTTCCAGGTGGACGCCGCCGGCATGCGTGCCCTCGGCCTGATGCACCGCGAAGAAGTTGCGCACTTCCTGCATGATCTGATCGAAGGGCCGGGTCTTGTAGCCGGAAGCCGCCTTGATCGTGTTGCCGTGCATCGGATCGCACGACCAGACGACATTGCGCCCTTCCCGCTTCACCGCGCGCACGAGCGTCGGCAGGTGATCGAACACCTTGTCCGCGCCGAAGCGGCAGATCAGCGTCATGCGGCCCGCGTCGTTCTCCGGATCGAGGATCTCGAGCAGGCGCAGCAATCCGTCGGGCGTCAGCGAGGGACCGCATTTTACGCCGATCGGGTTGCGGACGCCGCGCATGAACTCGACATGCGCGTGATCGGGCTGGCGCGTACGGTCTCCGATCCAGAGCATGTGGCCGGAGGTCGCGTAATACTCGCCCGAAGTCGAGTCGACGCGCGTCATCGCCTGCTCGTAGCCGAGCAGCAGCGCCTCGTGGCTGGTGTAGAAATCGGTGACGCGCATCTCCTGATGCTGTTCGGGGTTGATCCCGATCGCGCTCATGAAATCGATCGTCTCGGTGATGCGCTCGGCGAGCTCCGCGTAGCGCGAGGCCTGCGGGCTGTCCTTGACGAAGCCCAGCATCCAGCGATGCGCGTTCTCGAGATTGGCGTAGCCGCCCGTGGCGAAGGCCCGGATCAGATTGAGCGTCGCGGCCGACTGGCGATAGGCCTTGAGCTGGCGATGCGGATCCGCCTGCCGGCCCTCGGCCGTGAAGTCGATGTGGTTGATGATGTCGCCGCGATAGCTCGGCAGTTCGACGCCGTCCACGGTCTCGGTCGGGGCCGAGCGCGGCTTGGCGAACTGGCCGGCGATACGCCCGACCTTCACCACCGGGCAGGAGCCCGCAAAGGTGAGCACGACGGCCATCTGGAGAAAGACGCGGAAGAAATCGCGGATATTGTCGGCCGAGTGCTCGGCGAAGCTCTCGGCGCAATCGCCGCCCTGGAGCAGGAAAGCCTCGCCGGCCGCGACCTTGGCGAGCTGCTTCTTGAGCTTGCGCGCCTCGCCCGCGAAGACGAGCGGCGGAAATCCGGCCAGCTGACGCTCGATATCGCTCAGCGCGGCCGCGTCCCCGTAGGCCGGAACCTGCTGGATGGGCTTGTTTCTCCAGCTTTCGGGCGTCCAGCGTTCAGTCATCTTGTCTCTCCCCGGCGCGCTGATCTTTTCGGGGCGCGCCAACCTCCGTTCCAGTCGACCGGGCGGCTTATACACGACAAAGCGCTTTCTTGGCGAGCCGCTTCATTCGCTTGCTCTTCAAATGCGGATCGGGCGAAAGGCGCGCGCCGCCACACGACAAGGAAACGCCGCGCCAATTGTAGCGGGGCGAGGCGCGCGGGCCCGGGTTGTCGCGGATAGCGGCCGGCATGCGGCTATGAGGGGCGTGTGAAGCCCCTTCGCGCCATCGCGCGAAACACCTCGCCCACCATCCCTCCGGGGAGGGTTTTCTGCGGCTGTTCGGTCGGAACTCCGCTTTCGGTCAGACCTCGCCGCTCACGCGGCGTCGGCGGCGACCTTCATCGAGAGGATCTGGTCAGGATCGCGCACGGGCTCGCCGCGCTTGATCTGATCGATTACATCCATGCCCTCGGTGACCTTGCCCCATACCGTATACTGCTTGTCGAGGAAGCGGGCGTCGCCGAAGCAGATGAAGAACTGGCTGTTGGCCGAATTCGGGTTCTGCGAGCGCGCCATCGAGCAGACGCCGCGCACATGCGGTTCGGCGTTGAATTCGGCCGGAAGGTCGGGAAGCTCGGAGCCGCCCATGCCGGTGCCGGTCGGGTCGCCCGTCTGCGCCATGAAGCCCTCGATCACGCGGTGGAACGGCACCCCGTCGTAGAAACCCTGCCGTGAGAGCGTCTTGATGCGCTCGACATGGCCGGGCGCGAGATCGGGACGCAGAGCGATCGTCACGCTGCCCTTCGTCGTCTCCATGATGATGGTGTTTGCGGCGTCGGCCATATGTTCAACCCTTCTCTTCGTGAATGCGTGGTTTCGAGCGTCAGCGGTCGGCCAGCACCGTCATCGATACGATGCGGTCCGGGTTCGTCACCATGCCGCCTTCCACGTCGCCCTTGCGGATCGCGTCGACGGCCTCCATGCCCGACACGACCTGACCGATATAGGTGTAGTCGCCGTTGAGCCAGGCCGCGTCGCCATAGACGATGAAGAACTGGCTGTTGGCGGAATGGGGGCTCTGCGCACGCGCCATGCCGACCGCGCCGCGCACGAAAGGCTCGCGCGAAAACTCTGCCTGCAGGTCCGGAAGTTCCGAGCTGCCCATGCCGGTGCCCGTCGGATCGCCGGTCTGGGCCATGAAGCCTTCGATGACTCGATGGAACGGCACGCCGTCGTAGAAACCCTGGCGGGTCAGCGTCACGAGGCGCTCCGCATGGCCGGGAGCGAGATCGGGGCGCAGCGCGATCGTCACCTCGCCGTGCGGCGTTTCCATCACGAGCGTGTTCTGCGGATCGTTCGCCTGAGCCTGCGCGACGCCGAACGAAGCGAAGACGAGAGCTGCTGCGAGGTAGAGTGATTTCATCAAGATGCTCCTTGGAAGCGCGGACAAACTAGCGGCCGGCGAATTTCGCGCGCAGACGCGTCGCGACGGCCACCGGCGCGAAGGGCGTGACGTCGCCCCCCATTGCCGCGATCTGGCGCACGAGGGTGGCGGTGATATGGCGCACGCTCGGCGAAGCGGGAAGAAACACCGTCTGGATTTCGGGCGCCATCGCGGCGTTCATTCCAGCCATCTGCATTTCGTAATCGAGATCGGAGCCGTCGCGCAGGCCGCGCAGGACGACGCTCGCGCCCTCGCGTCGGGCGGCGTCGACGGCGAGGTCTCCGAAGGTGGTGACCGCGAGCTCAACGCCCTCGCGCGCGGCGACCGGGGCGCAGACCTCCCGCAGCATCTCCGCCTTCTCGTCCGGCGAGAAAAGCGGCGACTTGCCCGGGTGAACGCCGATGGCGAGCACGATCCGGTCGACGAGCCGCGCGCCTTGGGCGATCACGTCGAGATGGCCGTTCGTAACGGGATCGAAGGATCCAGTGTAGAGGGCGGTGCGGGGGCGGCTCGTCTGCGTCATGAGGGGAAGGCTTAGCCCGTCGCGCGACGCCCTACAAGCGCCGCGCGACAGTGAAACCGGGGCCGCTCAGGCCTCTGCATCCGGTTCTTCGCCCGAAGGACCCTCTCCGGGCCCCTCGCCGGGCCCCTCTCCGGCGATCCCGCCGTCGATGTCGCCGTCAACGACGTCGGCGGCGTCAGCCTCGATATGCTCCACGGAAACGACGCGCTCGTCGTCGGCGGTGTTGAAAACGATCACGCCTTGGGTCGAGCGCCCGGCGATACGGATGCCCTCGACGGGCACGCGGATCGTCTGGCCGCGATCGGTGATCAGCATGAGCTGATCGTGGCTCTCGACGGGGAATGCGGAAACGAGCTGGCCATTGCGGTCGTTCGTCACCATCGCGACGATGCCTTTGCCGCCACGACCCGTGACGCGATACTCATAGGCCGAACTGCGCTTGCCGTAGCCATTGACGGAGAGCGTCAGGACGAATTGCTCGGCCGCCCCCATCTCGATGTAGCGCTCCGGGGACAACGTGATCTCGGCGACCTCCTCGCCATCGACGGCGGGGGCCGCGACGCCCTCATCCGCCTCCACGTCCGAGGCCCGGCGCATGGCGGCCGCCTGCTTCAGATAGGCCTGGCGCTCGTCGGCGCTGGCGGAGACATGGCGCAGGATCGCAAGCGAGATGACCGTGTCGCCGGCGGCGAGCGATATTCCGCGCACGCCCGTCGAGTCGCGCCCCTTGAAGACGCGGACTTCCGGCACGGCGAAGCGAATGCACTGGCCCTTGGCGGTCGTCAGCAGAACGTCGTCGTCCTCCGAACAGACCTGAACGTCTACGATGGAATCACCCTCGTCGAGCTTCATGGCGATCTTGCCGGCGCGGTTGACGTTGACGAAGTCGGAGAGCTTGTTGCGGCGGACGTTGCCCTTGGCGGTGGCGAACATCACGTCGTAATTGTCCCAGGTGTCTTCGTCCTCGGGCAGCGGCATGATCGTGGTGATCCGCTCGCCCTGCTGGATCGGCAGGATGTTGACGAGCGCCTTGCCCTTCGCGTTCGGGGCCGCGAGCGGCAGACGCCAGACCTTTTCCTTGTAGACCTGTCCGCGCGACGTGAAGAACAGGACCGGCGTGTGCGTGCTCGCCACGAACAGCCGCGTCACGAAATCCTCGTCGCGCGTCGTCATGCCGGAGCGGCCCTTGCCGCCGCGCCGCTGCGCCCGGTAGGTCGAGAGCGGGACGCGCTTGACGTAGCCGGCATGCGAGACGGTGACGACCATGTCCTCGCGCTGGATCAGATCCTCGTCGTCGAAATCGGAATCCCACTCGATGATCTGCGTCCTGCGCGGCGTCGCGAAATTCTCGCGAACGGTCGCCAGTTCGTCGCGGATGATCTCCATGATCCGCGCACGCGAGCGCAGGATATCGAGGTAGTCGCGAATTTCCTCGGCGAGCTTCTGCAGCTCCTCGCCGATCTCGTCGCGGCCGAGCGCCGTGAGGCGCTGAAGGCGCAGATCGAGGATGGCGCGGGCCTGCGTCTCGGATAGGCGATAGGTGCCGTCCTCGGCGACGCGATGCAGCGGGTCGTCGACGAGAGCGATCAGCGGCGCGATGTCGAAAGCGGGCCAGTCGCGATCCATCAACGCCTCGCGCGCGGCGTTCGGATCGGGCGCGGTGCGGATGAGGCGGATCACCTCGTCGATATTCGCCACCGCGATCGCGAGACCGCACAGGACATGAGCGCGGTCGCGCGCCTTGGTGAGCAGATACTTGGTGCGACGGCTGACGACGACTTCGCGGAAATCCACGAAAGCCTTGATCAGGTCGCGCAGGTTCATCGTCTCCGGACGCCCGCCGTTCAGCGCGACCATGTTGGCGCCGAAGGAGGTCTGGAGCGAGGTGTAGCGGTAGAGCTGGTTCAGGACGACGTCGGCGACAGCGTCGCGCTTCAGCTCGACGACGATGCGCATGCCGTCGCGGTCGGATTCGTCGCGAAGGTCCGAGATGCCCTCGATCCGCTTTTCGCGCACAAGATCGGCGATGCGCTCGATCAGCGTGGATTTGTTCACCTGATACGGAATCTCGGTGAAGATGATCGCCTCGCGCTCCTTGCGAACCACCTCGATCTCGGATTTCGCGCGCATGAGGATCGAGCCGCGGCCCGTATGGTAGGCCGAGCGCGCGCCCGCGCGTCCGAGAATGAGCCCGGCGGTCGGGAAATCGGGGCCGGGGACGATCTCGATCAGATCGTCGACCGAAATCGAAGGGTCGGCGATATAGGCGAGGCAGGCGTCGATCACTTCGCCCAGATTATGCGGCGGAATGTTCGTCGCCATGCCGACGGCGATGCCGCCCGCGCCGTTGACGAGCAGGTTCGGGAACCGCGCCGGAATGACCAGCGGTTCTTTCTCCTTGCCGTCGTAGTTGTCGCCGAAATCGACCGTGTCCTTGTCGATGTCGTCGAGGAGCGCGATGGCCGGCCTTGCGAGCCGGCACTCGGTGTAGCGCATGGCCGCAGCCGGATCGCCATCGATCGAGCCGAAATTGCCCTGGCCGTCGATGAGCGGGATGCGCATCGAGAAGCCCTGCGCCATGCGCACGAGCGCGTCGTAAATCGCCTGGTCGCCGTGCGGATGGTACTTGCCCATCACGTCGCCGACGACGCGAGCGCATTTCACGTAGGGCTTTTCAGGCAGATAGCCGTTCTCGTGCATCGCGAAGAGGATGCGCCGGTGCACAGGCTTGAGGCCGTCACGCGCATCAGGCAGGGCGCGCGAAACGATCACGCTCATCGCGTAATCGAGATACGACTTCTTCATCTCGTCGACGATGGAGATGGTCTTCACATCGCCGCCGGAAGGCGGCTCGCCGGGGCGGGTGTCATTCTCGGCCAATGTCGGTCTTTCTCGTCGGGACGCGGGTATATACGGTCGCGAACCGGGAACGGCGCGAAGGCCGAATCCAAGCGACAGCAGACTGGTAGATGGCCTTTTTCCGCAACGCTTTCAAGCGCTGCGGCGGAACGGGCGAAGGTCATCAACCGAAAACCACAGAAGGGCGTTCTTTAATGCCGGCAAGGCGTCCCAACAGCGCATGAGCCATCACCACTGAGCCGCCTGCGGGCCTTGATCAGTTTCGTGCTTGAACCACCCGATCATTCCCCCGGTAGCGGAACGAAATCGCAGACAGCGCGGATGATCAAAAAAAACGGCCGCCGAAGCGGTCGAGATACGAGGAGGAAACACTCCAGAAGGAGCGCGACGCGGAAAAAAGGGAAACCGAATCGCAATTCAATGATTGCATTCGCGCGAACGATTGCAATCATCGTAGAATCGGATTTCACAGGAAAATTTCGAGTTGCTGACTAATACTAAAGTCATAGGCGCGCTGGACAAGTAATGCACGTTTCATCCGAGACGATATAGAATTCGTCTCATAATCCACGGTCGGCGGCGGCGCTCGCGCCCGCGCGACACATTCGCGTCATCCTGCCGTCGGGCGGCTGTCGCCCAGCGCTACGACCGCCTAAGGTTCGCCTCGTAGATAGGCGGACGAACAGGACGCATGCGATGGAAGACACGCCTAACCCACATGCGGGAACATCGAAGCGCTCGTTGACCCGACGCCTGGCGCCGGTCGCGGCGCTGGCTTTGATAGTCGCCGCGTTCTTCGCGCTCGGTCTCGATCAATGGGTGAGTTTTGAGGCGCTGCGCGACAATCACGCCGAATTGCGCGCCTTCGTTGATGGCAATATGGCGCTTGCCGCCCTTGCATTCGTCGCGTTCTACGCCATGCTGGTGGCGATTTCGGTGCCCGGCGCGGCGATCATGACGGTCACCGGCGGGTTCCTTTTCGGCATTATTCTCGGCGGCGCGCTGACGGTGATCGGCGCGACGATCGGGGCGACAGTGATCTTCCTTGTCGCGAAAACGGCGCTCGGCGACGCCCTGCGCAAGCGGGCCAGCGGAATGATCGCCCGCATGGCGGAGGGCTTTCAGGAGAACGCCTTCAACTACCTGCTGGTTTTGCGGCTCGTGCCCCTCTTCCCGTTCTTTGTGGTGAACGTCGCGCCTGCCTTCCTTGGCGTGCGGCTGCCGACTTTCGTCGCGGCCACGCTGATCGGCATAACGCCGGCGACATTCGTCTTCGCCTCCGTAGGCGCGGGGCTCGGAAGCGTGCTGGAGCGTGGAGAGGAAATCTCGCTCGCCGGAGTGATGACTCCGGAGATCATCACGGCGCTCGTCGGGCTCGCGCTTCTGGCGCTGATCCCGGTCGGACTGCGCTATTTCGGGATCGGCAAGAAAAAGAAGGCCGCCTCCTGAGAGGCGGCCTTCGCATTGTCAACCACGGCTCGTTTCGACCGGGACAACGCCTACTCAGAGGGCGCGGACCTCGACGGAAGCGAGAATCCAGGTCGCGATCGTAGGAAGCCGCAGGTGCGGACAATGAGACACTGGATCACCTCCTTTCGTTATGTTGAACACGTGGAAAGGCTATCCGCGTCCACCTGATTCTGGAAGCGCGAATTTCAGGCCGCGACTGCCCGGATCGAAGGCAGGCAGTCATCGGGCGGGGAATGCGGAATTCGGAGCAACCCGCCTCAGCGGCGGCGCGCTCCGCCCGGGCGCGGGGGCGGACGGGGACCGCTGAAGCCGCGGTCGTCCTTGTGACGGAATACGAGGCGTCCCTTGTCGAGATCATAGGGAGACATCTCGACCGTCACGCGGTCGCCGGCGATCGTCTTGATCCGGAACTTGCGCATCTTGCCTGCCGTGTAAGCGATCACTTCGTGGCCGTTCTCGAGCTCGACCCGGAATTTGGCGTCCGGGAGGACTTCGGTCACGACGCCCTCGAATGTGATCAACTCTTCCTTCGACATGCAGATCTCCTGATCAATGCGACGAAGCCGCCGCTCGTTGAGCGACGGCTTACAACCTTATGCGAATGTGGGCAATCGCCTTCGCGACGTCCGACGATTCAGGCCGCCTGAAGATTGACCGCCGAGGACTTGCCCGTGCGCCGATCTTCCTCGATTTCGTAGGAGATCTTCTGCCCCTCGACGAGTCCGTTCATGCCGGAGCGCTGAACGGCGGAGATATGCACGAAGACATCCTTGCCGCCGTTATCCGGCTGAATGAAGCCGTAACCCTTTTGATCGTTGAACCACTTGACCGTGCCGGTTTCCATTTTAGTCAGTCCTATTCAATGCGTAGTGTAGAAGATCACGCTACGGCATCGGCCGCGCGCAACCAGTTAGTCGAAGTCAGGAAGGAACGCTCGAACGTGCGCCCGTCATAGTTCGCGCGCGCTTCGGCCCAGTCATCCGGCCCATATCGATATACGCAACATGCGACGACGCCGCCAGAATGGCAACCCGTTGATTTACGCATGTCCGAGCGCGCGGGAGCCCATCATGCGAAGCCGCGCTTGGCGAGAAGCGGCCCCGCATCCGGCAGGCGGCCCCTGAAAGCGATATAGGCCTCGGCCGGATCGCGCAGGTCCCCCGCAGACAAGATGAAGCGCCGCAACCTCTCCGCCACCTCCGGATCGAACGGATCGCCGGTCTCTTCGAAAGCCGCGAAGGCGTCGGCGTCGAGTGTCTCCGACCAGAGATAGGAGTAGTATCCCGCCGAATAGCCGTCGCCGGAGAAGATATGCAGGAAATGCGGGCTGCGGTGCCGCATGACGATCTCTTCAGGCATGCCGATGCGCGAAAGCGTGTCACGCTCGAACGCCATCGGATCGCGCGCCGCGTCGCCGGCGGCCAGATGCATGTCGAGATCGACGAAAGCGCTCGCGCAATACTCGACCGTGGCGAAACCCTGGTTGAAGTTGCGCGCCGCGACGAGCCGATCGCGCAGATCCGCCGGCATGGGTTCGCCCGTCTCGGCGTGAAGCGCGAAGCGTTCGAGAACCTCCGGCCGCCCCAGCCAGTGCTCGTAGAGCTGCGAGGGCAGCTCCACGAAATCGCGCGACACGCTGGTTCCGGCAAGCGTAGGATAGGTCACGTCGGAGAGAAGGCCGTGCAGCGCGTGGCCGAATTCGTGGAAGAGCGTGCGCGCGTCATCGAAGGAGAGAAGCGTCGGTTCGCCATCCGGCGCCTGCGAGAAATTCATGACGTTGACGATGATCGGCCGGACCACGCTGTCGAGATTGCGTTGCGAGCGGTAGCTCGACGCCCAGGCGCCGGAGCGCTTCGAGGGCCGGGCGAAGTAATCTCCGTAGAACAGGCCGACATGCCGCCCGTCCGCGTCGCTGACCTCGAAGGTCCGTACGTCCGGATGATGGACGGGAACGTCACGCCGCTCCTTGAATTGCAGCCCGAAAAGTCGTTCGGCGACGTGGAAGGCGGCGTCGATCATGTTGTCGAGCTGGAAATACGGCTTGATCAGCGCCTCGTCGAGATCATGGGCGCGGCGGCGCTCTTTCGCGGAATAGTAGCGCCAGTCATGGGCGGCGATCGCCTCGTTGGCGCCCTCTTCGCGCGCGAGCGCGGCGAGCGCCTCCCGTTCCTGCGCCGCGCGGGCGCGGGCGGGCCGCCATACGCGCTCCAGCAGCTCCCGAACCGCCTCCGGCGTCTTGGCCATAGTGTCGTCGAGCTTGAAATGGGCGAAGCTCTCGAAGCCGAGGATCGCCGCGCGCTCGGCGCGCAGGGCCAGCGTCTCCGCGATGACGCCGACATTGTCGGTTTCGCCCCCGCCCTCCCCGCGCTTCGCCCAGGCGGCGAAGGCCCGCTCACGCAAGTCGCGACGCGCCGAGAATTGCAAAAACGGTTCGACGAGCGAGCGCGACAGCGTGATCGCGTGCGCCCCTTCCGCTCCGCGCCCGGCGGCGGCGCGCGCGGCGCCCTTGCGCAGGAAATCGGGCAGCCCGGCCAGATCCGCCTCGCCATCCAGCATCAGCGCGTAGCCGCTCTCGTCCGCCAGAACATTCTGGGAGAAGGCCGCGCCGAGTTCGGCCAGACGCTGGCCGATCGCCGTAAGCCGCTCGCGCTCCGCCTGGCCCAGATGCGCGCCGGCGCGACGAAACCCCTTGCGATAACGGTCCAGCAGTCGCTCGGACTCGTCGTCGAGCCCGAGCGCTTCGCGGCGGGCGTGCAGCGTCTCGATCTTCGCAAACAGCGCCTCGTCGAGATAGATCCCGCTCCAGTGTCGCGAGAGAACCGGCGCGATCTCCCGCTCGATGGCCTGCAGTTCGGGGTTGGTATGGGCCCCGGAGAGGTTGAAGAAAACCGCCGCCACGCGGCGCAGCAACGCGCCGGAGCGCTCCATGGCGACGACGACATTCTCGAAAGTCGGCTCGCCCTCGGCGTCGCGCACGGCGTCGATCTCGGCGCGATGAGAGGCGATCGCGGCCTCGAAGGCGGGCCGGAAATGCTCCGGCGCGATCCGCTCGAACGGCGGCGCCTCGAAGGGCGTGTCCCAGGTTCCGAGCAGCGGATTGGCCTCTTGGCGGATCGTCATGTCGCGGATGTCTCCTCGTTGGATTTCGGGGCGTGTCCCGTTCGCGGCAGCCCTGTCCGAGATGGTCCCCGGCGCTTCATCCGGCAAGCCCCGAAGCGACGCGACGAAGGCTCTGCGTAGACGAATGTTAACTCCGCGAGAGTATCTTGAACGAAAGTCGTCGGCATTCGGCCGAGGCGGCGAACAAAGGGCTTTCGATGCGGACGACCGGCGAGGGACGCGGGGATTGCGGCTGGATGGCGATCGAGGTCGAAACCGATCTTGCGCGCTGCGCCGCCGAATGGCGCGCCTTCGCGGCGTCGGCGCATGCCTCGCCCTATCAGACCTACGAATGGATCGAGGCGTGGTGGCGTCTCGTGGAGGCCCGCGAAGGCGGCGCCTTGCAGCTCGTGCGGCTGCGTCGCGGAGAGACGCTACTTGCGCTGCTGCCGCTGGTGGTGCGCTCGCGCATGGGCGTCCGGGTGGCGTCCTTCGTCGGCGGAAGGCGGTTCAACATCCAGACCCCGATCTGGTGCGACGGCTTCGCACAGGCGCTGGAGGACGCGCCGGTCGAGATCATCCTGCGCCGTATCGGGCGCATCGTCGGCGCGGACGCGATCGAGTTCGCGCACATGCCCCGCGAATGCTGCGGTGCCGAGAATCCGTTCGTGACGCCCGACGCCGCCGAATGTCCCAGTCCGACCTTCATACTTCCGCTGGAGCCTGATTTCACGGCCCTCTCGCAGGCGCGCAGATCCGGCAAATCGCTCCAGCAACTTCGTCGCAAGCGCAAGAAGCTCGAGGCCGAAGCCGGTCCCGTACGCTTCGCGCGCGCCTCCGACGCGGAGGAAGCCGCGCGCGTGGTCGACGCGGCCCTGAGCCAGCGCGCCGCGCGACGCGCCGCGAGCGGCGTGCCGAGCTTCTTCGACGCTCCCGGCGGCGAGGCCTTCATACGCGAGACGTCCGCGCGCGGCGTGGATTGCGAAAGGGGCTGCTCTTCCTTGATGAACGCCCACTATCTCGAAGCCGGCGGGCGGATCGTCGCGACCTATTTCGGCGCGAGCCACGCGGGCTTCTACAGCTGCTACGTCAATTCCTTCGACGGCGATTTCGACGTGTTCAGCCCCGGCGACATCCTGCTCCACGATCTGATCGAGGCAATGTGCGGGAAGGGCCTCACCGCCCTTGATCTCGGCGTTGGCGAGGAGCGCTACAAGCAATCCTGGTGCGACCGCATCCCGCTGTTCCAGTCCACCACGCCGGTTACGCCGAAGGGCTGGCTGTACATGAACGCCGCCCGGCTTTCGCAGGACGGCAAGAGGCTGATCAAGCGCAACAAGACGCTCTGGCAGGGCTGGCGCTCGATGCGCCGACTGGCGAGCCGCGTTTTCTCCTGAACGCCGCCGGCGGCCTCACCCCTTCTCGGGCAGGTTCAGGCGGATGTGCAGCTCGCGCAGCTGCTTCGCCGAGACCTCGGACGGCGCCTCCATGAGCAGGTCCTCGGCCTTCTGGTTCATCGGGAACAGCACCACCTCGCGCAGGTTCTGCTCGTGGCAGAGCAGCATCACGATGCGGTCGACGCCCGGCGCGATGCCGCCATGCGGAGGCGCGCCGAGCGAAAGCGCGCGAAGCATCCCGCCGAACTTCGCCTCGAGCACATCCTCGCCGTATCCCGCGAGCCCGAAGGCCTTGCGCATCACCTCGGGGCGATGGTTTCGGATGGCGCCCGAGGACAGCTCGGTGCCGTTGCAGACGATGTCGTACTGGAAGGCCGTGATGCCGAGGATCTCGTCGGCATCCGCCGGGTTGAGCGAGAGGAACTTATCGAGATCGTAGTTCGGCATCGAGAAGGGGTTGTGCGAGAACTCGATCTTCTTCTGGTCCTCGTCCCATTCGTACATCGGAAAGTCGGTGATCCAGCAGAAGGCGAACTGGTCCTTGTCGCCGAGCTGCAATTCGTCGCCGATGCGGATGCGCGCCTTGCCCGCGAGCGAGACGGCCTTGCCCTTGTCGCCGGCGGAGAAGAACACGGCGTCGCCCGCCTTGATCCCGGCCTTCGCCGCGATCGCGGCCTGCGCCTCGGGCGGGATGAACTTCGCGATCGGCCCCTTGCCCGACAGCGCGCCGCCCTCCTCCTCGAAAATGATGTAGCCCAGCCCGGCCGCGCCTTCGGAGCGCGCCCAGTCGTTCAGCTTGTCGAAGAACGAGCGCGGCTGGGCGGCCGCGCCGGGCGCGGGGATCGCGCGCACGATCCCGCCGGCCTTGATGACGTTCTTGAAGGCGTTGAAGGTGACGTCCTCCCGCGAGAACTCGTCGGTGACGTCGACAATGACGATCGGGTTGCGCAGGTCCGGCTTGTCGACGCCGTATTTCAGCATCGCCTCGGAGTAGGGAATGCGCGGGAAGGTCTGTGTAACCGGCAGGCCGTCCGCGAATTCCTCGAAGACGCCGCGCAACACAGGCTCGACCGCCTGGAAAACATCCTCCTGCGTGACGAAGCTCATCTCGACGTCGAGCTGGTAGAACTCGCCGGGCGAACGGTCGGCGCGCGCGTCCTCGTCGCGGAAGCAGGGGGCGATCTGGAAGTAGCGATCGAAGCCCGACATCATGATGAGCTGCTTGAACTGCTGCGGGGCCTGCGGCAGCGCGTAGAACTTGCCCGGATGCAGGCGCGAGGGCACGAGGAAGTCGCGCGCGCCCTCGGGCGAGGAGGCCGTCAGGATAGGCGTCTGGAACTCGAAGAACCCGCCCTCCTTCATGCGGCGGCGGATCGAATCGATGATCTGCCCGCGCTTCATGATGTTGGCGTGCAGCTTCTCGCGACGCAGATCGAGGAAGCGGTATTTCAGGCGGATCTCTTCGGGGTAATCGTGGTCGCCGAAGACCGGCATCGGCAACTCCTCGGCCGCGCCCAGCACCTCGATATCCGTAATGTAGATCTCGACCTGCCCCGTCGGCAGATCGGCGTTCTCCGTGCCGGCCGGTCGGCGGCGGACCTTGCCGTCGACACGCGCCACCCATTCCGAACGCAGCTTCTCGGCGAGCTTGAACGCGGATGAATCCGGGTCGATCACGCATTGCGTGATGCCGTAATGGTCGCGCAGGTCGATGAAGAGCACGCCGCCATGGTCGCGGATGCGATGGCACCAGCCGGAGAGACGCACGCTCGCGTCGATGTCGGACTCACGGAGGGCGGCGCAGGTATGGGTGCGGTAGCGATGCATGGAACCCGGTTTCTCGCTGGAAAGGACAGGGCTGGGAGTGAGCGCGTCCGCGCGCGCCTGTCAAGCCGCCGCGTTGCGTGCGCCGCGCTTTCGCGCTTGCGTGCGTCCGCCGCTCGCGGCAAAGAAGCGGCATGAAGCTGATCTCGGAAACCTCTGAACTCGCCGCCGCCTGCGCGCGCCTCGCCGCCCATCCGTTCGTAACAGTCGACACGGAGTTCATGCGCGAGACCACGTATTACTCGAAGCTCTGCCTGATCCAGATGGCCTCGCCCGAAGAGGGCGTTCTCGTCGATCCGCTGGCGGAGGGGCTGGACCTCGCGCCCTTCATGGCGCTGATGGCCGACGAGCGCGTCGTCAAGGTGTTCCACTCCGCGCGGCAGGACATCGAGATCGTGTGGAATATCGGGCGCGTGATCCCGAGCCCGCTCTTCGACACGCAGGTCGCCGCGATGGTCTGCGGCTACGGCGATTCCGTCTCCTATGAACAGCTCGCCAACGACGTCGCCAAGGCGCGCATCGACAAGTCCTCGCGCTTCACCGACTGGTCGCGCCGGCCCTTGAGCGAGGCGCAGCTCGCCTACGCGCTCTCCGACGTCACGCATCTCGTTCCGATCTACGAGGAGCTCGCACGCCAGCTCGCGGAGACCGGCCGCACCAGCTGGCTCGACGAGGAGATGCGCGTCCTCACCTCGCCCGCGACCTACCAGAACGAACCCACCCTTGCTTGGCGGCGCCTCATAGGTCGAGTGAGAAAGGCGCGGGAAGTCGCGGTGCTCATGGAGGTTTGCGCCTGGCGTGAACGCGAGGCCCAGGCCCGCGACGTGCCGCGCAACCGCGTCCTTAAGGACGACGCTCTCGTCGATCTCGCGATCTCGCAGCCGCAGAACGCCGAGGCGCTCGGGCGGCTGCGCTCGATCCCCAACGGCTTCGAGCGCTCCCGCTCGGCCGCCGACATTCTCGCCGCCGTCGAAGCCGGCCTCGCCCGCGATCCGGCGACGGTCGCGATGCCCGACCGCCCGCGCGGGCGCGGCGGCGCTTCCGCGACGGTCGATCTCCTGAAAGTGCTCCTCAAGGCGCTTTGCGAGAAGAACGGCGTCGCGCCCAAGATCGTCGCCACGGTGGACGATCTCGAAGCGATCGCCGACGACGACGAAGCCGATGTCGGGGCGCTGCGCGGATGGCGGCGGGAATTGTTCGGCGAGTCCGCGCTGGCGCTCAAGAACGGGCGTCTCAGCCTCGCTATCGAAGATGGGGCCGTCATCTACGCCGCGCGCGACGCCTGACGCACGCTCAGCGCTCCGCACGCTCCCCGCGGGCGAGGATTTCATCGAGAGCCGCCTGCTCTTCGGGCGTGAGCGGAGCGACGCGCTCCCGAGCGGCCGAGCGCCGGCGGCGCACGGCGAGAAAAATGCCGAGAGCGCCTGCGCCGAGCACGAGCGCCGGCGAGCCCCAGAGGATCAAAGTCTGCATATTGACCGGCGGGCGCAGCAGCACGAACTCGCCGTAGCGCTCGACGACAAAGGCCTCGACCTGCGCGTCGTCGTATCCGGCGACAAGACGCTCGCGCACGAGGTTGCGCAAATCACGGGCGAGCGGCGCGTTCGAATCGTCGATCGACTGGTTCTGGCAGACAAGGCAGCGCAGACCAGCGGATATGTCCCGCGCCCGTCGCTCCAGCGCTTCGTCCTCAAGGATTTCGTCGGGCTGCGGTCCGGCGAACGCCGGAGCCGGCGCGGCGATCGCCAGCGCGAAGGCGATGGTGAGAGCCGGGAGAAAGCGCATCATCGTGTGACTCCTCCCCTCATTCAGCCGGCGCCGGCGCGGCAGTCGGCGGGGCGTTTCGGCTGCGCACCGGAGCCCCGACACGGAACCGCCTGTCGGTCATCGAGATTCCGGCGCCGATCGCCATGACCACCGTGCCGAGCCAGATCAGGAGAATCAGCGGCTTGTAGTAGAGACGCATTCCGAGTGATCCGTCGGGTTGCTCCTCGCCTACGCTGACATAGACCTGCGACAGGCCGAACGTTCGGATGCCTGCCTCCGTCGTCGGCATGGCGCGCACCGGATAGAAACGCTTGGCGGATTCCACGAAGCCGACTTCGCGTCCGCCGGAGAAAAGCGTCATGCGCGCGACGTCCTCGATGTAGTTCGGCCCCGTGCGCGGCGCGACGCTATCGAGCCGCGCTTCGTAGCCGCCGCCGACGTCGGCGACGTCGCCGAGCCGCATCGACACGATCCGCTCCGTCGACCACGCGGTCGCCGCGATCCCGATCACGGTCAGGCCGACGCCCGCATGCGCCATCACCGTGCCCCAGGTCGAGCGCGGCAGGCCGCGGGCCTTGCGCGCGGCGACGGACAGCGAGACGCCGGGGCTCCAGGAGCGCGTGACGACCTCATTGAACGCGCCAAGAATGAGGTAGACGCCGAGCCCGACGCCGAGCGGCGCGGCCACCGGCCCGCCATATGTGAAACCGTAGATGAGCACGGTCACGAAAGCCGCGATCAGCGCCGCCGCCGCCAGCCGCTGCGCCACCCCGGCGAGATCGCCTCGCTTCCATGCGAGGACCTGTCCGAACGGCACGAGGATCAGGAGGGGAATCATCAGCGGGATGAAGGTCGCGTTGAAGAACGGCGCGCCGACGGAGATCTTCGCGCCCGTCACGGCCTCGAGCGCCAGCGGATAGAGCGTGCCGATGAGCACAGTCGCGCAGGCGGTGGCGAGGAACAGGTTGTTCATGACGAGCGCGCCCTCGCGCGACACGGGGGCGAACACCCCGCCCTGCCGCAGGAGCGGCGCGCGCCACGCGAAGAGCGCAAGCGAGCCGCCGATGAAGAAGACGAGGATGACGAGGATGAAAAGCCCGCGATCAGGATCGACTGCGAAGGCGTGAACGGAAGTCAGCACGCCCGAACGCACGAGGAAGGTGCCCATCAGCGAGAGCGAGAAGGTGAGAATGGCGAGCAGGATCGTCCAGACCTTCAGCGCCTCGCGCTTCTCCATCACGACGGTCGAGTGGATGAGCGCCGTGCCGAGGATCCACGGCAGCAGCGAGGCGTTCTCCACCGGATCCCAGAACCACCAGCCGCCCCAGCCGAGCTCGTAATAGGCCCAGTACGAACCCATCGAGATGCCGAGCGTCAGGAACAGCCATGCCGCCAGCGTCCACGGACGCACGGCGCGCGCCCAGACCGCGTCGATCTTGCCCTCGATCAGCGCCGCCATCGCGAAGGCGAAAGTGATCGAGAAGCCGACATAGCCGATGTAGAGCAGCGGCGGGTGGATCGCGAGGCCGAGATCCTGAAGCACCGGATTCAGGTCCTGCCCCTCGAAGGGCGCCGGAGTCAGGCGCTCGAACGGGTTCGAGGTCATCAGCAGGAAGAGCAGGAACGCGATCGTCACCGCGCCCTGCACGGCGATGGTGTTGGCCCTGAGCTTGGGCGGAACGGAATTGCGCGCGACGCCCACCATCGCGCCGAACAGCGCGAGGATGAGGATCCAGAGCAGCATCGAGCCTTCGTGGTTACCCCAGACGCCGGTGATCTTGTAGATCATGGGCTTGGCGGAATGCGAATTGGCGTAGACGTTCAGCACCGAGAAGTCAGACACCATGTAGGCGTGGGTCAGGACTCCGAAGGAAAAGGCGACGAGAAGGAATACCGCGACCGAGACGGGGCCTCCGACGCTCATCAGCACGGGGTCGTTCGTCCGCGCCCCCCAGAGCGGCACTGCGAACTGCACCAGCGACAGCCCCAGCGCGAGCGCAAGCGCGAAATGTCCGGCTTCGATCAGCACTCGTCAGGCTCCCTTCGGTTGAATCCGTTCACTGCGTCGGAGGCGCGTCGCCGCCGTGCTGCCAAAGACCTTGCTGCTTGAGCGCATCGGCGACCTCGCGCGGCATGTAGTTCTCATCGTGGCGCGCGAGCACGGTGTCGGCCACGAACAGCCCCGCACCGTCGAGCGCGCCTTCGGTCACGACGCCCTGACCTTCCCGGAAGAGATCCGGCAGGTGGCCGCGGTAGCGCACATCGACAGTCGCGCCGCCATCCGTCACACGAAACAGGACGACCTGATCCCCCGCATGGCGAATCGAGCCGTCCTCCACGAGCCCGCCGAGCCGAAAGCGCACGCCGGGGTCCACGCCCTGCGCGGCGATCTCGCTCGGAGCGCGGAAGAAAACGATGGTGTCGCGCATGGCGACGAGCACAAGGCCCAGCGCGACGGCGAGCACTGCGCCGGCTCCCCCGATCATCACGAGACGCCTTTGCTTGCGGGTCATTGACCGCTCTCCCCGCCGACGCCCGCATGGCGGGCCGTTTCCTCGACTTCGGCGAGACCGGCCGGGTCGTTCGCCAACGCGCGCCGCGCTTCCGCAAGCGCGCCCGCGGCCTGTTCCGCCCGGTCGAGCACCATGTAGGAGCGCACGAGCCGCGCCCAGTCCTCGGCTGAGCCGCCGCCCTCGGCGAGACGGCCGGCCAGCTGCGCGACCATGCCTTCGATCGCGTCGATGCCGAGCGCCGGCGAGGCCGGCTGCGAAGCGGCGCCGAGCGCGTCGATGCGGGCTCGCACGACGCTTATCCACGGCGCATCGGATGGCGAATCGCGCAAGAGCGCCTCGTATCGTCGCAAGGCGGCCTCGGGATCCCCATCCTGTTCGGCGGCCCGGCCGAGATAGTAGCGAGCCTTAGGCTGCAACGGATCGGTCGCGACCGCCGCCTCGAATGCTTCGCGAGCGGCGGCCTGCACCACGCCTTCGGAAGCGTTCACGAGCGCCTCGCCGTAATTCGCAAGGCGGTTGGGCTCCTCGCCGAGATGGCGGATGGCCTGCGCGTAGGCGTTCGCGGCGGCGTCGAACCGGCCCTGACGCATATAGACGGGCGCAAGCACCTCCCAGCCCCGCCCATCGGCGGGATTCTGCTGGAGATGGCTCTCGATCCGGGCGACCGCTTCCGAAATGTCCATGTCGGCCAGGTCGCGCTCCTGAACGAGGCGCGCGGCGAGCGGCTGGGCGGGCTCGTGCGGAGAGCCGTAAGCGCCGTAGATCGCGAGCGCCAGAAGCGGCACGGCGGAGAGCGCGACGGCGGAAGCCGCGCGACGACGGCGTAGGGCGGGCTCGTCGAGAGACGGACCGGCGGTCTCCCGTCGCGATTCGGCGCGGATGAGCCGGCGCGCGGCCTCTGCCTTCGCGGCGGCCGCCTCAGCCGGCGAAAACAATCCACGCGCCAGCTCGCGATCGATCTCCTCGATCTGATCGCGATAGAACAGGCCTTCGCCTGCGGTCCCAAGCGCCGCCGTACGGGCGCGCGAGAGAGGCCACAGAGCGGACATCACCGCCGCAGCCGTCATCGCCGCCAGAATGATCCAGATCGCCATGGCGTCTTTCTACAGCCAACCCGTCCGCCTGACGATGTAGCGATCCGGCGACACGGTGTCACGCGAGGGGTTCAACGCAAAAAGGGCCCCCGAAGGGGCCCATTTCGATAGCGCGTCGGCCTGTTCGCATCAACTGACGATGCGCCAGCTTCCGTCCGGCTGGCGGCAGGCGGTGCCGTAGCCCTCCTGCGGACGCCCGCCGATATAGATCGTGTGGGTGTATTCGCGGCAAAAATCGCGGCCGTCGCGGAAGGTCGGACCGGGAATGACCTCGCCGTAGACGTTGCGATCGCGCTCGCCGCGCCAGCGGCTCGGGCGGCCGCTGTCGAAGGCCTCGAACTGGGCCTGTTCGGCGAGAAAGCGATCCCGTTCGTCGAGATCGGCTCCGATCAGGCCGCCGACGACGCCGCCAATCAGCGCGCCCGCGACGGTCGATCCGAGATCGCCGCGCCCGATGACGTTGCCGGCCGCGCCGCCGATGAGCGCGCCGCTGACCATGCCGACGTTCTGGCGTGGTCCGGAAGGGCCGCCATGGGGTGAGCAGGCGCCCAACACGAGGACGCCGGCGAGGGCCAGACCGGCTGCGGCTTTGGTGAGCTTCATCGTATGTTCTCCAGGAACGAAACCATCGGCCCTGATCTGATCCCAAGCCGATGAATGAATGCTGAACGGTCGTCGGTCAAGCCGCGTCGCCGGGCAGATCAAGTATAGCCTCAAGCCCTCCGATAGCGGCCTTTTCAAGGCGCAGGCTCCCCCGGTAAAGCGCCGCGAGATCCGCGACGATCGAGAGGCCGAGGCCGGAGCCGGGCATCGATTCGTCCAGCCGGCGGCCGCGTTCCACAATGCGCTTGCGCGCCTGCGCGTCCGGAACGCCAGGTCCGTCGTCGGAGACGACCAGCAGAAGGCGCGGCGCCTCCGCGTCCCCGCCCGCCCGAGCCTCGAGCACCACACGTCCGCTCGTCCATTTCGCCGCGTTGTCGAGCAGATTGCCGAGCATCTCCTCCAGATCCTGCTTCTCGCCGCGAAAGCGCGCGCCCTCCATCCCCCGCAGGACGATCTCCAGATCCTTGTCGCGGTAGATTTTCGGCAGGGTGCGCGCGAACGATTCGGCGACGGGCGCGACCGGCGTGATCGAGCCGAGCGTCCCCGCCAACGCCGCCGCCCGCGCGCGATCGAGGTAATAGTCGATCTGTTCGCGCATCACCCGCGTCTGCTCGGAGACGCTCGCCGCGAGCGGCCCATTTGCGACCTCCGCCTCGTTGACGATGACTGAAAGCGGCGTCTTGAGCGCGTGCGCGAGATTGCCGACCTGCGTGCGGGCGCGCTCCAGAATCTCCCGATTGCTCGATATGAGCAGATTGATTTCGTCGGCGATCGGCGCGATGTCGTGGGGATATTCCCCCTCGATCCGGTCCGCCTCCCCGCGTCTCACGCCGACGAGCGCCCCGCGCAGGCCACGGAGCGGGCGCAGGCCGAAGCGGATCTGCAACAGCGTCGACAGCGCGAGCGCGAGGCCGAGCAGCCCGAAGGTCGCCGAAAGCGCGATCGAGAAGGAGCGCACGTCGTAGGCGATCTCCTCGGACGGCCCGGCCACGGTGATGATCTGGACGCCGCCCTCGCCGAGATCGATGGCGCGCTCGATGACGCGCAGCTCCTGATCGTCCGGCCCGCGCGCGTAGCCTCTGCGCACGCCGGTCTCGGGATCGACCTGCGCGTCCTCGCCGAGCGGGGGGAGCGTCGCGCCGATCAGCGAGAAGGAGGTGCTGATGTCGCGCAGCGCCTGTCCGGGGCTTGATATCTGCCAGTACCAGCCCGAGAGCGGCAGGTCGAAATAGGGGTCGCCCGCATCCGGCCTACCCTGCTCGGGGCCGGCCGCGAGATCAGCGGCCAGAGCCGTGACGTAGACGAGCATGCGCCGGTCGAAGGCGCGCTCCGTCGCGTCGCGGTAGAGCGCGACAAGGATCGCGCCGGCGACCAGAAGGATCGTGAAGCTCCAGAACAGCGCCGAGACGGCGAGGCGTATCGCGATCGAACGATTCGCCAGCGGCTGCAGGAGCGAAGGCTTCATGGAGCGCTCTCGGCATCGGCCACGATCATCCGCGCCCCTGATCGGGATCCAGCAGGTAGCCGAGACCCCTCACGGTCTGGATGACCTCGACGCCGAGCTTCTTGCGCAGCCTGCCGACGAAAACCTCGATCGTGTTGGAATCGCGATCGAAATCCTGGTCGTACATATGCTCCGTCAGCTCCGTGCGCGACACGACGCGGCCCTGATGATGCATGAGATAGGAGAGCAGGCGGTATTCGTGCGAGGTGAGCTTGATCGCCATGCCTTCGACGAGCGCGCGGCCGGCGCGGGTATCGAGCGTGATCGGCCCGCAGACGATTTCGGAACTCGCATGACCGGCCGCGCGCCGCACGAGCGCGCGCACACGCGCCAGCAGCTCCTCCACATGGAAGGGCTTCGTCACGTAATCGTCCGCCCCGGCGTCGAAGCCCTGCACCTTGTCGCTCCAGCGGTCGCGGGCGGTGAGGATGATCACGGGCATCTTGCGCTCCGCCCGACGCCAGGCGTTCAGTACGCTCACGCCGTCGATCTTGGGCAGGCCGAGATCGAGAATCACAAGGTCATAAGGTTCGGTCTCGCCGAGGAACTGCCCGTCTTCGCCGTCCAACGCCTTGTCGACGGCGTAGCCGGCATCCTCAAGGGCTGCGACGATCTGGCGGTTGAGCGAAGCGTCATCTTCGACGACGAGTATGCGCATCGTAACTTCTTCTCCTCGCGGCGCGTCAGCGCACCGCTCCCGACGCCCCGTCCACCACGACACGGGCGACGCGCCCGTCGCGCAGTAGAAGCGTCATCTGGTAGATGTAACCGCCGACGTCGCACAAATCGACGTTCGTCACCTGCGCGCCCGGATGGGCGCTCTGCGCGGCGCGGGTCGCGGATACCGGCGAAACGATGGCGCCCGACGCCACGACTTCGCGCATCTCGCCCTGCGACAGGCAATTCGCCTGCGCCGGGGACGACGCAAGGGGAACGAGAATCATAGCCGTGAGCAGGATAACGCGCATGAGAAGCAAATTGCCCAAACTCGGCTGAACGGGCAATGAATAAGGCGATCACCGACAAAAATACGCATGCCGACCCGCGCGAACGCCAGAGCGGAAGGCGCGTTCGCGGGGCTTGGCGCTGGGGCCGCGACGGGCCATAGCTTGCGCCTGCGGCGGCCGCGCCGCCCGAACGACGGTCGAGGACGATGACGCACCACGATTTCACAGACCCCCTGCTCGAAGAGATTGCCGGCGAAGTCCCGTCGGGCTTTCAGCGAGCCATGGGCTACAAGCTCCTCGCGTGGAACGCGGACGAGGCGATGCTGGAGATGCCGATCGAGCCGCGTCACCGCAACCGCGCGGGCGTCGTCCATGGCGGCGTGCTCGCGGCGCTGATCGACACCGCCTGCGGCTTCGTCGGCACCTGGCATCCCGAACGTGGCGAGCAGCCCGGCGCGGTGACGCTCTCACTGACGACGAGCTACGTGTCTCCCGCTCGCGAGGGCGTGCTGCGGGTATCGGCCCGCAAGCGCGGGGGCGGGACCAGAACCTTCTTCGCCGCCGCCGAAATCCACGACCAGGACGGAACGCTGATCGCATTCGGCGAAGGAGCCTTCCGCTACCGCTCCGGCAGGATGCGCGACTACATCGCCAGCGCATGACGACCAGTCCGGCCGGTATCGCCTGCGCTTGACGCGGGGCCGGTCGCTGACCCAATTAGCGGCGATGAACAAGCCAACCAACCACAACGTTACAATGACCGACACCCAACCGACCGTCACCGATCGGCCCGCTCCCGTCCACGTGGTCGGCGGCGGCCTCGCCGGCTCCGAGGCCGCGTGGCAGATCGCGCAGGCGGGCGTGCCCGTGATCCTGCACGAGATGCGCCCCACGCGGATGACGGACGCGCACAAGACGGAAGGTCTCGCCGAACTGGTCTGCTCCAACTCGTTCCGCTCGGACGACGCGCACGCGAACGCCGTCGGGCTGCTGCATCAGGAGATGCGCCGGCTCGATTCCCTCATCATGCGCATGGGCGACGCCAACCAGGTGCCGGCCGGCGGCGCGCTGGCGGTCGATCGCGACGGCTTCTCGCAGGCGGTGACGGCGGCGCTCGAGGCGCATCCGCTCGTGACGATCGAGCGCGGCGAGGTCGCGGGCCTGCCGCCGGAGGAATGGGACAAAGTCATCGTGGCGACCGGCCCCCTCACCTCCCCGGCGCTGGCCGAGGCGATCCTCGCGCTCACCGGCGAGACGGCGCTGGCTTTCTTCGACGCCATCGCGCCCATCGTCCACCGCGATTCCATCGACATGTCGAAGGCGTGGTTCCAGAGCCGCTACGACAAGGCCGGACCGGGCGGGACGGGCGCCGACTACATCAACTGCCCCCTCGACAAGGATCAGTACGAGGCTTTCATCGACGGGCTGATCGCCGGCGACAAGACCGATTTCAAGGAATGGGAGGGCAACACCCCCTATTTCGACGGCTGCCTGCCTATCGAGGTCATGGCCGAGCGCGGCCGCGAGACTTTGCGCCACGGGCCGATGAAGCCCGTCGGGCTCACCAATCCGCATAATCCCGAGGTCAAGGCCCACGCCATCGTCCAGCTCCGGCAGGACAACGCGCTGGGCACGCTCTACAACATGGTCGGCTTCCAGACGAAGCTGAAATACGGCGCGCAAGCCTCGCTGTTCCGGATGATCCCCGGCCTCGAACAGGCCGAATTCGCCCGCCTCGGCGGCCTGCACCGCAACACCTATCTGAACTCCCCGCGCCTTCTCGATCCGACGCTGCGCCTGAAGGCGCAGCCGCGCCTGCGCTTCGCCGGGCAGATCACCGGCTGCGAGGGCTATGTCGAGAGCGCCGCGATCGGGCTGCTCACAGGCCGCTTCGCCGCGGCCGAGCGGCTGGGCAGGCCGTTGCGGCCGATGCCGTCCGAGACGGCGCTCGGCGCGCTCGTGAACCACATCACCGGCGGGCATATCGAGACGATCGACGAGGGTCCGCGCTCCTTCCAGCCGATGAACGTCAATTTCGGCCTGTTCCCGCCGCTCGAGACCGCGCCCAAGGGCGAGGACGGCAAGCGCCTGCGCGGGCCGGCCAAGGCCGCCGCGCGCAAGAAGGCGCTGACGGACCGCGCCCGCGCGGCGCTCGACGCCTGGCTGGCGGAAGACGCGGCCTAAGCCGCTTCTTACGGGCGTCCGACGATGGCGAACCAGCCGTCCTCGTCGACTACCTGCACGCCGAATTCGCGCGCCTTGTCGAGCTTCGAGCCCGCGCCCGGCCCCGCCACCACGAGATCCGTCTTCTTCGAGACGGAGCCCGCGACCTTCGCTCCGAACCGCTCGGCCATCGCCTTCGCCTCGTCGCGGCTCATCTGTTCGAGGGAGCCCGTGAAGACGACGGTCTTGCCGGCGACGGGGGACGAGGCGCTTTCCGGCGCCGCCATCGGGAGCGGCGTCACCTGAGCCAGCAGCGCGTCGAGCATTTCCGCGTTGCGCGGCTCGCGGAAGAACTCGACTAGCGCGTCGGCCACCACGTCGCCGATGCCGCCGATATTGGTGAATTCGGCGCGCGCCTCCACATCCCCCTCGCCCGCCTTCAGGGCCGTCTCGCGCAAGCTCTCGAACGCTCCGAAATGCCGGCCGAGCAGCTTGGCGCCGGTCTCGCCGACATGGGGAATACCCAGCGCGAAGACGAAGCGGTTCAGTTCGATCTCGCGGCGTGCGTTGATCGCCTCGAAGAGGTTGCGCACGCTCTGGGCGCCCCAGCCCTCGCGCGCCTCGAGCCGGATCAGCGAGGCGCGGTTGCGCTCCTCCAGCGTGAAGATGTCCTGCGGCGCGCGCACGAGACCCTCGTCGTAGAACTCCTCGATGGAGCGCCCGCCCAGCCCCTCGATATCCATCGCCA
>REDO01000166.1 GCA_007693435.1 Salinarimonadaceae bacterium | reverse complement strand
GCGGAGTTGACGCGCAGGCCGGTGGCCAGGCGGTTTTGCGTGGCGCCGATGAGGTCCTGCGTCCCCTGCAAGCTGAGCAGGTTCGTGCGCATGGCGCCGGATAGTGTGATGCCATTCATGTGGACACCCCTTCTGGATCGTGAAACAACGGCTTTCTGCCGTGAAATACGCTAGAGATCGGATTTTTATATTTTACTAAGGGAAGCAATGAATCTCATATTTAGCAAAAGTTGTATTTTATAGTAATTTTTTTCCAAAATATTATGGTTAATTACTTTGATAAAATAAAATGGGCGGCGGAAAATCTTCCGCCGCCCGATATTTCCTGGAATTTCCCGGATCAGTTGAACAGGCGCAGGATTCCCTGTTGCGACTGGCTGGCGAGGGAGAGAGCCTGGACGCCGAGCTGCTGGCGCGTCTGGAGCGCGAGCAGGTTCGCCGCCTCCTCGTTCTGGTCGGCGAGGACGAGGCCGTCGGCGCCGCCTTTGAGGGTGTTCACCATCTGCTTGGTGAAGTCCTCGCGGATCCTCACCATGGTCAGGCTGGAGCCGAAGGTGGCGGCCTGCGTGCGCATCGTGGAGATGGCGGTGTTGACCGCCGTCGCCGCCGTGTTGATGGCCGTCGCGCCGTCGCCGAGATCGGCGTCGTCCCAATCCGCGCCCGCCGCGATGCCGGCCGGGTCGCCGGTTGACCAGGTGACCGCCGTGACGGTCGAGCTGTTCGTGCCATCCTCGTTATAGGCCACGGAGAGGTTGTTGCCGCCGAGCAGGTTCGTGCCGTTGAAGCCCGAATCCTGGGCGAGGTTCGTCAGCTGGGCGCGCAACTCGTTGAACTGCGCCAAGAGGGTGGTGCGCTCGGCGGCCGAACTCGAATCCTGCGCCTGCTTGGCGACGGCCGCCATGCTCTCGGCGACCTTCGTCATCGCCGTGATGCCCTTGTCGGCGGCTTCGATGGTCTTGATCGCCAGCCCCATGCCGTCGAGGCGGCGGCCGAGATCGCTGGCTCGGGCGTTGAGGGCCTGCGACTGAAAGAAGTTTCGCGGATCGTCGATCGCGGAACTGACCTTGAGGCCGGTCGCGAGGCGGTTCTGCGTGAGGCTGATGAGGTCCTGCGTGCCCTGAAGGCTGAGCAGGTTCGTGCGCATGGCGCTGGTGAGGGTGATACCCGACATCGTCATAATCCTTCTGGATCAATCGTCCTTCCTGGACGCGCCGGACCGTTCTGTCCGGATGACAAAGTTCTAGGATCAAAGTCTGAATGAATTCTTTCTCGGAACCACGCAACCCGGCATCAAATCGACACCAGGTTTCAGAGAGCGTTTTATGGTTAACGAATACTTCCTGTCTACGTCATTCGGTCGATGCTGACGGAGTTCTATTCAGCCGTGTCCGCGACTCCGCGCAGATAGGCGCGCAGCTTGAGCGTCTCTTCGGTCGGGATCTGGGTCACGATCTCGCCGGAGCGCGCGTCACGCGCGGTGAAGACCAGGCTGCGCGTTTCGTCGTGAACCTCCATGCGCCTGTCGACCGCGCGCTGCAGGGCCATCTCCACCGCCGCGAGTTCGCGCGCGGCGCCGGAGGTCTCGAGCCGCACGGCGGCGGTCTCACGAATTCTCTGGACGGTCGCCTCGGGCGCGAGCTCGGTGCGGGTGACGCTCGATGCGTTTGTCTGTTCCACGCGTACGACGGCGTTCTGCGCCGACGCTGGAAGGGGTTTGTTCACGCCGCCGAAATCCATGGCAGCCTCCTCAAAGATGACATTGGCCTTCTTGCCATGCACCTGAGGCTAGACGAATTCTTTGAATGAAGGGTTTCAACGATTGGTTAAAATGAAAAGAACTTTAAACTGGTCAGCAAGAGCCCCGCCCGTCTTGTATTGCGAGGCCATTCCGAAATCTGTATCGCACACGAATGAGGCTTGAGCCGCCGTCGGCGGTAAAATTACGCTGGATCGTCACGAAGCGCGGCGGCGTGACGTCGGTTTCGACGCAATAGGACCCGACGACTTCAAAAGCCGGCGTCCAGCGTCCGTTCCGGCTGAGCGTGACATAGGTGTAGCAGCCGATTTCCGGGCAGAATTCGCCTTCGCGGAAGCCGGCGCAGCGATAGCGGTTCTGGTCGAACACGATATCGGGCATGCCGTCGGCGTCGAAATCGTAGAACCCGATGGTCTCCATCGGGTCGCCTGGACGACCTCCGATGCTCAGGCAGGCCATTTCGATCTCCCGCAATTGTTCGCGCACCCGATGGGGCAAGTCGTCATAGCTCATGACAGAAGCCGCCGCGCCGCCTGCGGATGCGAGCAGGGCGAAAGCGAGCGTCGACAGGATCGCAGCTATCCGAAGCATGCCAAAGCATGCCCGGGAGCGGTTAAGGAAACCTGTCGGCGGCCCTCAGACGAGGTCGGCCTCGTCGAGAATTGTGAAGACCGCCTCGATATGGGCCCGCATCGCGGCGCGCGCCCGGCCGCGATGGCGAGAGTCGAGCGCCGCGAGGATCATGGCGTGATCATCGCGCCAGCGCGGCTGCAGCTCCGGGCGCTGCAGAAACGCGCGCAACGGGACCCAGGCCGCGACCTGGGTGGCTTGCCAGACATGCTGCATCAACTGCATGGCGATAGGGTTGCCCGAGGCGCGCGCCAGACCGAGATGGAATTCCCGATAGGCGAGCGCCGCCACCTCCGTATCCTCGCATGGCTCCCGCATCGAGGCGTGGGTGGCTCGCATCCGCGCCAGATCCTCGGGACGGGCGCGTACGGCGACGGCCGCGCAGATCTCGGGCTCGAACATCATCCGCGCCTGCAGCACGTCCGAGACGCTCGGCCCGCCGGACGGGATGTCGAGCGACGCTTCCGGCGGCAACACGTAAACGCCGGAGCCGACCTGTATGGAGACAAGGCCGGCGATCTCCAAGGCGAGAAGGGCCTCCCGGACGCAGTTGCGCGACACCGAATAGCGCGCAGCCAGATCGCGTTCCGTGGGAAGTCTGTCGCCGGGCCGGTAATATCCGCTCAGTATCGCGTCCCTCAGGGCTTCGGCGATCTGACGATAGCGGCGTGGTTTGGGCGTAAACAAGGGCGGATTTGCTCGAACGATGTTCGACTGCGCCATCAAAAGCCCCTTGCTGACGCGCGGAAAACGATCCGGCCTCGGTGGAGGGAGGATTGGAACGCAAATCGCCCGGGAAATCCACCATGTTTTTCTATCGAACGATTTGCGCGCGGAAAATATGCCTGATTGCAGCCCGCGCCGCAATGTTCGGGCTATAAGCGGCCAATCCCGGATAAGGCGTACGCGCCTCAGCCCCTGCGCAATCGCAGCGCGCTGGCGCGCGACGCCGCAGCATGGTATTCCTCTTCAAGCCTCGCCACGCGCTCCGCGACCGGCACGACGTCCCTGACCGCGCCGACGCCCTGACCGGCGCTCCAGATGTCGCGCCAGGCCTTCTTCTGTTCGCCGGCATTGTCTCCCGCACCGAAATCCATCTTCCCCGGATCGCCGGCGCCCAGCGCATCCGGATCGTAACCGGCGGCCGCGACGGAGGGGCGCAGGTAATTGCCGTGAACCCCGCTGAAGTAGCTCGTGTAGACGATGTCGGCCGCCGTTCCCTCGACGATCATCTGCTGGTATTCCGCGCGCGCCCTCGCCTCCGTCGTGGCGATGAAGGGCGAGCCGATATAGGCGAAATCCGCGCCCATCGCCTCGGCGGCCAGCACGCCGGCGCCCGTCGCGATCGCGCCGGACAGCGCCAGTGGGCCGTCGAACCATTGGCGTATCTCGGAGACGAGCGCGAAGGGCGAGAGCGTGCCGGCATGCCCGCCGGCGCCGGCCGCGACCGCGATCAGGCCGTCCGCGCCCTTCTCGACCGCCTTGCGGGCGAAGCGCAGATTGATCACGTCGTGCAAGGTGACCCCGCCCCAGCCATGCACCGCGCGGTTCAGGTCTTCGCGCGCGCCGAGCGAGGTGATCACGATGGGAACGCGGTGCTTCTCGCAGATGGCCATGTCGTGATCGAGCCGGTCGTTCGAACGGTGAACGATCTGATTCACGGCGAACGGCGCCGAGGGGCGATCGGGATGCGCCGAATCGTGGGCGGCGAGCTCTTCCTTGATCTGCGCGATCCATGCGTCGAGCATGCTGGCGGGGCGGGCGTTCAGCGCTGGAAAGGCGCCGACGATACCTGCCTTGCACTGCGCGATCACAAGCTCTGGCCCCGAGACGATGAACATCGGCGCGCCGATGACCGGCAGTCTCAATCTGGTCGCGAAACGGCTGCGCCAGTCGGCTGCGTCACGAGCGGTTTCGGTCGAAATCGGTTTCTCGGTCATGCTGCCTGTCCGGCTCTGGAGGCGGGAGGGGACCGCGGCGGAAGCCGGCTGGGCGGCATGCCGTCAGCAAATCAACAGTGCGAACGATAGCGGTTCGCGCCGAAAGCACCAGCGCGCACCCCCCGGCGCAATCCGGATCGCGGGCCTGTGATGGGCGCCACGAAAATCTGGCAATGAATTACACAACTCTATATTACAAGAAGGACGCGAATGCATACGCCTTTTCTGCTAAGGTGTCGGCTCACAATGAAACAATTTTAAATTGTATTTTAACTGCCGGTTGCAATTCACTCTACGTCGTTTTCGGCCCTTAACCAGAATTTAAGCTTGGGCGCCGCATAAAAAGCGAAGCTCTGACAAGGAATTCGGCTCCGATGCTCTCGAAACTGAAAACGTTTTTCAACTCCCTCAGCACTCGCATCGTACTCGTTGCCGTTGCAGTCGTGGCGAGCGCCCTGGGCGCGGCCATCGCCGGTCTGACGGTCTACAATTCGCAGACGGCGCGGGCGGAGTTCGTGCAGAAGACCAGCGACCTCACCGCGATGATCGCCAATGCATCACCGATCCTGGTCGTGGGCAACGACACCACCACGCTGAGCAACATGCTCGCATCGGTGTCGCGTGACCCGGATTTCATGCACGGGCTCATCGCCAACGACTTCTTCCCGCTCACCAGCATCGGCGCCGACGGCGAGGCGAGCTCGGTCTTCAACCCGCAGGTGATCGAGGCGGCAGTGGGCGAAATCCCGTTCGATTTCGTCGCGCAGAACCCCGTTCATACCATCGATACGGGCGAGAGCCTGATGCAGATTCGGGCCCTTCACATCGGCTCGGACCAGCGTCTGGTTGGATATGTCGCGATGGAATTCTCTCGCGCGCGCCTTGCGACCCTTATCGCAGCCGAGACCGGGGCGATCATCGCGGGTGGTCTGGGTGTTCTCGCCGGCGTTGCGCTGCTGCTCTGGTTCGCCCTGGCGCGGATGATGGCGCCTCTGCGTCCGATCACCGGCGCCGTGGTCGGCCTGTCCGAAGGGCGCCTCGATACCGAGATCCCCGGTCAGGGCCGCCGTGACGAGATCGGCGCAATCGCCAATGCATTGAAGGTGTTCCGTGAAAATCTCGCCGATCGCGAGGCCCTCCAGGCCGAACTCGCCCGCGACGAGGCTGAAAAGACGCAGCGTCAGGAGGCGGTCGATGAAGCCATCGCCGGCTTCCGCGCGGATGTGACGACTGCGCTGTGCGCTTTCGAGAGCAATGCCGAGCGCCTCGGCGCGGTCTCGGCGACCCTGTCGGAAGTCGCCGCCGCAACCGCCAGCAAGACGCGCAGCGCCGCGAGTTCCTCCAGCGCGGCATCCTCCGCTGTCGGCAACGCGGCGCAGGCCACCGAGGAGATGAGCGCGGCGATCAACGAGGTGGAGAGTCAGGTCGTGAAGATTCGCGGCGACATCGTCGGCGCCGCCGGCGCCTCGCGCAGCACGGCGACTGGGATGAAGGATCTCGCCGGCACGGCGGCCAACATCCAGGACGTCGTCAAGCTGATCCAGGACATCGCCGAACAGACCAACCTGCTGGCGCTGAATGCGACGATCGAAGCCGCGCGGGCCGGCGAGGCCGGCAAGGGCTTTGCAGTCGTCGCCGCAGAGGTGAAGGCGCTCGCCGGTCAGACGGCTTCCGCGACGGATCGCATCGTCGACCAGGTCCAGGCCATTTTGGCGGCGACCGACCGCATGGTCGGAGAGATCGATGGAATCGCCGAACGCATGACTGGTATCGAGGCATTTGCCGGGGCGGTGGCCAGCTCTATCGAACAGCAGGCCGTGGCTGTCGGCGAGATCGCCAGCAGCGTAGCGGGCGCCAATGCCTCCACCATGGAAGTAGCCTCCGATCTAGGCGAAGTCGGGCAGGGTGTGGCGCAGACCGAGCAGGCCGTAGCCGATGTGAACGGCGCGTCCGGCGAGGTTGCGGCCGAGGCCCGGCGGTTGCGCGACACGGTCGATGCCTTTCTTGCGCGCGTTGCCGCCTGACGCAATCGCGCCTCCCTGCGGGGCGATCATCGATGCTTTGAAAACCCCGCTTCGGCGGGGTTTTCTTTCGCCCGGGCTGACCGACGCAGATCGGCGTTCCGGCCGACTGACCGTCGCAATCGCGTCTGACAGCGCGAGGGGCCGTCGATCTGATGGCGAATTTGCTGGCGAAGGTGAGGTTGAACACGTCGTGCAGCGTGAGGCCGCCCAGCCGTGCCGGCGCGGTCGATATCCTCGCGCGATGAGCGAAGTCAGAATAAAACCATCCACAAGAGTCGAACAAAACCGCTCCGGATGCGTTAAGCTTGGGCGTAAAGAACGAAAAGGACCACTTCTCCCCATGCCGAAATCCCCTGCTCGCCCCGCCGCCTCCAAGTCGACTTCCTCCGGGTCGCCTTCCGAGAAGAAGCCTCGCCTCGAGGTGCGGCCGGCCATGATCAAGGACGTGCGCGC
>REDO01000078.1 GCA_007693435.1 Salinarimonadaceae bacterium | reverse complement strand
CCGATACACGGCACTTCCCTCGCGAACGAAGTGTTCGACCGTCTGATCGAGGCGATCACCTCGGGCGAGTTCCAGCCGGGCGAACGGCTCTCGGAGGCCAAGCTCGCGCGCGAGCTCGGCATCAGCCGGGGCCCCTTGCGCGAGGCGCTCGGCCGGCTCGAAGGCAAGCTCGTCACCCGCACCCCGCGCATCGGCGTCAGCGTCATCCAGTTCGAACGCGGCGATCTCGAACAGCTCTTCTTCGTGCGCGAGGCGCTCGAGGGCATGGCGGCCCGCCTCGCCGCCGAGCGCATGAGCGAGACCCAGCTCGACGCGCTGGAGGACATGCTGCGCGATCACGCCGACCGCCCCGGCCTCGCCGCCGGAGAGGTCTACCACCAGCGCTCCATGGACGACGATTTCCACTTCGCCATCGTCGACGCGGCGGGCAGCGAGCGCATCAAGCAGCTCCTCCTCGACGAGGTCTATTACCAGCTGCGCATCCATCGCCTGCGCTCCAGCACCCGGCCGGGCCGCGCGAGAGCCGCCCTCGACGAGCATCACGACATCCTCAAGGCGCTCCAGTCCCGCGACCCGGACCTCGCCGAGGCCCGCATGCGCGCCCATATCCGAAACGCAAGGTTCAGCGCGGTGGCGGCCTTCTCCGCTCCGGATCCTGCGCCGAGGCCGCACGCCCGCGCCTGATCCAGGCCGCGATTCCCTCCCCTCAGGGAGGGTGGGGTGTTTCGCGCGAAAGCGCGAAGCTGGCGGGCGCGTCAATCGCAAACGATGGCGCTATCCTCCCCGCCCCGCCCTGCCCTCAGGGGAGGGAGTCCCGTCGGCGCTTAAAATGCGCGGCGTTCGCCAATCCGGCTTCCGTGCAGTCGACAGTTGACATACCCCGCCTCCAGCGGCCTCCTCCTCCCGCAGGCGCTCGGTGACGCGCTCCGCAAGCAAGACAGAAAACACCAACGAGGAGGCGAGCGATGCCCAAAGCCTATATGGTCGGCCGGATCACGATCACGGATCAGTCGAAATACGACGAGTACATCAAGGGCGCGAGCGTCGCGATCGCCAAATACGGCGCGAAAATGCTCGCCCGCGGCGGCAAGTACGAGACGCTGGAAGGCGAAGGCCGGGGGCGCAACGTGCTGCTCGAATTCGAAAGCATGGAAGCGGCGCGGACTTACTACAACTCGCCCGAATACCAGGGCGCGAAGGCCAAGCGCGAGGGCGCGGCGCTCGCCGACATCATCATCGTCGAAGGGGTCGAATAAGGCGCGCGGCGCGGCCGGGGAGCGCCCCTCGCGCCGCGCCTCAATAGGTCTCGAACATCTCCTGGATCGCGTCAGGATCGTTCGTGATCGTCAGGGCGAGCATCAGCAGGATGCGCGCCTTGTGCGGCGGCAGGTTGTCGGAGCCCACCATCCCCTTTTCCAGAAGATAGCGCCGGCGCGCCACGCGCCCGCTCCCCGCCCGGCTCGCCTGCACGACGACGACACCCTCGGCGGCGGCGATTTCGAGCGCGCGCTTCTGGGCCGGCGTCGGCAGTCCCGGCGCGAAGGCGCCCGAGACGAGTCCCCTCGCGCCTGCGGCGCGGAACGCCTTGATCGCGACCTCATCGGCGCCGGCATAGGCGTAGACGATATCGACGCGCGGCAGGTCGCGTACGGCGTCGAGATGGAACGGCGTGGCGAGCGTGTGCTTGCGCAGCGGCTCGCGATAGAAGCGCACCGCGTCGCCGTCGATATGGCCGAGCAGTCCGAAATCGGGCGAGCGGAAGGTCTGGAGCCGGTATGTCGAGGTCTTCGTGACGTCGCGCGCGGCGTGGATTTCGTCGTTGAGCGTGACGAGCACGCCTTTGCCGCGCGCGTCGGGGTGGATCGCCGTGCGCATCGCGCCGACGAGGTTCATCGGCGCGTCGGAGCTGAGCGCGTTCATCGGCCGCTGCGCGCCGACGAGCACGACGGGCTTGTCGGTCTTGAGGACGAGGTTGAGGAAGAAGGCCGTCTCCTCGATCGTCGCGGTGCCGTGGAGGATGACGAAGCCGGCGATTCCCTCATCCTGTGCGATCATGCGCGCGATCGTCTCGGCGAGATGCAGCCAGTCCTGCGGACCGATCGCCGAGGAGCCCACCTCGCGATAGGGGACGAGCGCCGGCTCGACGAACTGCCCGATCTCGGGAACCATCGCGAGCGCTTCGCCGACGCTCATCTTTCGCCCGAATTCGGTGTAGTCGAGCACGTCGAGCGCATGCGTCGAAATCGAGGATATCGTTCCCCCGCAGCCGATGACGGCGACGCGCGGTTTGGTCATGGTTGTGAAGCCTTTCCCGTCGGCTAGTTCTGCGCCGTTCTCGCGAGCCGCCGGCGCTGGTAGCGGCCCGTCCCGACCGCGTTTTCGACGAGCGCGCCGTCGCGGAGCACGAAACGCCCACGCAAGACAGTGTGGACGACGCGCGCCTCGAAACGCCAGCCCTCGTAGATCGAGTAGCCGGCGGAGGAGACGACGTCGTCACGCCCGAGGGTCCACGGCGCGTTCAGGTCGACGATGGCGAAATCGGCGTCGAGCCCCAACGCGATGGCGCCTTTGACATGGGAAAGCCCCATGGCGCGCGCCGGGTATTCCGCCGTCAGTTCGGCGATGCGCTCGAGCGGCAGCCCGCGCTTGTGATGCCCCTCGGTGAGAAGCACGGGCAGCAGCGTCTCCAGGCCGGGACAGCCGGGCGAGGCCGCCCAGATCCCGCCGGTCTTGCCCGAGGCGTCGCGGTGCACGTGGTCCGAAGCCACCGTGTCGATCTCGCCCGAGGCGAGACCTTCCCAGAGCCTTTCGCGGTCTGCAGGGCTGCGTAAAGGCGGGTTGATCTTGCCGATGTCGCCGCCCGACCATGTCACGTCGTGCGTGAGGTAATGGGGGCATGTCTCGATCCAGACATCGGCGCCGAGGTTGCGGTGACGCAGGGCCGCTTCGAGCGCGGCCGCCGAGGTGGTATGGACGACGTAGAGCGGCGCGCCGGTCTGGTGCGCGATGAAGGCCGCGCGCTGCACGGCGTCGGCCTCGACGAAATCGGGACGGCTGGCGTCCCAGGCCGCGAGCCCGCCCCTGCCCTCGGGATCGGCCGCCATGAGCCTGTCGCGCAGCACCCAGGCGATCTCGATGGTTTCGGGATGCGGGCAGACCATGCCGCCATGCGCGGCGGCCTGCTCGCAAAGGCGGAAGAGGAAGCCGTCGTCGATGTCCGGCAGGCCGAGGCGCGCGCCCTCCCCGCCCCGGTTGTTCATGAAGATCTTCAAGCTCGGCGCGCCGTAATCCGTGATGTAGGCGGGCGTCTGCGCGAGCTGCGCCTCGGTCGAGATGATGAAGTGATAGCCGAAATCGACCCGCGCGCCGGCCTCCGTGACCGCGATCACCTCGTCGGCGATGGTCTCGAACGGCTCGCTCGACATCAGATACGCGATGAAGCAGGTGACGCCGCCGGTCGCCGCCGCCGCCGTCTCGCGGTCGGCGTCGGCCGGAACGCGCGGACGCGAGATGTCCTTGCCGTGGCCGAGATGGATATGGGCGTCGATCGCGCCGGGCATCACCACGCAGCCGTGGACGTCGACGGTTTCCGCCGCCTGCACGGCGGCGCCCGGAGCGAGGATCGCGGCGATCTTGCCGTCCTTCACCGCGATGTCGCAGGTCGTCCGGCCCGTTCCGGGCAGAATGGCGTCGCCGCCGCGAATGACGAGATCGAAATCGCTCATGAGCGGGAAACTCCCTCGCAGGGTCGGCGCTCCGCGCGCAAGGCCGCCGTGACGCGCGACAGATCGGGGACGCCCTGCATGTCGCGAAGCGCGATCTCGAGCGCTTCGGCCGCGTCCGGCGTCAGAGACTTCGCGGCGTTCGTCCGGAATTTCGCCAGCACCTCTTCCGGGGCCGGCGGGCGGGTGTGGTTGCCGTAAGCGTCCTCGACGCGGATCGTCCGGCTCGCGCCGTCCTTCGTCTTGCAGATGACGACCGCCTCGAAACGGTTTGGAAAATCAGCGTTTTCGAGCGGTCGCCACGACACGCGCTGCGCCAGCGCCCTCACCTCCGCCGAGGCCGGACGCTCGAAGGTCTCCAGATCGACGCGCCCCTCGACGAGCTGCGAGGCGACGACGATGGGCAGGCTCCAGCGGCCGGAATGCCCCGTTGGGGCGGCGAGCTTGTCGGCCCAGGGCTCGCAGATCACGGCGTCCGCCCCGAGCGGAACCTCGCAGACGAGGCTTTCGACCGCATCGACCGTGACGCCGCGCTCCGCGAGCAGCCCCAGCGCCTCGATGAAGGGATGGAGATAATGGCAGCAAGGCGAGAACTTGAACGCCGCTTCGCTTATGCGCCAGACAGCGCCAAGATCGTCGAGCTCGGCGGCGAAGCGGTCGATTGCGGCGCTGTCGCCCACGAAGACGTTGAACAGCCCGCGCTTGCCCTCGATCGCCGTCTCGGGGCCCGTCATCCCCGCCTTGGCGAATTCGGCGGCGATGATTCCGGCATGGGCAGCCCAGCCCGGATGCAGCGACTTCACCGAGGAGCCGTTCGAGAGAAATTCGAAGACGCCCGAACCCTGGCTGAGCGCGATGCCGATGGCGGCAACCGTCGCGTCCTCGTCGAGCCCGTGCAGCTCGGCGGCGATAAGGGCGGAGGCCATCACGCCGGCGACCGGGGTGACCTGAAAGCCCTTCTTCTGAAACCCGCCCGGCGCAGCGCGCCCCACGCGCACGAGGAACTCGTAGCCGCGCACATAGGCGCCGAGCATCTGTGCGGGCGAGGCCCCGACTTCCTCGGCCACGGCCAAAGCCGCCGGCATGAGCACGGCGCTCGCATGGATGATCGAGCCGGTATGCGTGTCGTCATATTCGAGGGAGTGGCAGAGGCCGCCATTGACGAGCGCGGCGCTCGAGGCGCTGGTCCCGCCCGTGCGGGCGAGCAGGCTCGCGCGGCCGCCATCGGGAAGGTTCGCCGCGTAACGCCGGTAGGCCTCGCCCATCGACACGCCGGCGGCCGCGAGCGCGGTTCCGGTCGCGTCGATGAAATGCAACGCCGCCGCCTGCGCGACTTCCGGCGGAAGTTCCCTTTCTCGGAGGGCGGCGAGCGAGCGTGCGACGCGGCGGGAGAGAGTCATGATCCGGCTCCGATTTCGCGCGCGGCGGCGAGTGCGGCGAGGCGCCCCTGCGCGATGGCGGTGAGGAGGCCGTTGCCCGAGGCGTAGCCGAGCGCGCCCGAACGGCCGCTGATCCCGGCCGCCGCGCCGCCGCCGGCGAAGAGGTTCGGCACGGCGCCGCCGGCCTTTTTCTGGACGCGCGCGTCGCCGTCGATGCACAGGCCGCCTTGAGTATGGAACAGGCCGGGGACGACGCGACAGATGTAGAACGGCGCTTTGAGCGGTCCGAGGCCGAAATCCTTGCGTCCGAACATGTCCGTCCCGCTCCCGGAAGCCGCATTGTTGTAGGCGTCGATATCGGCGCCGAGCGCCGCTGCGTCGAGCCCGAAAGCGGCGGCGAGTTCGGCCGGATCGTCGGACTTCTTCAGGCCGCCGTAATTGGCGAGCTCCAGGAATTCCTCCTCGCCCGCCGCGACGTCGAAGATCTTCTGGTCGAAGAGCGCGTAGGCGAATTCGCCCTGGCCCAGCACGACGCGCGCGAAGCCGGAATAGCCGATGCTCTCGTCGCCGAAGCGTCGCCCGTCGCCGCCGATAATGATGCCGCCTTTCTCGATCGTCGTCCAGGAGAGCAGGCTGCCGTGAGGATGCGCGACAGCGCCATAGCCCTGATAGGCGGCGATGTTGGCTAGCTCCGCGCCGATCTTCTCGCCCCAGATGATCGCCTCGCCGGTCGAGCCGCGCGCGCCGAAATACTGCGCGCCCGCGATCTCGGGGCAGTAGCGCTTCACGAGCTCGGGATTGCCGGCGAAGCCGTTGACCGCGAGGATCGTCTTGCGGGCCCGGAAGGGCTGCGCGCCATCGCTCGACTCGACGATCGCGCCCATCACTGCGCCGTCCTCGACGATGAGGTCGCGGGCGCCGTTGCCCACCGCGATGGGGATGTCGCGCGCCTCGACGGCGGCGATCAGGTCGTCGACGAGATCCTGCCCGCGCCGGGAAACGGGCGCGTGCAGGCGCGGCACCGAATGGCCGATATGCTTGTAGGCGGTGACGAGCTGGATGCGCGCGCCCACCGTATCGACTAGCCACTCGACCGTCTCGGCCGAGACTTCCGCCATGCGGCGGACAAGCGCCGTGTCGTCGGATTCCTTGGCGATCCCCATGAGGTCGGAGAACATCTTTTCCGGGCTGTCCTCGATGCCCGCCTCGCGCTGGAAGCGGCTGTTGGCGGCGGGAACCGAGCCAGTCGAGAGAGAGGAATTGCCTCCCGGACGGTCGAGCTTTTCGATCACGGCGACGGAAAGCCCCGCATCATGCGCGGAGATCGCGGCGGCGAGGCCGCAGGCGCCGGCGCCGATGACGAGAACGTCGATGTCGAAAGCGTCGCTCACCCTTTTGCTCCACCCAGCGACTTAGCGAGAACCGCGCGCCAGGGCGCTTCGTCAGGCGTCGCGCCCTCGACGATGTCCCACAGGCCGCGCGGGAGGCCGGGGAATTCGGCGGCGCTGTTCTCGTTCAGCTTGGCGAGAAGCGTCGGCTCGTCGAAGGGCTGGTCGGCGCCGCCGCGCGCGTTCATGCGCTCGGCCGACCACTCGTCGCCGTCGCGCATGCGCCAGACGACGCGCGAGGGACGGTCGTTCGGCCAGGGCTGCACGTTGGAATGGGGGACGAGCTTCACGCGCCGGCGGAGATCCGCGATGCGGGAATCCTCAAGCGTATCGTTCGAGAAAGCCGCCTGACCACCCGTGCCCAGCACCGCCGATGCCGCCGCCGCGTGGGGCATGGAGAATTTCGCCGCGAGATCGGTCTCGGGCTCCGTCGTGGTCAGCGTCAGGCCGCGCGGATGCGTCTCGACGACGATCTCGGCGATGGCGGTCGAGTCCATGCCCTTCTCCGCGAGGCGCGTGTGCAGGTCGAGGCTCGCCTCGATGGCGCCGTGGGCGTACTGGCAGCAGGCGAAGATCTTGTGATAGCCGCCGCCGACCGCCCAGGCGCCGCCGAGGTCGTCGGTCAACGCCTCGGGAACGGCGCCCGTGCCGAGCGCGCTCACGAACACGTCGTAGAGCGTCTCCGGGATCCCGCCGATCCCGCGCGCGGCCCAGTCAACCGAGCGCATCCCGATCCAGGCGCCCGCCGAAGTCCAGGCGTTGCGCACGAGCACGCCGTCGATGGCGTGTTCGTAGGGGCCGGCGAAGGTCATGCTGGCCGCGCCGGTCACTGCGGCGATGAGCGTGCGCTCATCGACGCCGCGCGCGACGGCCGAAGCTGCGGCTGCGCCGATCGTGGCGAAAGCCGCGTGCGGGTGCACGCTCATCGCGGAGAACGGGAAGGCCAGCGCGCAGCGCGCGGCGATCTCGTAAGACAAAGCGAGCGCGGTGAGCGTCTGCCCGACCGTGAGATCGCCCGCCTCGGCTTCCGCGAGAAGCGCGGGGATGACATAGGCGCCGGCGTGGCAGGGGGCGTTGCGGAAGCCCTCGTCGAGCTCGCACCAGGTGGCGGCCATGCCGTTGGCGGCCGCAGTGGAGTAGCGGTCACCGCGCGGCGCGCCGGCGGCGAAGACGGACGCCTCGGCGGCGCCCGAGCTTTTCAGCATGTCGGCCTGCGCCGCCTTCACGGCGGGCTCGCGGGTGGCGACGACCATCGCGCCGATATCGTCGGCGAGGATGAGCGCGGCGCGGCGGCGGGCGGCGGCGGGGAGCGGCTTGCCGGCCATGCCGGCCGTCCAACTTCCCAGAGCGGAGAAGCCGCGTCCGATCTCGGCGCGAAGGGCTTCGTCTCGTTCGACTTTTTTCATTGTGGGGGCGCCCTTTTCAGCGGGTCACGGGATCGCGCGCAGGGTCGCGATCGCTTCCTCGGTCGATTGCACGTCGGCGTATTTCGCGGCCATGTCGAACAGATTGACCGCGTGCGACGTGGCGCTGCGGTCGTAGCAAGCGTCGTGGGGCACGAGCGTGCGGAAGTTGTAGGCGAAGCCGTCGACGACGGAGCCCCGCACGCAGCCGCTCGTCGTGCAGCCGGTCACCACGAGGCTGTCGGCCCCGGCGTTGATGAGGTAGCTCGCGAGCGGGGTTCCGAAGAACGCGCTCGGATGCTTCTTCGGCAGGAGGATGTCCTGCGGGCGCGGGGCGATCTCGGCCACGAACTCGTAGCCCTTCGCCTTGACCCCCATGATCGCGGGAACCTTGTCCGAAAGCCTGCCCATGTCGAAGCTCTCTTTCGGCGAGACGTAGGGATACATCACCGGCCAGTCCCGCTCGCGGAACACGTCGAGGATGCTGCGGATCTTGTGCACCGCCTTCCAGGCGATCTCGCCGCAGGAGGTCGGGAACTCCTTGATCGCCTCGAAATACGGCATCGGCGTCGTGCCGACGGTGCGGTACTGGACGTCGATGATGAGGAGCGCCGGGCGCTTGCCGATGCCGGTCGGGCGGCCGAAGCCGGCGGCGTCGTAGGCGCGCTCTTCTTCCTCGGTGATGATTCCCCGCCAGGGCGTCGTCATGGTGGCGATCTCCTTGAAATTCACGAGCCCGCGTAGCGCTTCTCGTAGGCGTCCCAGACATCCTTGGCGACGGCGCGCTGGCGCTCGTCGAAGGAGGCGAGCATGTCCGCCACGCCGTCGAGCGAACCGTCCCTCTTGAGGGCGCCGAGTACGGTGTAGGACGCCTTCAGCGCCGCCTGCAGCGAGGCGTTGGCGTAGAGCACGATCGAGAAGCCCATCTCGGCGAGCCGCTCGCGGCCGGGATCGGGGGTCTTTCCGCCGAAGACGATATTGGCGATTTGCGGGACGCTCAGTTCGCGGGCGACGCGGGCGAGTTCGTCGTGGTTCACCGGAGCCTCGACGAAGGTCGAGTCGGCGCCGGCCTCGATGAACATCTGGGCGCGCTCCATGGCGCGCTCGAAGCCCTCGATCGCGCGCGCGTCCGTGCGCGCGATGATCTGGAGGTCGCCGTCCTTGCGCGCGTCCACCGCGGCCTTGATCTTGTCGACCATCTCGGCGGCCGGGATGATGTTCTTGCCCGTGAAGTGCCCGCATTTCTTCGGAAACACCTGATCCTCGATCTGGAGGCCCGCCGCCCCCGCGCGCTCCAGCACGCGCACGGTGCGGATCATGTTGACCGGATTGCCGAACCCGGTGTCGGCGTCGACCATGATCGGCAGCGACACCGCGTCGGCGATAGTGGCGACGGTCTGGGCGATCTCGGTGAGCGTCGTGAGCCCGATATCGGGCGCGCCCAGATGCATGTTGGCGACGCCCGCGCCGGTGACGTAAACGACCTCGAAGCCCAGATCCTCGATCACCCGGGCGAACATGGCGTTCGCCGCGCCCGGCACGGTCACCGCCTCGCGACGGCTCATGATCTGTTTCAGCGACTGGGTCGGGCGCATCTTCGCTTCCATCTGATTGTTCTTGCGGCCGGGCGGATCGACGCGGGATCGCGGCCTTTGTTCAAAGAGGATAACGGTCGCCCAAAGACTGTCAACAATTTACATCTACGTTGACCAAGGCGCGCGAACCATACCCCGGCATTGTTTGCAAACGAAGAGTTTGCGGTTTCACCCCATTGTAGACAGCATGTTGCGCGTTCGTGAAGTGCGCGGTAATTTCTCTGAACGGGTCGTGAAGCTCGATTCCGTGAAGGATAATGGAACAAAATGGGCGCGATGACCCCGATACACGGCACTTCCCTCGCGAACGAAGTGTTCGACCGTCTGATCGAGGCGATCACCTCGGGCGAGTTCCAGCCGGGCGAACGGCTCTCGGAGGCCAAGCTCGCGCGCGAGCTCGGCATCAGCCGGGGCCCCTTGCGCGAGGCGCTCGGCCGGCTCGAAGGCAAGCTCGTCACCCGCACCCCGCGCATCGGCGTCAGCGTCATCCAGTTCGAACGCGGCGATCTCGAACAGCTCTTCTTCGTGCGCGAGGCGCTCGAGGGCATGGCGGCCCGCCTCGCCGCCGAGCGCATGAGCGAGACCCAGCTCGACGCGCTGGAGGACATGCTGCGCGATCACGCCGACCGCCCCGGCCTCGCCGCCGGAGAGGTCTACCACCAGCGCTCCATGGACGACGATTTCCACTTCGCCATCGTCGACGCGGCGGGCAGCGAGCGCATCAAGCAGCTCCTCCTCGACGAGGTCTATTACCAGCTGCGCATCCATCGCCTGCGCTCCAGCACCCGGCCGGGCCGCGCGAGAGCCGCCCTCGACGAGCATCACGACATCCTCAAGGCGCTCCAGTCCCGCGACCCGGACCTCGCCGAGGCCCGCATGCGCGCCCATATCCGAAACGCAAGGTTCAGCGCGGTGGCGGCCAGCGCGGCGACGGAGGACGAGCATGCGCCGCGTCGTAGGTCAGCCTGACGCGGAGCCGGGGACGACGCCCTCCGGCAGCGAACGGCAATAATCGGAAATCCGCCCCGGAGTCGTCAGCCAGATATCCCCGCGATGGCTCAACACGTGCTGGAGCGCTCGCCGCAGCGCGCGCAGCCGGAAAGGCTGTCCGATGATGAAATTGTGCACCACGATCGTGCAGACGAGCGGGCGCTTGCGCGACTGGTGCAACAGTTCGTCGAACTGATCGACGATCATGCGCTCGAAATCGGTCGCGCTCTGCTGGCGGAAGACGAGGGTCGGGGAATCGTTCAGCTCGACCGAATAGGGAACGGAGAGGATGCGGCCTTTACGCGTCTTCATCCAGAAAGGCTGATCGTCGGCCGGCCAGTCGAGCACGTATTCGTAGCCGGCCTCCTGCAACAGATCGAGCGTCACCCGCGACTGCGTCAGATAGGGGCCGAGCCAGCCCTTCGGGGGCGCGCCCATATGGCCGGCTATGCCGTTGGTGCTGTCGGCGATCAGGCGCGCCTCGTCGATCTCCCAGAGCCCGTCCTGGCGCTCGGCGTTGGTGCGCCCGTGTCCGATCACCTCGTCGCCGCGAGCGCGGATGCGTTCGCCGACCTGCGGACACTCGTCGAGCGCCAGCGAATTCAGGTTGTGCGAGGCCGGGACGCCCAGTTCGTCGAACAGGTCGAACATGTACCATTGCCCGACGCGATTGCCGTAATCGCGCCAGGCGTAATTCCGCGTGGTCTGAGGCCCGAGCCCGCTGGCGCCGTCGCTGCCCATCCCTGAGAGAAAGCCGAAGACCTCGACATTGTTGCAGATCGTCACCGCGAGCCGCTTGCCCTCCGGCCATTCGTAGGTCGGGCGCGCGTCCAGCGGGACATATTCGTATCGGCCGTGCTTGGGCAGTTTCATTCCGATTGGCTCCGTCGATGCATAACCCCGTCAGCCCATCATGATGTCGGGCAGGAACAGGGCGATGGCCGGGAAGGCGACCAGTAGCCCGAGAATGACGATCTCCATCAGGATGAACGGCGTCACGCCCTTGAACACATCCACGAGCGTCAGCGGAATGGGCGATGCGCTTCGCACGATATAGACATTGAGCCCCACTGGAGGCGTGATCAGACTTATCTCCGCGAGCTTCACCGAAATGACGCCGAGCCAGATCGGGTCGAAACCGGCGCCCGTGATTACGGGGAACATGATCGGCAGCGTCATCACGAGAATGGCGATCGGCTCGATCACCATGCCGAGGACGAAGAATATCGCGATATAGGCGAGGAGATAGGTGAACGGGCTCAACTCCAGAGCGAGAAGCGTGTCGCTGATGCCGGCCACCAGACCGGTATAGGTGAGGAAGCGCGCGAACAGAATGCCGCCGATGACGATGATGAAGATCGTCGATGTCGTCGAGCCGGCGTCCTTGAGGGTTTCGATCAGGCCCTTCCATGTCATGCGACGGCGCAGGATCACGAGGACGAGCGCGCCGAAGGCGCCGATCGCGCCGGCGTAGGTCGGCACGAAGAAGCCCGTATAGATGCCGCCGATGACCAGCGCGAACAAGGCGGCGATGCCCCAGACGCCGGAAAGCGAGCGGAAACGCTCACCCCACGTGAACCGGATGTCGGGGATCGGCGCGAGTTCGGGGCGAATCTTCGCGATGACGTAGATGCCCACCATGAAGACGCCGCCCGAGAGCAATCCGGGAAGAAGACCGGCCATCAGCAGCTTCGCCACCGACTGCTCGGTGATGATGCCGTAGACGACCATCAGGATGCTCGGCGGGATCAGCGCCGCGAGCGTGCCGGCGGCGGCGATGCAGCCCGCGCTGAGGCGCTTGTCGTAACCGTATTTCGTCATCTCCGGCAGGGCCATGCGGGTGAAGACGGCGGCGTTGACGAGCGTCGAGCCGCTCGCCGCTCCGAATGCGGCGGAGGCGAGCGTCGTGGCCATGGCGAGGCCGCCCGGAAGCCGGCCCATCCAGGTGAAGGCCGCCCGATAGAGGTCGGTCGTCAGCGCCGCCTGCGTCGCGAAGGCCCCCATCAGGATGAAGAGCGGGATCACGGCGAGCGTGAACGAATTCGTCGTCGCGAAAGGCACGGTGGCGAGTTGGGCGAGCGCGGCGAACTCGCCGATCGTCAGGTACATGCCGATCAGCCCGGCAAGTCCGAGAGCGACCCCGATATGCACGCCGAGAAAGAGCATCGTGAAGAGAATGGCGGTCGTGATGACGCCCGCGGAAACCGGATCGAGCACGGCTCTCTCTCCCTTATTCGGGCTTGCCGACGAGTTCGGGCTTGTTGGCGAGATCGGCGAGGATTTGCTCCTCGGTACGCTTGAAGTCCGGTTCGACGCCCTTGATGAAGCGGTCGATGTCCAGAACCAGATCGAGGGCGAGCCGCAGGAGCATCAGCGCCGTGCCGGCGACGAGAATCCAGCGCGCCGGGTAGAGCGGGAAACGGATGATCCCGACCGTCGCTTCGCCGATCCGCGTGCTGAAGACGGCCTCGTCATAGCCCTGCCAGAGCAGAAGGCCGAAGAAAATCAGCGCGCAGATGGAGGCCAGGACGTCCATCGCAGCCTTGGCCCGGGCTCCGACCGCCAGATAGACGATCTCTACCCGGATGTGGCTGCGCTTGATCTGGGCGTAGGTGAGCGCGCCGAAGACGATGAGCACCATCGTGCTCTCGGTGAGTTCGCGCGCGCCCGCGACCGGCATGCCCAGCATCTGCGTGCCGACCACGTCGGCAGTGCCGAGGAAGGTCGAGGCCAGCATCCCCGCCCCGCCGACGAGAAGAACGACGAGGGCAAGACGCTCGATACCTCTGGCCAACAAGTTCATCGGCTTCACCGCGACCGCTCGAAAAGAGATACCCGACTTCCGGGCCAGCCGGAAGTCGGGTTGAAGTCAGAGCGCCGGAGCGCTCAGTTACTGGTCCACTCGATCCACTTGGCGTAGATTTCGTTGGCCAGTTCCGCATTGCCGGCTGCGGCGATCGAGTCGCGCCAATCGGCCAGACCGTCGGGGGCGGCGGAGGTCCACTTCGCCAACTCCTCGCTGGAAATGTCGATGAACTCGCCGCCCGCCGCCTTGATCTGCTCCATCGCCGAGGCCTCTAGCGTGTTGATCGCCTCGACATAGGCCGTCTGCGCAAACGCAGCCTCTTCGAGGATCAGCTCCTGGAGGTCGGCGGGGAGCCGGTCCCAGGTGCGGTTGCCGATGACGATGAAGTGGCCGGCGATCGACATGAACGGACCGCAGCTGTACTGGCCGACCTCGTAGAGGCGGTTCGAGAGAATGTTGCCGGGGTTGAGGAAGGAGTAGTCGATCGTGCCGCGGTCGATGGCCTCGTAGACCTCCCCGACGGCGACCGTGACCGGCACGGCGCCGATCGCGGCGTGAGCCCTCGGGATATCCGCGCCGAAGCTGCGGATGCGCTTGCCGTTGAGCGTCTCGATGCTCGAACATTCGGGAGTCTTGCCGGTCATGAAGTAGGAGCCGAGCGGCTGCTGGAACAGCGCGCGCACGTTCATGCGGTCGAATTCCTCGCCGAACGCCGGAATTTCAGCGTGGGATTTGCGCGACACCTCGATCGCCTGAAGCGGCGAATCGAACACGAACGGGATCTGGAAGGCGCGCGCGAGCGGCAGCTGATCAGCATAGTAGCCGGGCACGATCGCCGCGAAGTCGATGGCGCCGCGACCGGCGAGCTGGAGTAGCTCCTGACCTGCGCCGAGCGCGCCGGCATAGGCGATCTCGACGCGGATGCGGCCGTTTGAACGCTCGGAGACGCGCTCGGCGAATTGCTGCTCGACCGCCAGATAAGGCGAATTGCCGAGATAATGGCCGTAGCGGAGCGTGAACTCCTGGGCAGCCGCGGCGCCGGCGAACACCGTGCACGCCAGCGCTGTGGACGCGAGGAACGAGAAGGTCCTTGTCATGGTCTGGAATCCCCTTTTGAGTTTTTGGTTGGACCGCTGGCGACGGCCACCGTGCACATCCGGGACCGATCAGAGCCGTTTTGCTCCGAAAGGCGCCCGACGGCGGAACCTCCTGATCGCCTTGTCGTCAACTGTTGACAGATTTGACCATCGGTGACTTCCTGTCAACCGCTTCCTGCACGCCCTTCCGAAGGCGCGATGACGATACTATCCGGCGTCCGGCTGGATAAAATCAATTACGATTTTCGGATGAGAAGAGACGAAAATGCTTTCGCAAAATGCGCAAAACTGAACCTGAAATCTTGCCGGATAGGGAAATCCTGGGTGTCGGCGCGTGGCGAAACGACAATGCCGGAATGGGGAAAAAGCCGTGACGACGCCAGCCGACTTTTCCGATGCGCCCGAAATCCTCGCGCGCCTCGCGACCCGCTTCTCCTGCCGCGACTTCGAACCCGTCGCCATCGCGCGCGACACGCTCGCGGCGATCGTCGCCGACGGCGTCCAGGCGCCGTCCTCCTGTAACCAGCAACAATGGCATTTCGTAATCGTCGATGACAAGGCGACGAAGCTCGCCGCGCGCGACATCGCCGGCGGCAACCCCCACTTCGCCGAATGCTCCGCACTCATCTATCTCTGCTTCCAGAAGGGCTGGACGCACAACAATTTCTCGGTCGTTCAGTCAGTCGCCGGCGCCTGTTACCACATGATGCTGAGCGCGCATCTGCGGGGCTACTCGAGCATCTGGAACGCCGGAATCGGCGATCACAAGCGTCTTCGGGCGCTTCTCGGGCTGCCCGAAACCTTCGAGCCGCAGGGCGCGCTCGCCATCGGCGCGCCGCGCGAGACCGCGCCGCGCGTCAAGGCGCCGCGCCGTCCGGTCTCGGAAATCCATAGCTGGAACCGGTTCGAGCGGCCGGCCCACACCCTCTATCCGGCCAAGCCCGCGCCCTTCTATCCCTTTTTCGACATCTCCAACGAAAACAATCCCTTCGCCGAATGGGATCCGACATGCTGGACTTGGGATCAGGTCGCGGATTTTCGCGGCTATTCCGTTTGGGCGAAATCTCCGCTCGCCGGGGTCTACGTCTCGCGCCGCCAGGGCGACGCGACGGAGCGCGAACTCGACATGCTGGGTCCCCTGCCCTCCGGTCCGGCCAACGTCGTCGATGTCATGCCCTGGGGCGGCACGGCGACGACGCGACTCGCGCTCAGGCTTCCCGCGGGCGCGCGATTGAGCGTCGCGGAGCTCTCCCCCCACAACCTGTCCTTCGTCATGGAGCGCCTTGCGCGAGAGGGCGTTCCGCTCGCCAACGTCGCCGGCGTGACGATGGACGGGCCCCGCCTTCCCTTCGACGACGCCTCGGTCGACGCCGTGGCGGCCCTGCAAACGCTGGAGCACATGCCGGACCCGGAAGCGTTCCTCGACGAGGCGCGACGCGTGCTGCGACCCGACGGCCAGCTCGTCGTGAGCGTGCGCAACCGCTCTTCGGATTACGGAGACGAATGGTCGCACGGCGAGGCGCGCGGACAGGTGCCCAACCAGGGTCCGTTCACGCCGCTTCCCGCGCAACGCGTGCGCGACTGGCTCGCGAAGCGGTTCACGATCGAGGCCGAGGCCGGAATCGCGGTCGATGGCGATGGATCGGCGTATGTCGAGACCGGCGAGGCTAGTCACTCACGCCGCCTCTACGCCGCGCGTTGCCGGCCGGCGCCGACGGGTCGCTGATCCAATAGGGGGGAACCCCCTCCGCATCTCGCACGTTGACCGCCAGGGCGACGCGCGCCCGGGGGAATATGGATGCGCAGCATCGAAGATTTCGCGTTTCTGGCGCTGATTATCGCAGTCTCGTTCGCTTTCGCCTGGATCCTGTCCCCGTTCTTCGGGGCGATCCTGTGGGGCGTCGCGCTCGCGGTCGCCTTCGCGCCGCTGACGCGGATGATCGCGCGTCGCATGGGGGGACGCCGGAACATCGCCGCCTTCACGACTGTGATGATCGTCCTTGCAATCGTCGTCACGCCGACTGTCTATGTCGGGACTCACGCGGCGCAGGAGGCCATGGCCCTGTACAATCGCGTCGACAGCGGCGAACTGGACCTCGCAAGCTACTTCGAACAACTTCGCGCCGCGCTTCCGGAATGGGCTCTGGGCCTGCTGGACTGGATGGGCGTGTCGAGCCTCGGCGCGCTCGAGACGAAGATCAACGCGGGGCTTCTCTCCGGCAGCGAGATCATCGCCACGCAGGCGATCGGCCTCGGCCAGAGCGCCTTCTTCGTCATCGTGCACCTCGTGCTGATGCTCTACCTTCTCTACTTTCTCCTGCGTGACGAAGAAGGCCTGTCGCGCTGGGTGAGTCGCGTCCTCCCGCTGGATCGGGAAAAGCGCGACTCGTTCGTCCAGCGATTTAACGTTGTCATTCGCGCGACGCTCAAGGGCGACATGCTCGTCGCGCTCCTGCAAGGCACGCTCGGGGGCTTGATGTTCTGGGCGCTGGGCATTCCCGGCCCGGTGCTCTGGGGCGTCGCCATGGCGTTTCTCGCGCTGATGCCTGTGGTGGGCACCTCGCTGATCTGGGCGCCGGTAGCGGTGTATCTGCTGGCCACCGGCGACGTCGGGCGAGGGGTGACGCTCTTCGTCTACGGTGTGCTCGTGATCGGCCTCGCGGACAACATCGTGCGGCCGATGCTGATCGGCAAAGATACGCGCATGTCGAGCTACGTCGTGCTGATCTCGACGCTCGGCGGCATCGCCTCGTTCGGCCTGAACGGCATCCTGATCGGCCCGATGATCGCGGCGCTGTTCATATCCGGCTGGGACATCATGACGACGACCCGCCGGGAAGCGACGGCGGAGGCGGAAGCCGTGGCCGTCAGCGTCGCCGAAACGGAAACCGACCCGAACGAGGGAAGCATGCGGATCCGCGAGGCCGAGATAGTCGCCACGCGAACGGGCTCGCGTTGAAGGACCGCCGCCGGGCGGCGCCCGACTCGTCCGCTCACCATGCGCGCCCCACCCGGAAAGCGGCGTATTCCGGGCCGAGCGCACCCTTCACGACGCTTTCGGCGGCCGCGTATCCGACGAGAGGTCCGAGCGTGTAGCCATTGGCCCCGGCCGCGACCGCGCAGCGCGGATGGCCGGGCAGCGGGCCGATCATCGGCGCGCCGTCGATATCGACGTTCATCGCCGCCCAGGAGCGCAGGACATGCAGGCCCGACACCGCCGGAATGACGCGCTCGGCGACCCAGACGTTCCCCTCGATGCTGTCGCGCAGCGTCCGCGTGCGCCCGGTCGCCGGGTCTGCGACCGCCGACCAAGCGCCGCCGATGATCAGGTTGCCGGCCTCCGCCTGCTTCATCGTCAGATGCCGGTCGGAATGGGCCAGAAGGCACGAGGCGAGCGGCGGCGCGGTTTCCGTCACAACCATCTGCAACGGCGCGCCGCTGATCGGCAGATCGACGCCGAGCATGCGCGCGAGCGCTCCCGTCCAGGCGCCGGCGCAGAGAACGAGGCGTTCGGTCCGGACCGTTCCGCGTGAGGTCGCGACCAGGTAGCTCTCGCCATCGCGCGTGATCCCCTCGACAAGGGCGCCGTGTTCGAAGCGCGCGCCCGCTTCGCGCGCAGCGGCGGCGATCGCTGGCGTCGCGACGAGCGGATTGACCTTGCCCTCGCCCGGACACCAGGCGGCGGCGATCATCCGGTCGGACACGCCCGGCGCGATCGCGCCGATCTCGTTGCGCCCGATGAGATAGGATTCGATCCCGACCTCGGCCTCGGCGGCGACCTTGTCGCGCAGGAAGGCGATCTGGTCGGATTCCTCCGCCAGCATCATGCCGCCGGTGACGGAAATCTCGAACGAGACGTCCGTCTCCTCCTGAAGCGCGTTCCACAGCGCGATAGACTCTTTCTGGAGCGGCAGGGTCTGGAGCAGCGCCTTGCCGCGCCCGCCCGTCTTGGCGCCGAAATCGAACGAGAGCAGCTGGAGATGCAGGCTCCCCGCATTGCCGCCCGACGCCTCTCGGTTGACGGGGCCGGCGTCGACGACGAGCGTTTCGACGCCGAGCCGCGCGGCGCGAAGCGCCGCAGAGGCCCCCATGATCCCGGCGCCGATGACGAGCAATTCGGTCTTTTCCGGCAAAGGCGGAGCCTGAATCCGGGAAGGCGCGCGCAGGGGCGGTGACGGGGCCTGCCGGTGGCCGCCCCATTCGGGCTTCTCGTGCGCGATCGCCGCGGCGGGCACGGGACGCAGCGGCGATTGCGGCGCGAAGCCCGGCAGCGGATCGCCGTAATCGCCCAAGAAGCGCATCGCTTCTCCCGCGCAATATCGCCCCTGACAGCGCCCCATGCCGAGCCGCGTGAGGCGCTTGACCGCGCCGAGATCGCAAGCGCCGGAAGCGATCGCGCCGCGCACGGCGCCGGCCGTAACCTTCTCGCAGCGGCAGATGATCGTTCCCTCAGTCGGCGCGGCGCGCGGCGGCGCGGCGTAGATGCGCCAGAGGGCGTTCTGGAATCGTCGCGCGCGGGAAAGGTCGCGACGGGCGGCTTCCGCCTTGCCGGAAGCCGCCGCTGCGGCGCCCAGCATTTCCCTGGCCGCGAGGCCGGCGAGCGTTCCCTGCGCCATCGCGGCGTCGGCCCCGCCGAGCCCGCCGCCGTCGCCCGCGATCCAGAGGCCCGCAATGGGCGTTCGCCCTTCCGCGTCGCGCTCGGGCAGCAGCGCGCCCGTCGCGGGATCGAAACGGCATGGACAACCCAGCGAGCGGGCGATTTCGTTCTGCGGCAGGAAACCGTCGCCGACGCAAAGCGTGTCGAGCGCGAGCGTGCGGCGCGCCGTCCCGTCGAGCGCGGCGATCTCGACCTCCTCTAGCCGCCCCTCCCCGCGCGCGGCGACGACCTCCCAGCCCTCCATCACCGGCGCGCCTGCCCGCATGAGCGCGAACCGCGCGGCCGCGCCTCGCGCCACATGTCCGGGCGTCGCTGAAAGGGCGGCGAGAATGTCTCCGAGATTTCCGACCCGGCTCGGCCGGCCGCGTTCGAGAAGCGCGAGCGGCGTCCACCCGGCCAGGATCAGCTCGTGGGCGAGTTGCAATCCGAGCGGCCCGTGGCTCGCGACCGCGACGGAGCCGCCCGGCGCGACGCCATGGCTGCGGATATAGGTTTGCGCCGCGCCGATCGTCATGATCCCGGGCAGCGTCCAGCCGGGGAAGATCGCGGGCTTCTCGTAGGCGCCAGTGGCGATGACGAGCGCGCGGGCGCTCAACAGAGTAGCCCGGCCGTCTCCGTAAAGACCGAGCGAGAACGCCTCGCCGTCACGGCGCGCGTGCCAGACCATGCAGCCGGACAGGCGCTCGACATCGCAGGCGGCGAGCCGCTCGCGCAACGCCTCGCCCGCGCGGTGCTGGGCGTCGAGGCGCGCGCTTCCCGCCGGCGCCTTGAAATACTGGCCGCCGGCGCTCGCGCGCTCGTCAACGAGAACGACCCGCAATCCCGCGCCCGAAGCGGCGATAGCCGCGCTAGCTCCCGCCGGGCCGGCGCCGACGATCGCAAGATCGACCTCGCGCAGCGGCAACCCCTCCTCGGGCGGCGGATCGGCGAGACGGCTCCCGACCATGCCCTCCCCGTCGCGGTGACGGGCGACGCGCGCGACGCCGTCGGCCTTCGTCATGCAGGCGCGCTGGCTCGCGCGCCCGTCGATCTCGACGAGGCAATCCTGACAGATTCCCATCCCGCAGAAGACGCCGCGATCTTCGCCGCCGACCTCGCCACCGACCTCGCCGCCATGGACGGGGCGGGCGCGGCGCAGCGCGCGCAGGCCCGCACGCTCGAGCGCCGCCGCGACCGTATCGCCCGGCAGGGCCGGGACTTCGACGCCCTCGAAATCGAACGCCATGCATCCCTCTTGTTCAGACGTTTACGCCGGCTCGGCCAGAAGCGCCAGATCGGAGAGGATACGCTCGATCGCCGCGATTTCGGCGTCCGTGGCGGGCAGGCGCGGCGCGCGCGGATCGCCCAAGTCGCGGCCCATCAGCCGCAAGGCCGCTTTGGTGGCGGTGACGTATTGATGGCCGCCGACCATGCGGATCACCGGAAGAATGCGCTTGTAGAGCGCCCGTGCGGCGGCGTAATCCTGCCGGTCGCTCGTGAGCGTGAACAGTTCCGCGAATTCGCGCGGCATCACGTTCGAACCCACCGCGACCCAGCCCTCGGCGCCCTCGACGAAACTCTCGAAGCCGAGAATCCCGCCGAACACCGTCATCCGGTCGCCGCACAATTCGATGATGTCGCGCACGCGCGTCACCTCGAGCGTGCTCTCCTTCACGTAAGTCACGGAATCGATCTCGCTCAGCCGGGCGAGAACCGGCGGGGTGAGATCGACATTCGCCGTCGCCGGGTTGTTGTAGACCATGATCGGAAGCGACATCGACCCGGCGATGCGCTCGTAATGGACGAACAATTCGTCTTCGGTCGGCGTGCTGTAGAAGGGCGGGATGATCATCACGCCGTCGGCGCCAAGCCGCTCGGCGCGCCTGCTCTCCTCAATGGCGTCGCGGGTCCATTCCGCGCCTGCGCCGATCAGCACCGGCACGCGCCCGGCCGCAGTGCGGATCACGGTGTCGGCCACCGCTTCACGCTCCTCGGCCGTCATGGACAGGAACTCGCCCGTGGAGCCGAGCGGGATAAGACCGTGGATGCCTTCGGCGATCTGCCATTCGGTGAAGGCGGCGAGCGCGCCGAGATCAACCTCGCCCGCCTCGTCGAAGGGGGTGACCATCACCGTGAAGGTGCCTCGAAACGGGCGGCTCATTGTACTCGACCTTTCTGGGATGCGGACGGCGCGGCCGGGCGCGCCTGTCGATGTCCGGGATCAAAGCCTCATGATCAATGCCTGAGGATCTTGGACAGGAAGACGCGCGCCTCCGCGCTCTGCGGGTTCGTGAAGAACTCCTCCGGAGTCGCCTCCTCCACGAGGACGCCCTCGTGCATGAGGAGCACGCGGTCGGCTGCGGCGCGGGCGAAGCCCATCTCGTGGGTCACCACGATCATCGTCATGCCCTGGCGCGAGAGATCGACCATCACGTCGAGCACTTCCGCGATCATCTCCGGATCGAGCGCGGAGGTCGGCTCGTCGAAGAGCATGACCTTGGGCTTCATCGCGAGCGCGCGGGCGATGGCGACGCGCTGTTGCTGGCCTCCCGAGAGCTGGCGAGGATAGGCGTTCTCCTTCTCCGGCAGGCCGACCCGCGCGAGCAGCGCCCGCGCCTCAGCCCTTGCCTCCTCGCGCTTGCGCTTGAGGACCTTGATCGGCGAGACGGTGATGTTGTCGATCACCGTCAGATGCGGGAACAGGTTGAAGTTCTGGAACACCATGCCGAGCTGTCGCATCTGTCTGGCGACCAGGTGATCCGGGAGCGGCGTGCGCTTCCCGTCCTTTTCGCGGAATCCCATCAGCTCGCCGCCGACGCGGATCGTGCCCGAATCGATCGGTTCGAGCTGATCGATGCAGCGCAGCAGCGTGCTCTTGCCGCTGCCGGAGCGGCCGGCGAGGACGACGACCTCGCTCTGCCGGACGGTGAGCGAGACGCCCTTGAGCACTTCGAGACCGGCGAAGGATTTCCGCACGTCCTCGATGACGATGATCGGCTCGCCGAGCGTCTTTGCGGGTTCGCTCGCAACTGACGTGTCCGCAGTATCCGCGTTCATGGTCTTCCCCTGATGGATTGCGACGGGCTGCTCGCCGGGCCGGGCTAGACGTGGCCCGCGCCCATGGCTTTCTCGATCTGTTTCTTCGCGTCCGGCGACACCGCCGCCGCCGGTCCGAACGGCTTCTCGTAATGCGCCTCGATGCGTTGCTGGATCAGCCCCCAGATCGTTACGAGGATCAGATACCAGGTCGCTGCGACAAGGTAGACCTCGAGCACCCGGAACTCGATCTGCGCGAGCATCTGCGCGTTGCGCATCAACTCCTCCATCGAGATCACCGAGGCGAGCGAGGTCGTCTTGAGCATGCCGTTGAACTGATTGCCGAGCGGCGGAATGATGGTCCGCGTCGCCTGCGGCAGGATGATGAGCCACATTCGCTCTCGCCAGGACATGCCGACCGCCCGCGCCGCGTCGTTCTGGCCGCGATCGACCGACATGATGCCGGCGCGGATGATCTCGGCGAGATAGGCGCCTTCGTTGAGGGCGAGGCCGATAATGGCGGATTCGATCACCGTCAGGCGGATGCCGATCTGTGGCAGGCCGGTATAGATGATGACCAGCTGGATCAGGACCGGCGTGCCGCGAAACAGCCAGATGTAGAATTCAGCGATCACGCGCAGCACCGCGTTGCCGTACATCTTGAACATGGCCGCGACAACGCCGAGGCCGAGGCCCAGAACCATCGACACCACGCTGAGCCAGATCGTGGTCCACGCGCCCCGAATCATCAGATCGTTGACGAGATATTCGAAGAAGTAGGCCCAGCTCCAGTTCATGGCGCTCCCCTGGTCGTTTTGTCGAGTGAAAACCGGTCGCGACGGCGCGACCGCGCTACGGGGGCGCCTGGGCGCCCCCGCGCATCCTCACGGCCCGGCGAGGACCCGCCGGCGAGGCTCAGCTGGCAGGCGCGTAGAACACCTCGAAATCACCCGACCACTTCTCCCAGAGATCGATCTGGGTGGCGCCGTAGGCTTCCATCATCGCCTGATACGTGCCGTCGGCGCGCATCTCGGAAAGCACGCGCGCGACCGCTTCGGCGAGCTCCGCGGCGCCCGGATCGAAGCCGAAGGCGCTGGGCAGGCCCGGATTGAGGCCAGCGGCGCCGACGTCGAACTGGCCGCGCTCAGCGTAATAGGCGCCGGTGGAATCCGGCGCGAACACTCCGCGGACCTGGCCTGCTCCCAAAGCCGCGAAGGCCTCGGCGAAGGTGTTGAAGGCCTGGATCTGCATGGGCTGCAAGCCGCGCGCGACCTGCTCGTCGTTGATCTCGCGGATCAGGCGGTCGGCGAAGCCGGCGATCTCGGTACCGACCGGGTGACCGGCGAGTTCTTCATAGCCTGTCACGCCAAGCGGATTGCCGCGCTCCACGACGATGGCGAGCGCGTTCACCGTGTAGGGCACGAGCCGGATGATCTTCGAGCGTTCCTCGGTGTAGTACATGCCCGTGTTGATCATGTCCCAGCGCTGGTTGGCGAGGCCGGGAATCTGCACTTCGAAGCCGACGTTGCGGAAATCCGGCTCCAGGCAGAGGCGGCGCGCGATCTCGTTGCCGAGATCGGGATGCAGGCCCTGCAGATTGCCCGACGAATCGATGAACTGACGCGGCGGAATCGTCGCGTTGATCGACATGACGAGCTTGCCAGGCTCCACCGTCGGCAGGTTCTCGGGGCAGTCGGCCGCGCTTGCGGACGCGAAGCCGAAGGCCGCGAAGGCTAGAATGCCGACTCCAAATGTTCTGATTGCTTTCATGACTTTCTCCCGTCTGGAATGAACGCCCGCCGGATCTTCGTCCGGTTCGGGCGCGTCGAAGGCTGTTGGTTCAATGCGCCGCGACTTTGGGATTCCCGCACCAGTCGAGCAGGATACCCGTCGTCGCGGACACGGTTTTGAGATAGTCCTCCCTGTCGACCCACTCGTCGCGGCGCCCGTTATGAGTCAGGTCGCCGCACAACCCGCCGATCGCGACCGTAGGAATTCCCTTCTGGACGATCGGATTGCGGATATCGCTGGATGTGTGCATCGGGTTGACGTGAGGCGCGCTCCCCGTAACCCGCTCGACGGCCGCCGCCGTCGTCCTGTAGAGGGGATGCGCCGGCGGGCACTCGGCCCCCGTCACTCCCGACAGCCACTCGATGCGCGGCGGATGCTCCGCCAGCCACGGATCAGCCGCGCCCGCTTTCGCGACGGCCTCGGCGATGGCCGCCTTGACCTCGTCGAGCGTCTCGCCCGGCGGAAAGGACAAAGCCGCGCCGATCACGCAATCCGGGGCGATCCGGCCGAACTTCCGCTCGTGGCCGCAGCGCAGATGCGAGACGAGCAGGTTGGTCGAGCGACCGACCCGCGCCTGAAGCGCAGGATGGGTGATCCGCGCGCCGCGCTCCTCGTCGAGCGCGCGCAAAGCGGCGAGAACGAGCACGGCCTTGTCGAGCGGGTTGACCGCCAGATGGGCGAACGCCGTATGACTCGGCTCGTTCGTGTCCGGCAGGCGGCCCTCGACGGTGATGCGAAACTCGAGATGGCCCGAAGCGAAAGCCTTGATTTCGTTCAGACCCGCACCCGATTCCGCCGGATGAAGGTAGAGCGCGGCGTCCGCGACGTAGCCTGCGTGCAGCGCAGCGGCGACCCCGCGCGCATGGCGCTTGCTCGGCGCGCTGATCATGACGACTTCGCCGAGAGGCCGTCCGTCGGCGCGGGCGCGCGCCACCGCGGCGACGCCGGCCGCGATCCCGGCGAGATCGTCGGCGACGCCCCAGCCGTAGATGCGCCCGTCCACTTCCTCACCCGCGAAGGGATCGCGCGTCCAGGTTGTGGCGGTGTCCATCGGCTCGCTGTCGGGATGCGCGAACATGAGAAGCGAGCGCAGGGCGGGGTCGCCCGGAAGGCGACCGATGACGTTCGCCCGCATGCCGGAAGTCTGCGCCTCGCCGGTCGCGAATTCCCCGACGACCGGGACCGAAGCAGGGTCGAATTCCTGCACCTCGACAACGCATCCGGCTGCGGCGAGCCGGGACGAAATGATGTCCTGCACGGCGCTCTCGCCCGCACGCTGGGCGGCTATGAGCTCCTTGAGAAGGCCGAGCGCGTCCGCACTGTCGTCACCCCTCGCGTCCCCGTGAGTCATGCCGCTCTGTGCTCCATCGGAAATAAACTGCACTCAGAAATTTTCAGATTGTGTGCAATGTGGCAAGATATGTATTCTACGCGTATGCATATTTGCTTTTTCCGTATGGAAGACGAGCGCGGCTTCGCGACAGTGGACGGAATGGGAGCAGTCCGGTGAAACGCGCCCGCGTCAGAACAGCGCGCACAGGCGGCGAAGCGCACCGGGCAGCGAGGTGGCGATCGTGACGAGACGCTCATTGGCGCACGAGGAGGTGAACGACGAGGCCGCTCCGCCGCAAGCGGCGAGCGTGAACATGACGGCCTATGTCCACGACGCGCTCTCCGAAATGATCATGAGCCGCAAACTGCGCGCCGGGGACCGGCTCGTCGAACAGAAGCTCGCCCACCAGCTCTCGAGCTCGCGCACGCCCCTGCGGGAGGCGATGCAGCGCCTCGAAGGCGAGGGCCTTCTGCGCAAAACGGCGAACCGCTCCTATGTCGTGCGCCAGGTCGATATGCGCGAGTATCTGCAGAGCCTGAGGGTGCGCAAAATCCTGGAGGCGGAGGCTGCGGCGCTCGCCGCGGGACGCGTTTCCGGCGAGGCGCTGGCCGAAGCGCGCGAATCGGTCCTCGCGCTGGAGAAGCTGACGCCCTACGACACGCAGGCGCACTGGGCGAGCGACGACATGGTCCACGGTCTGTTCCTCGACGCCTGCGGCAACACGATCATGGCCGACATCCTGCGCGACCTGCGCGTCACCACGCGCCTGTTCGAGATCGCCCAGCTGGCCGAGCGGCTCGGCCCCGATTCCCGCGAGCATCTGGCGATCCTCGACGCGCTCGAGCGCGGCGATTCCGAGGGCGCGCGCAAGGCGATGGCCGATCACGCCCAATCGCTGTTCGACTTCGCCATCGGCACCATCAGCTGAAAGGCGCCCGATCGCCCCCAAGCGTCCGGAGGGCCTCAGCGAACGACCGCGCCGCAGCAAAACCTCGATCATGTAGCCGCCGACGACCACAAAGCCGAAAGCCTGCGCACAAATTTTCACCGATGGCGCCTCGTCCGAAACGCGGATCATCGCCTGGACCGCGCTTGCCCCCGCCATGATTCGTCAGCGCGCCGAAGGCCTCGAAGACATGGCGCCGCGGACGCCTTCTGCGACTTGAAAGCCCGTCTCCGTCACGATTTGCTCGTCCACGCCGACGGCGCCGCAGCTTGCGAAGTCCGTTCAGCCCACGTGCCGATTGCGACAATCGGCCATATTGTTTCGCCCGACGCGACCGCTGGGCAAGGACGCGCGCGCGGGCCCGATCGCGTATTGGCATAAAGTCATGGCTTGACCATCCGTTTGATGTGGCTGTTAGATTGCGGCCATGCGTGAAAGGCGAAGGCGGCCTTTCAATATTGCGCATCGAAGTCCATGGGTCACCGCCGGCGGTAGTGTCTCAGTTTGAAATTTGATCCGCACCGAGCGGTTGTCGCGCCCCGATCCGGACTCCTATATGCTTACCGGAAAGCATAGGAGCGAGGTGCATGACGTTCAAAATATTTGCAACCGTCTCTGGCGCGGTTTCGGTCAATCACCGACAAACCGCCAAAGAGGCGATCGAAAAAGCCTTGGAGCTTATGGGGGCAGGGCTCAGCGTTCATATAGTGGCCCCCGACGGGGCGACATATCAGCCAGTGGAATTCCCTGATCTGCTGTTGAATTTTGGAGCCAAAAATGCCGACCGGACCTAAAGGCGAGAAACGCCCCGCCGACGTGATCGGCAACGCCGTCCGCGTGATGCGGATCGCAACGGGCGAGGAAGAAGACGCCATCGTTGATGACGGCAAGGACCCCGCCGCCAAGGCTCTAGGCGCCAAGGGCGGCAGGAAGCGCGCCGAGAATATGACGCCCGAACGGCGCGCCGAGATCGCGAAGAAGGCTGCGGAAAAGCGGTGGAACAAGAGGAGCTAGAGGCCCTTGTCTCCGAAGTCCATGGCGATTGTCTCCCCGTAGCGCGGATGAATTTTGTCCAAGTTCTGCTTGAATTCATCGTAGTTGCCGCTGAGACGCATAATAGTGGTCACTGAGGCAAGATGTTCCCGGAGCTTCGGATGCCCCATATCTGGGGTTAGCTTCCTGTGCATGTGATGTTTACGCCGTCCAGACGGCAATTTGGGCGTTGTGTTGCGCAGTTCGTCCTTAATCCCAGGCGCAAGTCGGTCGTAAATAATGTCATTAGTCAGGTGCCCAAAATATTGGGGCCGCTTCACCGTCTCGCGAGGGAAGTCGAGTCCCCGCAACCGAAAGAGTTCCTCATAGAAGATATCCGGGAACGTCGGGACCCACGGCTGCAACTCCTTGGCAATGAACCTTTCCAGAATTTTTGCCAGCGCGTCGGCGGCGCGGTCGCGCTGGTATCCGGTGGCCTCGTCTACAAGGGCGACGATGCCTAGCGTCGCAAGACCGCGCATGAGGATGTCGGCCTGACGCGCGATGTGCTCTTGGTTCTTGGCTAGTTCGCCGGCGTCCCGCGCCCTCAGGTAGACTTCGCAAACCTGCGGCAGCATCTCTGCCCGATACCCGAATGCCTTCTGTCCTGACGGCAGGCGGAATTCGATTTGGCTGGACGTCACATACAAGTCATTCGAAATAAAGGGCTTTAGGTTCTTTGCGGTCAAGAATGCCGGCAAGTTGACGTCAGCATCGTAGAAGCCTCGCCCCTTAGCCTGCCTAGAGCGCCCCATCGCCCGCATCATGTCGCTTTGGGTGAGAACACGGATACCATTCTCCAACACCGCACAAGAGAGCCGCGCGTCTCCGACTTCGATTTCGCCAGTGTAGATCGCGGCAGGGAGGTCTTTGTTCCATCTATTGTCGGCGGCGCGTTTGGCGATTTCGCTACGCTCGGCTGGCGTAAGGGAGTTGGCTCTGGCGCGGCCGGCCTCAGCCTTCTTTGGGTCCTTCTCCGTCATAAGGGAATCCTGTGCTTGCATTTCGATTCTGCAAGCATAATGCTTGCGAAATGATTCTGCAAGCATCGGGCGGCATATGACAATCATGCTTGACACTAAGCATAAAAGTTCAGATATTAGGGGCATGAACAAGCTGCCCC
>REDO01000090.1 GCA_007693435.1 Salinarimonadaceae bacterium | reverse complement strand
ACGCCCCCGTCGGAAAGGGCCTGCTCGGCCGCGTCGTCGACGCGCTCGGCAACCCGATCGACGGCAAGGGCCCGATCGAGGCGGCCGAGCGCCGCCGCGTCGACGTCAAGGCGCCCGGCATCATCCCGCGCAAGTCGGTGCACGAGCCGATGGCGACGGGCCTCAAGGCGATCGACGCCCTCATCCCGATCGGCCGCGGCCAGCGCGAGCTGATCATCGGCGATCGCCAGACCGGCAAGACCGCCATCGCCCTCGACACGATCCTCAACCAGAAGCCCCTCAACGTCGAGGGCGCTCCCGAGAGCCAGAAGCTGTATTGCGTCTACGTCGCGATCGGCCAGAAGCGCTCCACGGTCGCCCAGTTCGTGAAGGTCCTCGAGGAGCAGGGCGCGCTCGAATATTCGATCATCGTCGCCGCGACCGCCTCCGATCCGGCCCCGATGCAGTTCCTGGCGCCCTTCACGGGCTGCGCCATGGGCGAGTATTTCCGCGACAACGGCATGCACGCCGTCATCATCTACGACGATCTGTCGAAACAGGCCGTCGCCTACCGCCAGATGTCGCTGCTGCTGCGCCGTCCGCCGGGCCGCGAGGCCTATCCGGGCGACGTGTTCTACCTGCACTCGCGCCTGCTCGAGCGCGCGGCGAAGATGAACGACGACGAGGGCGCGGGCTCGCTTACGGCGCTTCCCGTCATCGAGACGCAGGCCAACGACGTCTCGGCCTATATCCCGACCAACGTGATCTCGATCACCGACGGCCAGATCTTCCTCGAGACCGACCTTTTCTACCAGGGCATCCGCCCGGCGGTGAATGTCGGCCTCTCGGTGTCGCGCGTCGGTTCGGCCGCGCAGACCAAGGCGATGAAGAAGGTCGCCGGCAAGATCAAGGGCGAGCTCGCGCAGTACCGCGAGATGGCCGCCTTCGCGCAGTTCGGCTCTGACCTCGACGCCACGACGCAGCGCCTCCTGAACCGCGGCGCGCGCCTCACCGAGCTTCTGAAGCAGCCGCAATTCTCGCCGCTGAAGATGGAGGAACAGGTCTGCGTGATCTGGGCCGGCACGAACGGCTACCTCGACCCGCTGCCGCTCGCCAAGGTCCGCTCCTTCGAGGAGGGCCTGCTCGGATTGCTGCGTTCAAAGCATGTCGACATCTTCGAGGATATCCGCGACAAGCGCGACCTTACCGACGACACCGCCGCCAAGCTCAAGGCGGCCGTCGAGGGCTTCGCCAAGACCTTCGCGTAATCAAGTATCGCGTCGGGCCCCGTTCAGGGGCCCGGCAGACCCGTCGACAGTCTTGAAAGGTCGGGACGACCCATGGCGTCTCTCAAGGATCTGCGCAACCGCATCGCCTCGGTGAAGGCGACGCAGAAGATCACCAAGGCCATGCAGATGGTGGCCGCGGCGAAGCTGCGCCGCGCGCAACTGGCCGCCGAAGCGGCCCGTCCCTACGCCACCCGGATGGCGAGCGTGCTCGCCAATCTCGCGGCCAGCGTCGGCGGCGACGCGGACCTGCCGCGCATGCTGACCGGGACCGGCGACGACAAAACCCATCTGCTCGTCGTCTGCACGGCCGAGCGCGGCCTTTGCGGCGCGTTCAACTCATCGATCGCCCGTCTCGCCCGCGAGCACGCCAATAGCCTGCTCGCCGAAGGCAAGACCATCAAGATCATCTGCGTCGGCAAGAAGGGCCACGACATCCTGCGTCGCACCTTCGCCAAGCAAATCATCGAATTCGTCGATCTGCGCGAGTTCCGCAACGTGGGCTACGAGCAGGCCGATATGGTCGGCCGCAAGGTCATCGAGCGCTTCGCGGCCGGCGAGTTCGACGTCGCGACGCTGTTCTACTCGCGCTTCCGCTCTGTCATCGCCCAGATCCCGACCGCCCAACAGCTCATTCCGGCGCAGGTCGCCGGCGAGGCCGGGGCAGAGGCGGGGGGCGGCGGCGCCATATACGAATACGAGCCCTCGCAGAACGCCATTCTCGACCAGCTTCTGCCGCGCAATCTGACGGTCCAGATATTCACCGGGCTCCTCGAGAACGCCGCCTCCGAGCAGGGCGCGCGCATGTCCGCAATGGACAGCGCCACCCGCAACGCCGGCGAGATGATCAAGAAGCAGACGCTGATCTACAACCGCACGCGTCAGGCTCAGATCACCAAGGAACTCATCGAAATCATCTCGGGCGCCGAGGCGCTCTGAGCTTCCAAGAGGACGTTACACCATGGCCAACCCGACCGGACGCATCACCCAGGTCATCGGCGCCGTCGTCGACGTGCAGTTCGACGGGGATCTGCCGCAGATCCTCAACGCGCTCGAAACCGACAACCAGGGCTCGCGCCTCGTGCTCGAAGTCGCCCAGCAGCTCGGCGAGAGCACCGTGCGCTGCATCGCCATGGACACGACCGAGGGTCTGGTGCGCGGGCAGGAGGTGCGTGACACCGGCACGCCGATCAAGGTTCCCGTCGGCCTCGGCACGCTCGGCCGCATCATGAACGTCATCGGCGAGCCGATCGACGAAGCGGGCGAAATCGCCAACGAAGGCCTGCGCTCGATCCACCAGGAGGCGCCGAGCTATTCGGAGCAATCCACGGAAGCGCAGATCCTCGTCACGGGCATCAAGGTCGTCGACCTGCTCGCCCCCTACGCCAAGGGCGGCAAGGTCGGCCTGTTCGGCGGCGCGGGCGTCGGCAAGACCGTGCTCATCCAGGAGCTGATCAACAACATCGCCAAGGCCCACGGCGGCTACTCGGTGTTCGCCGGCGTCGGCGAGCGCACCCGCGAGGGCAACGATCTCTATCACGAGTTCATCGATTCCGGCGTGAACCAGAAGGGCGGCGGCGAAGGCTCCAAATGCGCCCTCGTCTACGGCCAGATGAACGAGCCTCCCGGTGCCCGTGCCCGCGTGGCGCTCTCGGGCCTGACCATCGCCGAGCATTTCCGCGATCAGGGCCAGGACGTGCTGTTCTTCGTCGACAACATCTTCCGCTTCACGCAGGCGGGTTCCGAAGTGTCGGCGCTTCTCGGCCGCATCCCCTCGGCGGTGGGCTATCAGCCGACCCTGTCGACCGACATGGGCATGCTGCAGGAGCGCATCACCACGACGAACAAGGGCTCGATCACCTCGGTTCAGGCGATCTACGTCCCCGCCGACGATCTCACCGATCCCGCGCCCGCCACGTCCTTCGCCCACCTCGACGCCACGACGGTGCTGAACCGCTCGATCGCCGAGAAGGGCATCTATCCGGCGGTGGACCCGCTCGACTCGACCTCGCGCATGCTCGACGCCAACGTCATCGGCAAGGAGCATTACGACGTCGCCCGCGCGGTCCAGCAGACGCTGCAGCGCTACAAGGCGCTCCAGGACATCATCGCCATTCTCGGCATGGACGAGCTCTCCGAAGAGGACAAGCTGTCGGTGGCCCGCGCCCGCAAGATCGAGCGCTTCCTCTCGCAGCCGTTCTTCGTGGCCGAAGTCTTCACCGGCGCGCCGGGCAAGTTCGTCTCCCTCGAAGACACGATCAAGGGCTTCAAGGGCCTCGTCGAGGGCCAGTACGACCACCTCCCCGAAGCCGCCTTCTACATGGTCGGCACCATCGAGGAAGCGGTCGAGAAGGCGCAGCGTCTCGCGGCCGAAGCCGCGTAAGGAAACGTCTTTTCCAATCCGGGCGGGGATCTCTTCGCCCGGATCGAGGCCCGGCGCCGCGGCGCCGGAGGCGCCACGGATCAGGAAACCAGCGATGTCCACCTTTCATTTCGAACTCGTCGCCCCGGAGCGCATTCTCTATTCCGGCGAAGTCGAATCCGTGGGGTTGCCGGCCGCGGAAGGCGACATGACCGTCCTCGCGGGCCACGCGCCCGTGATGGCGACGCTGAAGACGGGTTTCCTCGTGATTGCCGAGCCGGGATCGGCGGACAAGCGCGTTCTGGTGCAGGGCGGCTTCGCCGATATCGGGCCCAAGGGCGCGACCGTGCTCGCCGAGCGGGCGCTGTTTTCGGAGGAGCTGACCGTCGACGAGCTCGACCGCGAGATCGCGCGCGCGCGCTCCGTGGCCGATGCGATGGAGGACGGCGCCGAGAAGGAGGACGCGCTGGCCGCGATCGTCCGTCTCGAGGACGCCAAGGCCACGCTGCGCGCCTGAAAAAATTCCCCTCCTTCGTCGCAGGCCGAACGCCCCTCTCCCTCGGAGAGGGGTTTTTCGTTGGCGAGATCGCCGTTCTCAGAATCAGGCCGCGCTATCGGGGGGCTTCCTCCGATATTTTTTTTAAATGTGCCTTCTCCCCGCTTCCTTTTGATAAACACGCGCGGCACAATAACCAAGATCCGGGGGTTGAGGAATAGAGATGAATGCAATCAGACGCCTTGAGATGTTCATCGATATTGAGCGCATTTTTCTCGACCTCTCTAACCCAAGGCACGAGCCATTCCAGACTCGCGAAGAAGCAATCCAATATCTATGCAAGCATGAGAATGTGTTGCAGCTCGCGCGCGACATCAAGCGACACGGGCTTAATCCGTTGGAGCGGTTTGCCGTTACTCGGCAGGACGGCGGCACCAAAGACACAAGAGACACAGCCTACGTGGTCGCTGAAGGCAATCGAAGGCTTTGCGCCCTGATGTTGTTGAATGATTCTGAGTTGGCACCACGGAGCCAGTCGATGACCTACGAAAAATTGGCGGAAGGTTGGGCACCAATAGAACGTGTTCCGTGCGTCATTTTCGAGGATCAAGAAGATCTCGATCTATGGCTCGCGCGAACCCATCAAGGCCCGCAAGGCGGGATCGGGCGGAAGGACTGGGATGCCCGTCAGAAGCAGCGTCACAGTGGAAGCAATAAAAATCGCGTGGCCCTTGCCTTTCTAGAGTATGGCGCAAAAAAGGGGATGATTACGGCCGAACAGCAAAGAGGAAAGTTAACCACAATCCAGCGATATGTTGGCAACCCGGTCGTCCGTGCAGCTTTGGGTATTGACGCGAGCGACCCCGAAGAGGTGTCACGCACAAAGGCTCCAGAGGACTTTGAGCTTCTAGCCGGCAAGTTTTTCGGCGATCTTCTATCAAACGATCCAAAAATCACGTCGCGGTCCGATAAGCGCGAAATTGAGGCTTATGCGGCTGAGTTGACGGCCATCGATGGTCAGTCCCGGCAGCTCGTTGACCCCATACCCATCCTCGAAGATGAAAAGCCAGCGAGAAAACCAAATAAACCTCGGCCTACTAAAAATATTAGCCCCAAGAAGCTACCATTTAATAGCGAGGTTTCTGCGCGGTTAAAACTTATCAATAGTTGGAAATTGCAGCATTTGTATAACTCTATCTGTTCCATACCCTTGCAAGAAAATACGCCTCTACTTGCCGTCGGTGTTTGGTCATTTATAGAGTGCCTCACCGCAAGAGCTGACAGAAAAGACGGCACTGATTTTGTCGCCTTTTTGAGCGTACAGCGGCTTCAGCAGTATGGACTAGGCGACCGTACCAAGACCCGATCAATTCGCCATGCATTAGAGCGGGTACAAAAATTCGGCAACTCCACAAAGCACGACGACACTGCCGCCTCGTTTAATGGCGATCAGCTGGCAAATGATGTTGAAACGCTGGGGCCTCTCTTTATCAAGTGCGCTGAAGAAGCGGCGCTAACTAAATCCTGAGTCCACTATGTCCTGGTGGACATTGGGGCGGTACGCTCCTGTCTTGTCACAAATTTTCGTTGGTCCGTCATGCCCCGAGCAACCTCACCGCTTCGCTACCCTGGAGGCAAGACATGCCTCTATCCACTTGTATCCTCCATCCTCAGGCTCAACAATCTTGAGCTTCGCCCCTATGCGGAGCCATTCGCAGGTGGATGCGGTCTAGCGTTGGCGCTGCTCTATGGTGGGCATGTAAGCGACATTCACATCAATGACGTTGATTTGTCGATCTGGTCGTTTTGGCACTGTGTCCTAAATCGGACAGATGAACTTGTATACTTGATCGAAAAGACGCCAATTACTGTTGATGAGTGGCGGAAACAGCGTGAAATTTATCTATTACAAGATCAAGAAGACATTATGTCTTTGGGATTTTCAACGTTTTTCCTTAATCGAACCAATCGCTCTGGTATAATTAAGGATGCAGGTGTGATTGGAGGGCTATCGCAGAAAGGGAACTATAAAATTAATTGTCGGTTTAATCGCTCCGACTTAATTCGACGCATTCGTCGAATTGCAAAATACAAAAAAAATATTCATTTATACAGAAAAGACGCTTTATTCTTTATGCAAGAAATAGAGAATCTTTCTGTCATGCCGTTCATCTGCATTGATCCGCCATATTTTCAAAAAGGTTCAAGCTTATATACTAGCTTCTATAAGCCGGGAGACCACGAAATTATTTCAAACATCATATTAAATCTGAGTTGTCCGTGGATTGTGACATATGATAATGCTCCCACTATCGCAAAACTTTACGAGAAAATGAGGCTATTTCAGTTTGACATCAATTATTCATTGGAAACCAAGCGCATCGGCACGGAATTGTTGATTCCATCGAACGGGCTGACACTACCGGCAGACCTGCGCGATAGGCAGGTTTCCCACGCTCTGCATCAGGCCGCTTAGGAGCCTTGCAACGGTTACGGTTGTCGTTTGCGCCTTGCGCCGCTAAACCGTTGCAGGTCGTCTTTCACGCCCGCCGCTCGCAGCCCCGAACCCGGAACCACGTCCCATGCTCGCCATTCTCGACGTCATCATGCTGGTCCTGCGCATCTACACCTGGCTCGTGATCGCCATGGTGATCGTGAGCTGGCTGGTGGCGTTCAACGTCATCAACACGCGCAACGACTTCGTGCGCATGGTCGATGATTTCCTGCGCCGGGTGACTGAGCCGGCGCTCTCGCGGATCAGGCGCTTCATGCCCGATCTCGGCGGGATCGACC
>REDO01000132.1 GCA_007693435.1 Salinarimonadaceae bacterium | reverse complement strand
GGAGTGGATTCCTCGGGAGTGGATTCTTCCGGAGTGGATTCTTGGGCCGCAATCTGCTCGGTCGCGATTGCGGCGGGCGCAGCCTCTGCAGGCGCGCCGGCCTCGGCCTCAGGCGCCCCGGAGCCAATGTCGGAGACAGCCGCTGGCGTGATGGGCGTCGTGGCCGCAGGCAGCCTGATCTCCTTGGTGATCGCGGGACCGGGACGCGCCTGCGAGACATAGCCGAGTGAGCGCAATATGGAGGCGAAGTCCTCGCCGGCGCAGCCCACGAGAGAAGTCATTGCGACGGTGCCGACGAAACCGTCTTCGTCGGCCGCGCCGGCAGGCGGCTCGCCGACGCTCACGCCGGGTTGGTAGGCGATGGCGGGGCGGATGAGATCCGCGAGGCGCTCCAGAATATCGACGCGCACCGCGCGGCCGCCACAGACGCGAAAGCCCGCCGCGCGGTAGAGCCCTTTCGCAACCGCCTCGTCGACTGGGATCGACGTGCGGCCGGAATTGGCCAGATGCGCGATCTCGTCGATGCCCTTCTGGTCGAGGCCGCCGTGTTTGAGCGCCCAGAGCTGCGCGGCGAGCGTACGCGGCGCGGGCTTGAGCATCGCCGGCATGTAGATGTGATAGGCGCCGAAGCGGACGCCCTTCTGGCGAAGCGCCGCCCGGCCCTCCTGATCGAGAGCGCGCACCTCCTGCAAGACCTTCGCGCGCTCCAGCACGCCCAGAGCCTCGGCGATCTGGAATGCGATCCCGCGCGCGATGCCCGGCAACGTCTCGGCGTTCTCGAGGTCCAGCACGGGGCCGAGCGTGCGCACGATATGGGCCTTGAGCCACGCCTTCAGACGGGCCTCGACCTTGTCGCGGGCCGGCCCCGTCAGATGCTCGTCGGCGAGTATGCGGAGGCCGGGGTCGAATATCTTCTCGCCCGGCTCCAGCCTCGCGACGGGATCGCCGGTCCAGCGGATCACGCCGTCGCTGGCGATGACGAAAGCCGTGTCGGCGGCTGAAGCGAAGCGTTCGGCGCGCTGCTCGATCTCGCCGGCGAGAGCCTTCTGGGCTGCGTGGCGCAGGGTCTTGGCCTCGGCGCTGTCGGCGCCGGGATCGGGCACGAAGGAGAACCCGTGAAGCTGACCGACGTGCTGGCCCTCGACGGTCACATCGCCGGTTGCCGAAATTACCGCTTCCAACATCACGTTCTCTCTCAGACGCCGCATCAGAACGCTCGTGCGCCGATCGACGAAACGGCTGGCCAGCCGTTCGTGGAGCGCATCGGACAGCCTGTCCTCTACCTTACGGGTGAGGCTCTGCCAATGCTCGGGTTTTCGGAGCCAGTCGGGCCTGTTGGCGACGAAGGACCACGTGCGTATCTGGGCGATGCGGTAGGACAGGGTGTCGATGTCCCCGTCGGCGCGGTCCAACTGGTTGATCTGCTTTGAAAACCAGTCGTCGGGAACGAACCCGTCGCTCATCAGAAACCGATACAGGGCGCCCACGAGATCGGCGTGGCTCGCCGGCGACACCTTGCGATAATCGGGCACCTGGCAAACCTGCCAGAGCCGCTCGACAGCCTCGCGGCCGCGCGCGAGAGCGTGCAACTCCCGATCGCGGGCGATGATATCGAGCGCGGCGATGTCCTCGCCGATCGGCGCGCGCGTCAGCCCCGGCTCGCGCGGCGTCTCCGACAGCGACGCCTGAAGGGTCTCGACGCTTCGGAAATCGAGTTCGGGATTGCGCCATTGCAGGATGCGCGCCGGCTCGAAGACATGGTTCTCGACCCGATCGATCATTTCTACCTCGAACGGGTCGCAACGACCCGTCGAGCCGAACGTCCCGTCGGCGAGATGGCGGCCCGCGCGGCCCGCAATCTGGCCGATCTCCGCCGGGAACAGCTTGCGGAAGCGATGCCCGTCGAATTTCCGGTCGGAGGCGAAGGCGACGTGGTCCACGTCGAGGTTGAGCCCCATCCCCACGGCGTCGGTGGCGACGAGATAATCGACGTCGCCGGATTGATAGAGCGCCACCTGCGCGTTGCGCGTGCGTGGCGAGAGCGCGCCGAGCACCACGGCCGCGCCGCCGCGCTGGCGGCGGATCAGTTCCGCGATCGCGTAGACCTCTTCCGCGGAAAAGGCGACGATGGCCGTGCGCGCGGGCAGGCGCGAGAGCTTCCTCCCGCCCGCGAAAGTCAGTTGCGACAGGCGCGGGCGCGTCACCACGTGCACGCCCGGAATGAGCGCCTCCACCAGCTGCTTCATCGTCGAGGCGCCGATCAGCAAGGTCTCCTCGCGGCCGCGCTGGTTCAGCAAACGATCGGTGAAGACGTGACCTCGATCGAAATCGACGGCGAGCTGGATTTCGTCGAGCGCGACAAAAGCGAGGTCGAGATCGCGCGGCATCGCCTCCGCCGTGCATATCCAGTAGCGCGGATGCGGCGGCTTGATCTTCTCCTCGCCGGTGACGAGCGCAACCGCCTGCGGACCGATACGCTCCACTACGCGCCCATAAACCTCGCGCGCCAGAAGCCGGAGCGGCAGTCCGATCATTCCGGAGGAATGGGCCAGCATCCGCTCGATGGCGAAATGGGTCTTGCCGGTGTTGGTCGGCCCCAGGACGGCGGTGACGCCGCGCGATCGCGCCTGCGGTGGCAGAGAAATACGCGCCATGAAACTGTTGATCGCCTCTTTAAGGATGCGGCGTGAGGCGCGACGAGGGCGCTGTGCCTGAGTCCAGATAGTCGCCAGTGGCGGGCTTGCCTAGCTGCGGCGCACGATTCCTGATATTTCGTGGAACTCTTCGGGGCCGACGCCGTTGACATTGTACTGGAGTTGCGTCGAGACCTCCTCGACATCGTACGAACTGGAAGGAGACATCCATGCGCGCGCGCCTTCTCGCGCCAACTTTCGCCGCCGCCCTCGCCCTCGCCCTCGCTGCCTGCGACGAACCGGACACGGTCGTGTCCGACCCCGCCCCGGAAACCGCGCCCACCGCGGAAACGGCCCCGACCGAGCCTGAAGCTCAGTCGCAAGCCGAGGCTTCCGATGCGCCGACGGGCGATTTCGCAGCGCAGGACATTGTTTCCACGCCCGCCGCGCCGGTGCCCTCCAGCGTTTTCGACGAGGGCGTAGACGCGCTCGGCGAGATCGACCTGTCCGGAAGCGCGGTGTTCGCCGATGCGCCCTTCGAGCCGGGGACCTTCGAGGCCGAAGACGTGAAGCTGACCCTCGATCCGAGCGGCGAATTCACGCTCGAACTCGCCGGCGTCGGCGAGCGCTACACCGGTCAGGCGCGCGTCTATGGCGACATGATGACGCTGTCCAATGTAGACGCCCCTCCGGGCGAGAACGGCTTTCCGATGACCTGTCGCATCGCGCAGGCGTCGTCCAGCGGCTTCGAATTGCACGCTGACGGAACGAGCTGCGCGCTTCTCGACGGCTTTATTTTCACGCCCGCAGGCTGACCCGTCCAATCATTCGCCGGGGGCGCGTGCGCGGATCGCCAGCGCATGCAGCCCCCGCGCGAAGGCGAGCGGCAGCGCCTCGTTGACGAGCCGGTGGCGCTCGATGCGTGATTTCCCAACGAAAACGGGCGACACGATCTCGACCCGGTAATGGGTCTCGCCGCCGTCGCGCGAGCCGGCGTGACCGGCGTGAAGGTGCGATTCGTCTGTAACGGCGAGGCTGTCGGGCGACAGCGCCTCGCGCAGTTTGTCCTCGATTAATGTTTGCATGCCCATGCCAAATCCTCCCGGGAGCACCATATGTGACGCTATGTGACGCTCGCGTCGCTCCCGCGCGGTCGAAATTCCCTCGTGGAGAAGATTGTCGCTCGCCGGCACTTGCCGCAACGCCCCGCTCTCACATAATCCACCCACCATGGATTTGAAGTCGCCACTGTTCGACCGCATCCGGATCAAGCGTCGCGCGGAGGAGCCCTCCGTCGACGAAGCGCCGCGTTGCGAGCATCCCGGCTGCAAGGAGCCGGGAACGCACCGCGCCCCCAAAGGGCGCGGTGCGGAGGGACATTACTGGCGCTTCTGCCTCGCCCACGTTCGTGAATACAACGCGCGCTACAACTATTTTTCCGGCATGTCCGACGATGCCCTCGCCGCCTATCAGAAGGACGCGATCGTCGGCCACCGGCCGACCTGGTCGATGGGCGTCAACGGGGCGGCCAAACCCGCCGCGAGGCGTGGACGATCGGGCCACAAGCGCGACTGGGATTACGCCGATCCGCTCGGCGTGCTCAACGGCGAAGGTCTGGCGGCCCGCCAGCGCCGAAAGGCGCCCGAACCCGCCGCGCCACGCTATTCCGGCCCCGTGCGCACCGCGCTCGACGTGCTGGGCCTCGACGAGAGCGCAGATGCGCCCGCCATCAAGGCCGCCTACAAAGGCCTTGTGAAGCGCTTCCACCCGGACGCCCACGGCGGCGACCGGTCCTTTGAGGAGCGGCTGCGCGAAATCATCCGCGCGCACGACACCCTCAAGGCCGCCGGTTTGTGCTGAAGCCCCGCGGGCTGTCTAAAAAACGAATTCGCGTTATGTCGTTCCTGTCATTGCGCGGCCCCGGCCACGGGGATAACCAAGGGATCAGGAAGCGGTCTGCGCCTCGCGGCGCGGGATCAAGCCTTCAAGAGCGAAGAGGCGTTTATGCAAGACAACCTGGACAAGAAGAGCGGCTTGCCGGACACGACTGTCTCGGTCCGCGATGTATTCGGTTTTGACAGCGATCTCCAGGTTCCGGCCTTCTCGACCGCCGACGGCTATGTTCCCGATTTCGATCAAGACTATCTGTTCGACCGCCAGACCACCCTCGCCATCCTCGCCGGCTTCGCGCATAACCGCCGCGTGATGATCACCGGCTATCACGGCACGGGCAAGTCCACGCATATCGAGCAGGTCGCCGCGCGCCTGAACTGGCCCTGCGTGCGCATCAACCTCGACAGCCACGTCTCGCGCATCGATCTCGTCGGCAAGGACGCCATCGTCCTGCAGGACGGCAAGCAGATCACGGAGTTCCGCGACGGTATTCTGCCCTGGGCCTACCAGCACAACGTCGCGCTCGTCTTCGACGAATACGACGCAGGCCGCCCGGACGTGATGTTCGTCATCCAGCGCGTGCTCGAAAGTTCGGGCCGCCTGACTTTGCTCGACCAGAGCCGCGTCATCCGCCCGCATCCCGCCTTCCGCCTCTTCGCGACGGCCAACACGATCGGGCTGGGCGACACTTCGGGGCTTTATCACGGCACGCAGCAGATCAATCAGGCGCAGATGGATCGCTGGTCCATCGTCACCAATCTCAACTATCTGCCGCACGACAACGAGGTCGCGATCGTGCTTTCCAAGGTGAAGTCCTTCGCCAAGACCGACGCCGGCCGCGACGTCGTGAACAAGATGGTGCGCGTCGCCGACCTGACCCGCAGCGCCTTCATCAACGGCGACCTCTCGACCGTGATGAGCCCGCGCACGGTCATCATCTGGGCCGAAAACGCCGAGATTTTCAGCGATATCGGCTTCGCCTTCCGCCTGACGTTCCTGAACAAGTGCGACGAGCTGGAGCGCAGCCTCGTGGCCGAGTTCTACCAGCGCAGCTTCGGCAAGGAGCTGCCGGAGAGCGCGGCGAACGTCGCGCTGAGCTGAGCGCGCAGACGCCCCGGAGCAGCCGCAGGAAAGGGCCGCATGTCGATCTCGAACCGCAAGCCGGGCGAAGCCAGGGAAGCGCCGAACGAGCTGCTGAAGCGCGCGGTCGCCTCCTGCCTGCGCGCGATCGCCGGCAAGCCGGAATTCGAGGTCGTCTTCGCCTCCGACCGGCCGGTCCTGACATCCGACAAGGCGCGTCTGCCCGAGCCGCCGCGCAAGGCGAACTCGCGCGATGTCGCGGTTCTGCGCGGCGCGGCCGATTCCATGGCTTTGCGACTCGCTTGCCACGACGCCTCCGTCCACCGCCGTCTCGCGCCGGAAACGCAGGAGGCGCGCGCCGTCTACGACGCGGTTGAACAGGCGCGGGTCGAGTCGATCGGCGCCCGGCGCATGGAGGGCGTGGCCGGCAATCTCGACGCCCTGCTGGAGGATCGCTACCACCGGGGCGGCCGCTACGAGACCATCACCGATCGCGCCGACGCTCCGCTCGAGGACGCAGTGGCGCTGATGGTTCGCGAGCGCCTCACAGGCCGCGCGCCCCCGACCGCAGCCGCGAAGATCGTCGAGCTCTGGCGCGACCATATCGAGTCCCGCGCCGGGCGCGATCTCGACAGGCTGCTCGGCGACCTTGAAGACCAGCGCAAATTCGCTCGCTCCGTCCGCGATCTGCTGGTGTCGCTCGAAATGAGCGAGGACGCGCCGCTCGAGCCCGAAGAGAGCGAGGAGCAGCAGGAGAACGACAAAGAAACCGACGACCAGGAAGCCGACGGCGAAGGCGAGGAAGGCGCGGATGGCGAACGCGCCGAAGTCGAGATCCGCGACGACGGCGACGAGGAGATGCGCGAGGGCGCGCAGGAAGAAGCCGACGGTCCGACAAGCGAATCGCCTGACGACATCGAGGACGCCGATGCAGAGGAATCAACGGAAGCCTCGCGCCCCCCGGCCGGCTCGAACGACCTTCGCAGCGGTGACTACAAGGCTTTCGTCACGAAATACGACGAAACGATCGAGGCCGAGGAACTGTGCGACGTCGAGGAACTGGCGCGGCTTCGCGCCTATCTCGACAAGCAGCTCTCGCACCTCCAGGGCGTCGTCGGTCGGCTCGCCAACCGCCTCCAGCGGCGCCTGATGGCGCAGCAGAACCGATCCTGGGATTTCGATCTCGAAGAAGGGCTCCTCGATCCGGCGCGCCTGACGCGCATCGTCATCGACCCCTTCCAGGCCCTCTCCTTCAAGCAGGAGAAGGACACGCAGTTCCGCGACACGGTCGTCGCGCTGCTGATCGACAATTCCGGCTCGATGCGCGGTCGCCCGATCACGGTCGCGGCGACCTGCGCGGACATTCTCGCGCGCACGCTGGAGCGCTG
>REDO01000165.1 GCA_007693435.1 Salinarimonadaceae bacterium | reverse complement strand
TCGCGGACGAGGTTCTGCGCGTGATGGGGGATTGAGGGCGGGCGCTGGCTGGGCCGCCAAAAGGAAAACCCCGCGCAAGGCGGGGTTTTCGCAAACTCGACGCTGACCAGAGGCTTGGCGTCGCCAATATGGTCAGCGGCCCCGAGAGGGGTCTTAGGCGCGGATGACATGAGCAGAGCCGCTTACGCTCTTTAGATGGCGGTTCGGAGATGCTTTGTCAAACTGGAGAGGCCGAGGCCGTGGAGCACGCATCGCTTGACGAGGTTGAACGCTTCGGGTGGCAACGCGCTCGTCTGATACAGGCGCTTGCCTTCCTTTGATTTACCGAGTCTGAGCAGGTCGATGCGGTGAAAGCCCACCGCGTTGATCATGTCACCCTTGATCCAACGCTCCTGATCGCCCCACCGTTTCGGCAATTCAAAAGGAACCTTGAGCAGCTTTGCGAATGGCGTTTCCCGTTCCGGCGGCGTGAGGCTAAGCGGAACGACTGTGCAAAGCCCCGGCCGCGCTCGCATGTTCGGAGACAGAACGACGGCGAGGCGCAGCTTCACCATTTCCGGAGGGCGGAATCCTTCCGAGAAGTCGACAGTCACGATGCTGCCCTGAACAGGGTGATTTTTAATTGCCATAAGACATGAATGCAATTTTAAAATGTATTATGCAATATCACTTCCTTCGCATTGCTAGACCGCCACTCCCATCTCCTCGAGCTCCGCGACGATCTCGCCGTTCAGGATTTGTTCGAGCCGCTTGATCGCCAGTGCGATGGTGGCGCCGTCCATGACGCGGTGGTCGAAGCCGATCTTGAGGTCGACCGAACCGTCGTCGGAGAACGGGCCGTAGGATACGAAGCTCGTCAGGGGCGACATCGTAAAGATGATCTCGGCGCCGAGATGCCCGAGCACCGAGACGGCGAAGGTGCCGAAGTAGTTCGGCCGCTGGCGTCCGGAATTGAAGCCGTAGAGCCACAGCGCCCGGCGTAGCAGCGTGGGCAGCCGCGAAAGGCGCGCCAGCTTGCCGAAATGCCGGCTCTTCTCGGGCGGGTTTTTGAGCGCCTCGTCCAGGAGGGCGGCGAGCTCGCGCAAGCTCCGCGACGCGGGGTCCTTCAAGCGCGCGGGAAACACCGCTTGCTCGCCGTGCCAGTCGCGCACGACCATGAGCGAGGCGACGCTCTGTTCGACCTCATAGAGATGCGGAAACGGGAAGGGAACGAAGCTGCGCCGCAATTCGGGCGTCTCGCGCGCGACGATCGCGTAAGCCTTCGTGAAGAGGAGAGAGACCGGGATCACGGGCTTGGGCGCCGCGCGTCTCGCCGCGAGCGCGCGCGCCACGCAGATACGACCTCCGATCACCCCGATGGGCGTTCGGTTCGCGAGCCAGCTCAGGTCCGCAATGAAGCGGCGAGGCGTGGAAAGGGGGATCGAACGACCGCGCAATAAGACCTCGCAAAGTGGTTGCGGCTTTGGCACGGCCTCGCCGGTTTCAGGGTATCAGATGACGTTTCGTTCCCAAAATGGGCGGCCTGCGACGACCCGCTCCCAGCCGAGTTCGCCGAGATCGAGGCTGACATAGCGGCGATCGACGATCAGCTCGGCGAGACCGCGGCCGATGGCCGGGCTCTGCTGCAATCCGTGGCCGGAGAAACCGTTGCACAGGAGGAACCCGTCCGGCCCCGCAGGGCCGACGATCGCGTTGTGATCGAGCGCGCACATGTCGTAGGGACCGGCCCAGGCGCGTCCGGGGCGGATCGTCTCGAAGGCGGGAACGCGCATGGCGAGCGCCGGCCAGATGCGCTCCTCGAACCAGGAATGGTCGACGCATTGCGTCGTCTCGTCGTCGTCGCGCCAGTCCAGCGCCTCGTCCTCCTCGGCCGAAGGCGAGACGCCGCAGATGAACAGTCGCCCGTCCGCCGTCTCGCCCTCGGGGCGCACATAGACGCCGCTCGTGTCGATGATCAGCGGGCAGTTGGGGATGTCCGCCCGGCAGGCGAAGGTGAAGACGTATCGGCGTCTGGCGAAGACCGGCAGATCGACGCCGGCGCGCGCCGCGAGCGCCCGCCCCCCCGATCCCGCGCAATTAACGAGGCTCCCGCAGGCGATGCGCGATCCGTCCGCGAGGCGCACGCCGGCGACCGCGCCGCCGGCGGTCTCCACGTCGACGATCTCGCCCGAGCGATATTCCACGCCGAGCGCGCGCGCCTTGCGCCTGAAGGCCTGCAACAGCGCCCAGCCGTCGAACCAGCCCTCGCCCGAAAGGCCGAGCGAGCCGACGACGACGTCCTCGCCGGGCTCCAGCCACGGAAACCGGGCGCGCAGCGCATCCGCGTCGAGAAGCGCGATGTCGGCGCCCTCCGCCCGTTGGAGCGCGTTGTTCTCCCGCATCAGGGAAAGGCTGTCTGCGTCGCCCAGATACAGATAGCCGCCTTCCTTGAAATCGACGACCGGGGCCTCGCCGTCGACCGCGAGCCGCTCGCCGATCTCGCGCAAGAACGCGATCCCGTGGAGCGAGATGCGGATGTTCACGCTGGTCGAGAATTGCTGGCGGATCGAGGCGGCGGACAGCGCCGAGGCCGAGCGCGCGTAGGTCGGATCCTTCTCGACAACGATCACGCGGCCCGAGAAGCCCGGATGGGAGGCGAGGTGATAGGCCAGCGAAGAGCCCATCGCGGCCCCGCCGGCGATGACGATGTCGGCGGTCTCGGGGCGTGTCGCGCTCATCGGTGTGGCCCGGCGGGAACTGTCGTTAGTGTTGTTCCACCCGCGCCCGACGTCCTTACGGCTTCGCGCCGCGCACCAGGAGCTTGTAGACGATCGAATCGAGCAGCGCCTCGAAGGAGGCGTCGATGATGTTGGGCGAGACGCCGACCGTCGTCCAGCGCTCGCCGTCGCGGTCCGTGGATTCGATGAGCACCCGCGTCACCGCGTCGGTGCCGCCCTGGAAGATGCGGACCTTGTAGTCCACGAGCTCCAGATCCTCGATGAAGCCCTGATACTTGCCGAGATCCTTGCGCAGGGCGAGGTCGAGCGCGTTCACCGGGCCGTTGCCTTCGGCTGCGGAGATGAGCGTTTCGCCGTCGAGCTTCACCTTCACGATGGCCTCGGCGACGGTGACGAGTTCGCCGATCGCGTTGAAGCGCCGCTCGACGTTCACGCTGAAGCGATCCACGTCGAAATAGTCCGGCGCCTCGCCCAGCACCCGCTTGACGAGGAGATAGAACGAAGCGTCCGCGCCTTCATAGGCGTAGCCCGCCGCCTCCTTGCGCTTGAGCTCTTCGAGCACCCGCGAGAGCCGCGCGTCGTTTTTCTCCAGATCGATGCCGATCCGCTCCAGCTCGGCGCGGACATTCGACTTGCCGCCCTGATCGGAGACGAGGACGCGGCGGATGTTGCCGACGCTTTCAGGGTCGATGTGCTCGTAGGTCTTGGGATCCTTGAGCACCGCCGAGGCGTGGATGCCGGCCTTCGTGGTGAAGGCGGAGGCGCCCACGAAGGGCGCGTGGCGGTTCGGCGCGCGGTTGAGCAGTTCGTCCAGCGCCCGCGAGACCTGCGTCAGGCGCCCCAGCTCCTCCGGACCCGCCTTCAGCGCATAGAGCGAGCGCCACGGCTCCTTCAGCGCCAGCGTCGCGAGCAGCGTGACGAGATTGGCGTTGCCGCAGCGCTCGCCGAGCCCGTTCAGCGTGCCCTGGATCTGGCGCGCGCCGGCCTCGACCGCCGCCAGCGAATTCGCGACGGCGCAGCCGCAATCGTCATGCGCGTGGATGCCGAGATGGGCGCCGGGCACGTGGGCGGCGACATCCCCTACGATGCGCGAGACCTCGTGCGGCAGCGTGCCGCCATTGGTGTCGCACAGGATCACCCAGCGCGCGCCGGCCTCATTAGCGGCCTTGGCGCAGGCCAGCGCGTATTCCGGATTGGCCTTGTAGCCGTCGAAGAAGTGCTCGCAATCGACCATCGCCTCGCGGCCGCGCGCGATCGCCGCCGCGACGCTCTCGCGAATGCCGACGAGGTTTTCCTCGGGCGCGATTTCGAGCGCCACCCGCACGTGGTAATCCCACGATTTCGCGACGAAGCAGATCGCGTCGGCCTGCGCGTCCAGAAGCGCTGCGACGCCCGGATCGTTCGCCGCGGAGCGCCCCGAGCGCTTCGTCATGCCGAAGGCGGTAAAGGCGGCCTTGCGCGTGCGTTTCTCGCGGAAGAACTCGGTGTCGAGCGGGTTCGCGCCCGGATAGCCGCCCTCGACATAATCGACGCCGATCTGCTCCAGGAGGCGCGCCACGGCGATCTTGTCGGACAGCGAGAAATCGACGCCGGTCGTCTGCGCGCCGTCGCGCAGGGTCGTGTCGTAAAGATAGAGGCGCTCGCTCATGAGTGGGCTTTCCGGGGAGGGGCTTCGCCAAGCGTCTTCTTCATGGTGGTGTTGGAAAGCCATTCGCCGTTGCGGATGACGGTGTTGCGCTTCTGAGGCTCGTAGCCGCGCGCTTCGAAGAAGAGCAGGGCGGTTTCGCTGGCGTCCACGGTGAGATCCTTCGCCCCGCGCGCGCCGGCGAGCTTCTCGAGCGCGTCGATCAGCGCCCCGCCGACGCCCATATTGGCGCTGGCTGGATGCACGTAGAGCATTTCGACATGCGTCCCGTCCTTGAGCGAGGCGAAGCCTGCGGGCTCCCCGTCGATAGAGGCGATCAGGGTGAGATAGCCTTCGAGCTGCTTGCCGAACGCGGCTTCGTTATCGGCGGAGGCCGCCCAGGCCTCCTGCTGGGTCTGGGAATAATCCTCGCCCGTCAGGGTCATGACGGCCTCGCGGAAGATCTCGGCGACAGCCTCGGCGTCTGCGGGGAGATAGGGGCGCAGGGTGACGGTGGGGAGGGTCATGGCGATGCTCGCCGTTGCGCCATGCGCAGAGCGAACTCCCTCCCCGGAGGGCAGGAGCGGGGTGGGGCGGATAGCGCCGACGCTTGCAGTCTCATCGCGCCAGCTCCCACGTAACCGTGCCATCCTTGTTGTCCTTCACCGAAACGCACATGGCTGCGAGTTCATCGCGCAGGCGATCCGATTCCGACCAGTTCTTCGCCGCGCGCGCGGCGCTGCGGGCGGCGACGAGCGCCTCGATCCGCTCGCGCAGCTCGGGTTCAATAGCTTGGCGCCTAATGTCGATCCCCATCAGCAGCAGGCAGGCCAACGCGCTTGAAGCAGCTTCTCTACGATCTGCCGGTTTGGTGAAGCCCGAGTAGTCTTTGCCAAAGCCAAAGCTTCCGATTTTTTCATTGTCAGGAGCGTTTGGATCGGCCAGACGGCCATGGTTCACGAGCGTGTGAATTCGGCTGATCGCTGCCGCGGTGTTCAGATCATCCGCAAGTGCGGCGATGAACTGCGGATCAACAGCACCTACGTCTGCCTTTTCCTCTTCAACAACTCGTCTCCATCGCTCGATTGTACGAGAGCTCTCCTCCAGCGCCCTCACAGTCCAGTCGATCGGCTGGCGGTAATGCGTCCTGAGCATCGCGAGCCGCAGGACCGCGCCCGGCCAGGAGCGACCGCCGAAATCCTGTGTCGCGAGCAACTGGTTGATCGTGACGAAATTGCCGAGGGACTTCGACATCTTCTCGCCTTCGACCTGCAGGAAGCCGTTATGCATCCAGACATTCGCCATCCGCGACGAGCCGAAGGCGCAGCAGCTCTGGGCGATCTCGTTCTCGTGGTGGGGAAAGACCAGGTCGATCCCGCCGGCGTGGATATCGAAGACGTTGCGGTCGGCCTCGTCGCAGGTCAGGCGCGTGTCGAAGGCCGCGATGAGGTGCTTCCACGACATCGCCGAGCATTCGATGTGCCAGCCGGGACGGCCGGGCGTCGCGATCCCGCCGGGGGAGGGCCAGCCGGGCTCGTTTTCCTTCGAGGGCTTCCAGAGCACGAAATCCATCGGGTCGCGCTTGTAGGGCGCGACGTCGACGCGGGCGCCGGCGAGCATTTCGTCGAGGGATCGGCGCGCGAGCGAGCCGTAGCGCGGCATGCCGGGCAGCTTTTCCATGGCCGTCACGGAGAACAGCACGTGGTCCTCGGCGACATAGGCCGCGCCGCGCGCGATCAGCCGCTCGATGATCTCGCGCATCTCGTCGATGTGCTCGGTGGCGCGGGGCTCGATCGTCGGATCGAGGCAGCCGAGCGCCCGCGCATCCGCCCTGAACTGCGCCTCGGTCTTCGCCGTCACCTGCGCGATCGCCTCGTTGAGCGGGAGGCCCGGATAGTCGCGGGCGGCGCGGGCGTTGATCTTGTCGTCGACGTCCGTGATATTGCGCGCGTAGACGACATGCTCCGCGCCGTAGAGATGACGCAGGAGTCGGAACAGCACGTCGAAGACGATGATCGGGCGCGCGTTGCCGATATGCGCGTAATCGTAGACCGTCGGCCCGCAGACATACATCCGCACCGCGCTCGGATCGATCGGAACAAACGGCTCCTTCGTCCGCGTCAGCGTGTTGTAGAGCGACAGGCCCGTAGACATGCGTCAGGCTCCGGTTACCCGCCGGCCTGGGAGGTGTCTGCCTTGTCGAGAGAACGAGACGGCTCCGGCCAGCGTTGGGGCTAGCGAATAATGATCCCGCAGATCGGCGTGAGCGTCTTCATGCGGCGACGTTTGCCCGCTTCCATTGCGTCCGTCAAGGAGCATTCTTTCGGCGCGCGGGCGGCTTGTGAAATATATTTATCCGATCATTTCAAAGCGCAATGCAACTCATGCGCGCTTTGTCCGGATGTTGCTACTGTCGGGAAAAGCCCTCGGCCACGTCGCGGAAACGGCGCATGAAGCGCTCCATCAGATCGAGCGCGCGCTCGAATTCCGCGTCGTCGGGAAGCGCCTTGTCGTCGTAGACCAGAGCGTCGCCGCCGTTCACGGCAAGCCCCGCGCGCAGGCGCGCGTTCTCCTCGGCCAGCCGGTCGATCTCTTCCTGAAGCGCCGCGCGCTCGTCGGGCGCTGTTCGGCAACGCAAGGCGCCGCCCTCGCGCAGGCACTCGCTGACGAAACCGGTTTCGCCATCGAGCCGCACGAAGCCGTTTTCGGTCTCATGCAGCGAAAAACGCGGCTGCGCCTGCGCCGAGGCGGCGCCCGCGGCGATCAGGACGGCGACGATGGCGAATACGATCCGCATGAGGGAATGAAACGCC
>REDO01000163.1 GCA_007693435.1 Salinarimonadaceae bacterium | reverse complement strand
AAGACTCGTCTTCTCGTGGACATGGTGGTCCGGCGAGGCGTCGCGATACCGGAGCGGTCCTATGCGTGCACGCAATATCATCGCTGGAGTATTTCTTGCGGCGCTGTCCTCCAGCGCCTTTATTGCCGCCGGAGCCGCCGCGGCCTCGGAGGGTTCTCACCTGACGTCGACGCGCGGTATCGCGGCGCCTCCCGGCTTCGTCGCAGCCTGCGGCCGCTACGGCTTTCTATGCGGCGTCCGCACCGGACGGCGCATGTCCGACGGGGAATTGCTCGCCCTAGCCTCGCGCATCAACACCGAAGTGAATCTGACCATCCGCTCCAAGACCGACATGGCCAACTACGGCCGCGCCGAGCATTGGACGCTGCCCTACAACGGAGCGGGCGACTGCGAGGACTACGCGCTCCTCAAGAAGAAGCGCCTCATTGAGAGCGGAGTTGATTCGCGCCTTCTGTCTCTTGCGGTCGCACTCGACGGCGGCGAAAACCATGTCGTGCTGATGCTGCGTCTGTCGTCCGGCGACGTCGTTCTCGACAACCTGCGCGGATCGATCGTTCCGTGGTCGCGGACGGGCTACACGTTCATCGCGCGCCAGAACGAGAGCAACAAGCGCGCATGGCGAGTCGCTCTCGCTGGTCCGCGCGCGGCCCAGATCGCCGCGCGGACGGGTGAGAGGCTCGCCGCAGACACCGCGAGCCGGACGCCTGCGCGCCGGGCCGGGGTCGTTGGCGACAGAGCGCTTGCGTACCTGCCGCCCGCCGATAACTGATCGGAGCGTGGCGGTTCGCCGGGCGACCGGTGAACGCGCGATCGCCTCTCGATGATCTCTTGCGGCGCGGCGGCGTCGGACGTATAGCCATGTCCTCAAATGACGCCGCCGCGCCCCACCTTTCCGCATCGCCATCTCCTCGGCATCGAGGGGCTCTCGCCGCTTGACATCGGGGCGCTCCTCGATCTCGCGGACGAGGCCGTCGAGGTCAGCCGGCAGGTCGAGAAGAAGAAGGCGACGCTGCGCGGGCGCACCCAGATCAACCTGTTCTTCGAGCCCTCGACCCGCACGCAATCCTCGTTCGAGCTCGCCGGCAAGCGCCTCGGCGCCGACGTCATGAACATGTCCGTCGTCTCGTCCGCGGTGAAAAAGGGCGAGACGCTGATCGACACTGCGGCGACGCTCAACGCCATGCGGCCCGATCTCATCGTGGTGCGCCACCATTCCGCCGGCGCTGTCCATCTGCTCGCCCGCAAGGTCGACTGTTCGGTGATCAACGCCGGCGACGGTGCGCACGAGCATCCGACCCAGGCGCTTCTCGACGCGCTGACCATCCGCCGCAACAAGGGCCGCATCGAGGGCCTGACGGTCGCGATCTGCGGCGATGTCCTGCATTCGCGCGTCGCGCGCTCGAACATGATCCTGCTCGCGGCGATGGGAGCGCGCGTGCGCCTCGTGGCGCCCTCGACGCTCCTGCCCGCCGGGATCGGGCGCCTTGGTTTCGAGACCTTCACGTCCATGCGCGAGGGGTTGAAGGACGCCGACATCGTGATGATGCTGCGACTTCAGCGCGAGCGCATGAACGGCTCCTTCGTGCCGTCGGTGAGGGAGTATTTCCGTTTTTTCGGGCTTGATCAGGAGAAGCTGTCCTGGGCGAAGCCTGACGCGCTCGTCATGCATCCGGGTCCGATGAACCGGGGCGTCGAGATCGCCTCCGACGTTGCGGACGGGGCGCAATCGCTGATTCGGGAGCAGGTCGAAATGGGCGTCGCCGTGCGCATGGCGGTGCTCGAGGCGCTCGCCACTCATCTGCCGAACCGTTGAACGGCGAAACGATCCGAAGGGGCGGGCCACTGCGATGACCTCGAGCCGCACGATCCTCACGAACGCCCGCCTCGTCGATCCGGCCTCCGGCCGCGAGGGGCCCGGCGCGGTCCTGATCGCAGGCGAAACGATCGCGGACGTCGCCTGGGGCGCTCTGCCGGCGCATCCCGAGGGCGCGAGCGTGATCGATTGCGGCGGCGCCGTCGTCGCGCCGGGCCTCGTCGATATGCGCGCCTTCGTCGGCGAGCCGGGGGCGGAGCATCGCGAGACTCTGGGGACGCTGAGCGAAGCGGCCGCCGTCGGCGGCGTCACCACCGTCGTCTGCATGCCCGACACCAACCCCGTCGTCGACGATCCGGCGATCGTCGACTACATCCTGCGGCGCGCCCGCGATACGGCGATCGTGCGCATCCATCCCGCAGCCGCCCTGACGAAGGGACTGCATGGCGAGGAGCTGACCGAGTTCGGTCTTCTCGGCGAGGCGGGCGCAATCGCCTTCACCGACGGCGTGAAGCCCGTCACGAACGCGCGGGTCATGCGTCGCGCGCTTCTCTACGCGCGCGATCTCGACGCGCTTCTGATCAACCATTGCGAGGAGCCGACGCTTGTGGGCGACGGCGTGATGAACGAGGGCGAGTTCGCGTCGCGGCTGGGGCTCCTCGGCATTCCGCGCGAGGCGGAGACGATCGCGCTGGAGCGCGACATGCGGCTCGTGCGCCTCGCCCGCGGGCGCTACCACGCGGCGCTGATCTCCTGCGCGGACTCGGTCGAGATCGTCGCCCGCGCCAAGGATGCCGGGCTCGCGGTCACCTGCGGCGTGTCGATCAACAATCTCACCCTGAACGAGAACGACATCGGCGATTACCGCACGTTCCTGCGCCTCTCGCCGCCCCTGCGCCACGAGGATGACCGGCAGGCGGTCATCGAGGCGCTCGCCGAGGGGGCGATCGACGTCATCGTCTCCGATCACAATCCGCAGGACGTCGAGACGAAGCGGCTTCCCTTCGCCGAGGCCGCCAACGGCGCGCTCGGCATCGAGACGATGCTGTCGGCGGCGTTGCGCCTCTATCATGCCGGGCGGATCGACCTGCCGCGGCTCCTGCGCGCCATGTCGACGCGCCCTGCCGAGATCCTCGGCCTGCCGGGCGGGCGGCTGGCGGCGGGCGCGCCTGCTGATCTGATCGTTTTCGATCCCGACATGCCTTACGTTCTCGACAAGCGCGACCTGCGCTCGCGCTCGAAGAACTCGCCGTTCGACGAGGCGCGGCTCGAGGGCAGGGTGCTGCGCACGTTTGTCGCCGGCCGCTGCGTGCACACGCTCGCAGACGCCTGACGGGGAGGGGAAGCGATGCCCGAAGCGATGGACTGGTCAGGCGCGTTGCCCTATTTCCTCGCCGCGGCCGCTTTCAGCTATCTGCTCGGCTCGATCCCGTTCGGGCTCCTGATCACGAAGGCCGCAGGCTTCGGCGACGTGCGCAAGATCGGTTCCGGCAATATCGGCACGACGAACGTCCTGCGCACGGGGCGCAAGGATCTCGCGGTCGCGACCCTCGCCCTCGACATGCTGAAGGGGACGCTGGCGGTGCTCATCGCCTGGCATTGGGGCCCGAACACAGCCGTTATCGCGGCGCTCGGGGCGTTTGTCGGGCATTGCTACCCGGTCTGGCTCGGATTTCGAGGCGGCAAAGGGGTCGCCACCTATATCGGCGTGCTGCTCGGTCTGAAGCTCGAGGCCGGGCTCGCCTTCTGCGCGATCTGGCTTCTCGTGGCGCTCGCAACGCGCTACTCGTCCCTGTCAGCCCTCGTCGCGAGCCTCTCCGCGCCCTTCGTTCTCTGGTATCTCGGCGAAGGACAGATGATGGAGCTTGCCATCGTCATTGCAATTCTGCTTTGGTGGAAACACAGGACTAACATTTCAAGGTTGCTTTCCGGCACGGAGAGCAGGATTGGCGGGAAGAAGGATGCCGGCGGCGGAGCTGACGGATGAGCAACGGGTCGACTGGCTGCGGCTGATCCGCAGCGAGAATGTCGGGCCGCGCACCTTCCGCGCGCTGATCAACCAATATGGCGGCGCCGCCGGCGCGCTGGAGGCGCTGCCGGATCTCGCCCGCAAGGGCGGCAGGCTCATGCTGCGCGTCTGCAGCCGGGACGAAGCGCTTCGCGAGATCGACGGCGCACGGCGCCTGGGCGCGCGATTCGTCGCAATGGGCGAACCTGATTACCCCAAGCCCTTGCAGGCGACGGACACGGCCCCGCCGCTCATCTGCGTTCGCGGCGACGTTTCCGCGCTATCGCGCCCCTGTGTGGCCATTGTCGGCTCCCGCAACGCTTCCGCCGCCGGCCTCACCTTCGCGGGGCGTCTGGCGCGCGAGCTTGGGGAGGCGGGCTTCGTCGTCGTCTCCGGGCTGGCGCGCGGCGTCGACGCCGCGGCTCACAAGAGCGCGCCGCCGGGCGCGACGGTCGCGGTGCTGGCTGGCGGACAGGACCAGGTCTATCCGGCGCAGAACGAGCCGCTGCTTGCGCGCATCATCGAAGGCGGCGGGGCCGCCGTTTCCGAGATGCCGCTCGGCTGGGAGCCCCGCGCGCGCGACTTCCCGCGCCGCAACCGCATCGTCTCGGGGCTCTCGCTGGGCGTCATCGTCATCGAGGCCGCGCGGCGCTCGGGTTCGTTGATCACGGCCCGGTTCGCCGCCGAGCAGGGCAGGGAGGTCTTCGCCGTGCCCGGCTCGCCGCTCGACCCGCGCGCGGAAGGGACGAACGACCTGATCCGGCAGGGCGCCACACTCTGCGCGAGCGCCGAGCATGTCGCCTCCTCGCTCGCGCCGCTCATCGAAACCGATTGGGCCGCTAAATCGGAAGCCCGGGAGGATTCCGGCGACGATCTCGTCGAGACGCTTTGGGACGAGCTTGATTTTCTCGATTTCGACGGGGCTGTCGCGCCGGCGCCCACGGCGCCCCTGCGGATCGCGGACGAACGGGACGGCGACGAAAACAGGGAGCGCGAACACGCCGTGCGAGACAAGCGCGACATCCTTCTGGAGCTGCTCGGCCCCAGCCCGGTCTCGATCGACGATCTCTCACGTCAGTCGGGCTTGCCCGTCCGCGCGGTCAACAGCTTCATTCTCGAACTCGAAATCGGCGGACGGCTGGAGCGCCACGGCGGCAATGCGGTATCGCTGATCGAGCGGTGAGATCATGCGTCGCTTCCGGGCTCAATCGGCTGGCGTTCTCGCGCGGCCCGGCCGGAGCGCCGCTTCGGGCTGGCCGCCTCCGCCGCCTCGATCCGCGCCATTTCGAGGAAATAGGACAGGAGCGGCAACTTGGCATGCCGCGCCATCACGCTCATTTCAGCGGTGAGCGCGGCGATGTAGCGAGCGGTTTCGACTCGATCGGGCGAAACGTCGCGATATGGCTTTTGAGACCGCAGCGAGGCGATGGCGTGCTTGTCGTCCGTCGGCATCAGGCGCACCAGGGCAGTTTGGTTTGGCGCGAGCGGTTGCAACTCGCGTAAATACAACCTAAACGATTATTCGGCGCATGCACAGGGAAAAGTTGTATGCGACGTCCAACGCCGTCTGCCTTTCGCCAGACCCGCGCGCTACGTCACGGCGCCAGCAAGGCGATCATGAGGGGCATCGTAATAATCGCCAACAACGTCTGAATCGTGATGATTTCCGCCATCAACGGCGCGTCTCCGCCCATTTGTTTGGCCAGGATATACCCGCCGCTCGCGGTCGGCACCGTCATCGCGATGGCCACGATGACGAGATCATCGCCTTCGACGCCAGCCAGTCGCGCGATCGCCACGGCGATGATGGGAAGCGCTGCGAGCTTGATGCCCAGGGACAGCCAGTGTGCAGCGCGTGGCGCCGCGAGCCGGCGCATGTCGAGCCCGGCGCCGACGACGAGCAGCCCGGCGGCGAGCGCCGCATTCCCCAGGATCGCAATGAAATCGACTGCAAGACCCGGCAGCTTGAGGCCCGACACGTTGATGACGATTCCGGTCAGGGAAGACCAGATGAACGGGTTGAAGACGATCGTGCGCAGGATTGTGGCCGGGGTCTGCGGCGCGCCCGTCGCGTATCGTACGAGAACGCCGATCGCGAGCACGTTGAGCAGCGGAATCATGGCGGCGACGGCGACCGCCATCAGGGCCAGGCCTCTTTCGCCGAACATCGCGCCTGCGACCGCCAGCGCCACGAAGGTGTTCCAGCGCGTGCAGCCCTGGAAAAGCGAAGTGAAGGCCGGCCCGTCCAGACTCAGGCGGCTTTCCAGGAAGCGGCGCGAGGCGACGAGCGCGCCTGCGACGAGCAGAATGCCGCCGATCATGGCGCCGCCCATGCCGAATACCGGAACCTGCGAGAGGTCGGCGCGCGCCAGCGTCAGGATGATGATCGCCGGAAAGAAGATGACATAGGTGACCCGCTCCAGACCCGGCCAGTGCCGTTCCTCGACAAAACCCGTCACCCGCGCGAGCCAACCCGCCATTATGACGAGAAACACCGGCACGAGAGATGCGAAGACGGAGATCATCGACTTGGCGAGCCTCGAAACGCGACCGCCCGGATCGGCGGAAACGCGTGTCTCCCAACGCCGGCGCGCGCTGTCAACGCGCGTTTAGGCGATATCCGTCAGCGCCGATCGCGCGCACGGATGTTCAACTAGGGACGAGGTCTCCCGGAAGCGCGGCCGGATCGACCGGCCGCGGCCGGTTCAGCCGCACCAACGGGATCAGCTGGCCGATGCCGAGAGCGCCGACGACGAGGCCGATCACCGTGGCCCCGTATTCCCCATAAGCCAGCGTATAGGCGACGAACAGGGCGAGGCCTGCGAGCACGATGCCGGCGACGATCGCCATCAACCACCAGATCACTATGGGCCTGCCCGCATGGAACGTGGCCGATGGGCTGGCCCGCGCCGTCCGGGCGCACAATTCACGGACGAAGGCGCCGTAAGCGGCGTCCTGACGCTCGGAGAATATCATCGAGCGAAACGAGACGGAGTGCAGCGTGACGGTCGCCCCGTTCAACAGGCGCAAGCGGGTGCGGAACACGTTCTGTGCGAACGAGCGCTGTTCGTACGTGAAGCGTATTTCCTCGACGGAGGCGAGCGAGACGTTCTGCGCCTCGGCCATCCGCTCCACGACGAGATTGCGTCCGCGCAGGCCGAAGGTGACGGGCATCCCGCCGGGCCGTGGCACATGAGTGTAGGAAAGCTCTTCCATCGCGCGCGGGTTCCCTCTCTCGACGCCGCCTTTGACCGCGATACCCTTCCGAAAGCAAGCGAAACCGCAGTTTCGTCGCCGCGCGGAGCCCTGCAACGGCCGGCTCGCTCGCCCTAAATCGAATCCTTGGTGCCTCAGGAAGAATCGATGCGCGCACTCATGAG
>REDO01000115.1 GCA_007693435.1 Salinarimonadaceae bacterium | reverse complement strand
ATCCTTGACATTCCACCCTCCCGGCGCTTCCATCGCTCCCACCATTCTAATCTAGGTTGTCGCGATTGGAACATTATATGAACATTAAACGTTGCAAAAATCCACATCCGCCCGCGCAAATCCCCGGCCGCGCCGCCATGCGGCTTCTGAAGGCGCTCGACGCCAGAGGCGCGGCGGCGCGGGGGAATGCGTTCGAGGAGGGGCGGGTCGTGGTTCGAAAAACGCGCAGCGACGCGGCGTCCGCCGGAAAAGACGCTGGCGGCGCCACGGGGGTGTCGCTCGGCGGAGGGGAGCATCCGCAAGCGGCGCTCGACGCGCTTCTGGCGCGCGATCTCGTCGCGATTCGTGGCGCCGATTTCGTGATCTCGCCGGCCGGGCGGGCGCTCCTGCGGCGTCAGGCGGCGCATGGGGAAGGACTCGACGCGACCGAAGGCTTCGCCGCCCAGCACAGGCGCACGCAGATGAAGACGCTCGATGGCGGCGCCCGGGCGCGCGTCAACCGGGACGAGAGCCCGCTCGCGCGGCTCGCCGCGCGCCGGGACGCGAACGGCGCGCCGCTCATCGACGCCGCCCGGCTCCAGGCCGGGGAGCGTCTGCGCAACGATCTGACGCTCGCCGGGATCATGCCTGGGATCGGGCTCGACTGGGACCGCTTCGGCGCAGGCGCTGGCGGCGGTTCGGGCGCGCGCGCCGCCGATCCGACGCAGACCCGCATCGCGGCGCGCCAGCGCGTGGCGCGGATAGTCGAGCGTCTCGGAGCAGAGGATGCGGACCTGCTCGTCGATCTCTGCGGTTTCCTCAAGCCCATCGCCGAGATCGAGCGCGAGCGGGGCTGGCCCGTGCGTTCGGCGAAGGTGGTCATCGCGCGCGCGCTCGGGCGGCTTGCGGAGCATTACGGCATCGCCGCGCAGGCGCGCGGTCCGGAGACGGCGCGGCGGATCCTCGCTTGGGCCGCTCCCTGATCGCGAGCGCAAAAAAAGACGCCGCCCCGGGTCTCGACAGGGCGGCGCCTTCTCGGCGGGCGCAGGAAGCGAGCGCCCGTCAGTCCTGATGCGGCGCGGCGAAGACCGCGTCGAGATCGATCATATGGCCGGCGCGGTCGCGCTTGGCGGCGAGGTAGCGCAGGTTCTCAGGGTTCGCGCGCCCGATCGAACGCTCGTCGGCGACCACATCGAGCCCGGCCGCCTCGAGCGCCTCGATCTTGAGCGGATTGTTCGTGAGGACGCGAACGCTCGCAACGCCGAGCTGGGACAGCATGCGGGCGGCGAAATCGAAACGGCGCTGGTCCAGCCCGAAGCCCATGGCGGCGTCGGCGTCGTAGGTGTCGAAGCCTTCCGACTGCATCTTGTAGGCGCGGATCTTGTTGGCGATGCCGTTGCCGCGGCCCTCCTGGTCGAGATAGAGCAGGATGCCGCCATCGGCCTGCGCCATGGCGCGCACGGCGCCGCGCAGCTGGTCGCCGCAATCGCATTTCAGCGAACCGAACAGGTCGCCCGTGAGGCAGGCCGAATGCAGCCGCACGAAGACGGGTTTGGCGAGATCCGGCTTGCCGACGATGATCGCGATCTGGTCGCGCATGCCCTCGCCGCCCCGGAAGACGACGAATTCGGTGTCGGGCGCGCCCTCGAGCGGAACCGGCGCGCGGCTCGCGATGCGCAGCCGCGTCGCCTGCTTGCGGCGAAAGGCGCGCAGATCCTCGCCCGTGACGGTCAGGATGGAGGGCTCGCGCTCCATCTCGGCCGGCAGCGGCACGACGATGACCGCGGGAGAGATCAGCGCGAGACGCGCCAGCTCCAGCCCGTCGAGATCGATCTGCGAGGCGGCGCGCACGGGAGCGTCGATGCGCGCGTCGATCCGGCGCGCCAGCGCCTCGACGCGGGCGGGATCGACGACCGGCATGGCGACGGCGCCGTGATCCTCGCGGTCGAGGCCGAGCCGGCGCAGGCGGGGCCCGGTCAGGATGAGACGCGCCCGGCCGCCGGCGACGACGTCGAGGCGGCGGCACAATTCTTCGTCGAGATCCTCGACGCCGATGACGATCGCTTCCGCATCCCCGTCGGAAACGAGGACGGGTCGGGCGAGGCGAAACTCCGCGATAGCGCGTTCGACGCTCATCAGGCCCGGATCGCCGGAATAACCAAGAACAAGACGCATCATGAAACTGGGCTTCCTATCGGTGACGAGTGGGGCCCGGACGAAGAACCGACGAACGCTGCGCTGATCATATCGCACTGTTCCCCGCTCCACCGAGCGCTAATTGTTCCCCCACGCATCACGAGCGACCGTCCGATCGACCATCGCCCCTGTCGATATCGGACGATCGCATCGTGGATGCAACATTTCTACGACGGCAAAACGGCGATAGATCAATCATGCAACCCTGCTTCGCCCCTTTCTGTTCCGGAACGACGTCGCGGCCCTTTGTCGTCGCGCAACTCGGTCAATCGCTCGACGGACGCATCGCGACCGTCACGGGGGATTCGAAATACATCAACGGCGGAGCGGCGCTGGACCATCTGCACGCCTTGCGCGCCCATGTGGACGCGGTTGTCGTCGGCGTGGGCACCGTGGCCGCCGACGATCCCCTGCTGACGGTGCGCCGGACGCCGGGCGTCTCGCCGGCGCGCGTGGTGATCGACCCGTCGGGCCGCCTGCCCGCCGCCGCCGCCTGCCTCGCGGATGACGGCGCTCGCCGGATCGTCGTCGGAGGATCCGACCGCCCCGGAGCGCCGCCGCCCGGCGTCGAGTTCCTGCGCGTCGAGCGCGGGCGCGACGGGCTGCTGGCGCCGGCGGCGATCGTCGCGGCGCTCGGGCGCGCCGGCTTCGCCCGCATCCTGATCGAGGGCGGGGCGCGCACGGTTTCGGATTTCCTCGCGGCCGCCTGCGTCGACCGGCTGCACATGCTCGTCGCGCCGGTGCTGATCGGCTCGGGAAAGGCCGGGCTCGATCTGCCCGTCGTCGAGACGCTCGCAGGCGCCTTGCGTCCCGCGACGCGGACGTTTCTACTCGACGGCGGCGACGTGTTGTTCGATTGCGACCTGCGCGCGGAGGCGGGAAGCGAGAGCATGGAGGAGAGCCCATCATGAGCGAGACCACGACAGCGACCGCGAGCCCCGCGCACGAGCGCTATTCGGGGCTCCAGATCGCCCTGCACTGGGCCACCGCCATCATCATCATCGGGATGATCCCGACGGGCATGGTGATGACCTCGCTCGATCCTTCGCCGTTCAAGAACCTGCTCTACGAGCTGCACAAGTCATTCGGTCTGATCATCGTCGGGCTGACCGCGATCCGCCTCGTCACGCGCTGGCTCTCGGGCGCGCCGCCGCTCGTGCCGATGTCGCCGGTCAAGCGCGCCGCGGCCAAGGCGACGCATATCATGCTCTACGCGCTGTTGGTGCTCGCGCCGCTATCCGGCTGGGCAGCGACCTCGGCCTGCTGCGCGCCGGTCAACCTGTTCTGGTCGATCCCGCTCACCCTTCCCGTCAGCGGCGGCTTCGACGTCGCCAAGCGCATCTTCGCCGTGCATTACGGGCTGACACTGGCGCTCGCAGGCTTGCTCCTGCTGCACGCGGCCGCCGCCCTGCATCACCATTACGCGCTGCGCGACCTGACCCTGCGCCGGATGCTGCCGGGCTCAGGCGGGACGCGCTAGCAGATCGACATGTCCGATGACGCAGGCGACGCCGGGCGCGACGCGCGCGGCGAGCCAGTCCTCGACATCCGCCGCCGGAACGCGCCCCGTCTCCGCCACCGCCAGGGCCGCGCCGTTGGCGAGCGCCGCGATCAGGCCGGCGTCGGCGGCGCCGAGCCGCCAGGGGCTCTCGCCCGTTTCGACACGGTAGCCCGCCATTGCGAACGCGGCGGCAAGGCCCTGCGTCGCCTGCGGTCCGGCGGAAAAGCCGAAGCCCTTGTCGCCCTCCTGATGCGCATGGAACGCCGCGAGCACGGCGGCGTCCGCCGGATGCGGCGGCTCCCAGATCTCGCGCCCGTCATAGGTCAGCGCGGTGTAGAAGGCCGCCCCCCGCGCCGCGACGACGGCGGCGAATCCGGCGATCCATTCGCGCGAGCACAGATCGAACAAAGCCGCCGCCGTCACGAGCGCGGGCGCCGGATCGAGGACCGCCTCGAGGTCGCGGGCGAGGTCGGCCTGCACGAAGGAGACGCGCAGGCGCTTGCCGTCCTTCTCCGCCTCCAGATTGTCGCCGTCGCGCCGCGCCTCGTCCGCCCATTCCGCGATCGTCTCGCGGGCGGCGGCGAGCAGGCCCGCATCGTGATCGACGAGCCGCCAGTTCTGCCGCGCGGGCAGATGCGCGGCGAGCGCGCGCAGGTTCGAGCCCGAGCCGCAGCCGAGATCGACCACGTCGATCTCCTCGCGCCCGTCGAAGGTTGAGGAGAGCGCGGCGAGGAGGGAGGGATCACGGGAGCGGTGGTCCGCGCCCTCGCGCAGGGAAAGCCAGTCGACCGAAAAACCACTCATTGCGCCTTCTCCAGTCCGATATCGACGATCGCCCGCGCCAGGACGCGCGCCGTGTCCTCCCAGCGCGGCAGCGCCGCGCCCGCCCGCGCTGATTCCGCCGCGAGCCGCGCCCGCAGGTTTTTGTCCCCGATCGCAGCTTCCAGCCCCGATCGCAGCGCCGCCACGTCGCCGGGCGGGACCTTCAGCGCGGCGGCGTCGGGAACCGTCTGCGCCGCGGCGCCGCCCGTCGAGACGACCATGGGCAGGCCGCGCGCCATCGCTTCCGCCAGAACCATGCCGTAGCCCTCGTAGAGCGAAGCCGAGACGAAGAGGTCGGCTCCGTCATAGAGCGCGGCGAGCGCTTCTTCCGGGACAGGTCCGGCGATCTCGACGCGCGCGCGCAGGCCGCGTTCTGCGATCAACGCGCGCAAGGCGCCCGTTTCGTCCACATCCCTGTCGGAGCCGGCGATGACGAGACGCCATTCCAGCGTGCGGGGGATATCGGCAAGCGCTTCGACAAGGAGCCGGTAGGCCTTGCGCGGCGAGACGGAGCCGACGGCGAGGAGCGCGAGCGGCTGGCCCGGATCGCTTCCGCGCGCCGGGGGCGCCGGATCGGTTCCCGGCTCCGCGACGCTGACTTGCGCTTCCGCGACGCCGAAATCGGCGACGAGCGTTCGCGCCGTCGTCCGGCTCGTCGCGACGATTCGCGGGCAGAGCGCCAGCACCGCCGCCTCGTTGGCCAGCAGCTCGCGGGCGCGCGCCTCGTGAAGCCCCGTCTCCAGCCCGAGCGGGTGATGCACCAGCGCGACGATGCGCGGCGCGATATCCGCGATCAGCGCCGGCGGGATCGCGCCGAGCGCCAGCCCGTCGACGAGCAGCACGCTGTTGCGCGCGGCCTCCGCGAGCAGTCGTCGCGTCGCCGCCAGATCGGCTTCGCCGGGATGCGGAAACGAATCGGGCAGGACGAGATGGGACACGTCCACGCCCTCGCCGGCGAAGAGCGGCTGGACGCGCCGCGCATAGGCGTAGCCGCCCGTGGGGCTCGCGATATCGCCCGGTATCGCGAAAACGGCCGGGACCATGGCCGCTTCGCTCACGCCAGATCCGCCTCGTACCAGGCGCGCGCGACATGCGATTCGCCGATCAGCACGCGGATGCGCGCGATCTCCTCCGAGCCGGGCCCGAGGGCGCCGTCGCGCGCGGCTTTCGCCATGGCGTCGAATATGTGCTTGCAGAGGAATTCGGTCGTCGTGTTGATCCCGGCGAATTCGGGGATGTCGTCGAGATTGCGGTAGTTGAGCGGCCCCAGCGTCGCCTTCAGCGCGTCATGGGCGCGGCCGATATCGACGACGACGCCTTCCGGGCCGAGTTCGGGGCGAAAGAACGCCACGTCGATGACGAAGGTCGCGCCGTGCAGCTTCTGCGCGGGGCCGAACAGATCTCCCCTGAAGCTGTGGGCGATCATGACGTGGTCGCGGACTTCGACGGCGAACATGGGCGATGACTCCTCGAAACGGGGCTACGCGTAGGAAACGGCGGCGCACAGGCCCGGCGCGCCGGGGGCGAGCAGGTCCGGCAGCGCGGCGGGAAGGTCGGCGAAGGCGATCTCGTGGGTGATGAGCGCGTCGAGGCGGGGATCATCGAGCAGCGCGAGCGCCTTGGCGAGGCGGCGCGCGTAATCCCAACGCGGGCGCATGGACGGCGCGATGCGCCCGACCTGGCTGGAGATGATCTGCAGCCTGCGCGAGTGGAAGGCGAGGCCGAGCGGCGCCGGCACGGGCTGCGAGCCGTACCAGCTCATCTCGACGATGCGCGCCTCGTCCCCGGCGCAGGCGAGCGCGCAGGAGAGACCGGCGGGATTCGCCGAGGCGTGGAAGACGACGTCCATCTCGCCCGGCGCGTCGAGCGGCTTGGAGAAGGCGCAGCCGAGCCCGGCGGCGAGCGGCGCGCGTGCGGGATCGACGTCGATGAGCGTCGCCTCGACGCCGGGCATGCGCCCGATCAGGGCGCAGACAAGGAGCCCCACGACGCCGCCGCCGACAACCATCGCCCGCGCGCCCGGCGCGATCCCGGAATCCCACACGGCGTTGAGCGCCGTCTCCATATTGGCCGCGAGCACCGCGCGCCGCGCAGGCACGGCGTCGGGCACGATCGCGAGCGCGGTTTCGGGAACGACGAAACGCGTCTGATGCGGATGCAGGCAGAACACGCTGCGCCCGACGAGATCGGGCGAGCCCTCCTCGACGGTTCCGACAGCGCAATAGCCGTATTTCACGGGGAACGGGAATTCGCCCTCCTGAAACGGCGCGCGCATGCGCTCATGCTCGTCGGCGGGCACGAGACCCTCGAAGACGAGACGTTCGGTGCCCCGGCTCGGCGCGCTCCAGAGCGTGCGCACCAGCGCTTCGCCGGGCTTTCTGGCGCGCAGCGGCACGGCTTGCAGAACCGCGACGCCGCGTCCGACGTAAAACAAGGCGTCGGCGCTTGCAGCTGCGACCGCTTCCGGCGTCTGGCTGATCGGGTTCATGATGCTCCGTCGTCGGCGTCGGCCGAATCAGCGCCGCTGGTCTTTTCGGCGACACGGGTGAAAATACGCGCCTGAGAGCGCGACGGACCATAGCGGCGCGCCGGCGTCCATGAAAAGGGTCGTCGATGAAAAGGGTCGTGCGGGCCCCAATCGCGAGGAGCGTGGAATGGCGAGCGAAACAACCGGCGCGAATAACGGGCGGCGTCCCCGCGGAACCGCGCGGGCCATCGGCCGCTCGCTGCGC
>REDO01000161.1 GCA_007693435.1 Salinarimonadaceae bacterium | reverse complement strand
ATAGGGGGGATGGAGCGTGCGACTCGGCGGGTGTTGGTTGCGCCTACTCCAGCATCATCGACGCGAAGGGCGGGGATCGGAACTTTACGCGCGCTGCATAGCAACCGCAGAAATTGGCGAAGTCAGCCGTTGGCCGCTCCCTACGTCCGATGCCGTCATCTTTGCCGATGATCGTCATCCTACTTGTAAATATCTATTATTTTAAATTCAAAGCCGCTTTCGCAGTATCGCGGGAAAGCCTGTCAGCTGCCTCATTGAATATGTCGCCAGCATGACCCTTAATCCAAACCACACGAAGTTTTCGCCCATGGCTAACATCTAAGTATTTTTTCCAAAGATCATTATTAGAATTTACAATATATCTATTGTTGATAACATTGCATACATATTTGCTGTCACTCCTAATGATCGCTGACCCCCCGATCGGTAAGCTTTTTATTGCTTCAATGACGGCTTGTAGTTCCATTCTATTATTGGTCGTGTCGGATGCTAAGCCTGATTTCTCTTCACCAGTTTCATGGTTCTTGAAAGCCCATGCACCGATCGGCGATAGCCCATTTTCCTTGTTCAACTTTCCAGCGGTCGAGCCATCTGTTGAAATCACTGATGTCGTTTTAGATTTCCGGATTTTCTTCGAAGGGTCGATAGCAAATGGGGCCTCGCAAAGTAGCTTTGGCTTAATATCTCCCAAGAGCCCGACTCCGCCAGTCCGGCGACGGTCTTCCGAGCTCATATGCTTGCATTGAAGGGCATACCAAGATCTAAAATCTGTCAAGAGATCGTCAATTTTCTTGTCTAGATCTCGAATGGTTTGCGGAGCATTACCATATGAAAATGCCTCTCCCCAACCACGAATAACACTATCAATCACTGTGAGTGTCTGAGCATATCTGCTTCTTGCGGCGAAACTATCTTGATTTTTCCGAACGTGACCGATCGCAGTTTTTCCCGCTTTTATCCGGTCCCTGATTTTTTCCAACAGGCTACTTCGGGCTTTGCGGTTCGGTTGGAAAAGTCCAGGCTCGCAGTCATATCCTAAGAAGGAAAAACCACGTTCACGGGCATTTCCAAACTGGGCCTTATCCGGTGAAGATGTTCCTGAATATGGATTGTGGCACTTGAGTCCAAGACCGTTCAGGAAAGCTTCGGCAGATTTAAACGCCAAACGGCAACGTCGCTCCGAAACTGACATAATGACGAAGTCATCTATGAAACGAACGCAAATCACTCCTCGACCATTGAGCTGCTTGTCGAACTCGTAAAGCAGAATATTCCCAAATAACGGAGAAAGCGGCGATCCCTGAGCGACCCCCTCGCTATCTGTCGGGAAAATTTTCCGATCCTCTCCAAGACTTGTTTCGTTGCTCAAGATGACGGTCGAAGCATGATCCAAAAGCTCCATAAATGCCGGATCGCCGATGACGTGTGAAATGGCTTTCAGGACTTTTTCCCTGTTGATGCCATCAAAAAAGCCCGAGATGTCTGAGCGAACAAAATGGACCTTGCCGTCGTCAAAGGCACTATTGATCAGTTGCAGTCCGTGGGGAACGCTACGGTTGGGGACGCCGCCGACACTAGTGTCTTGAGTATTCACCGATTTTACGAAATCTGATTTACTCTGAAGAGTATCAAGCAGCGCCCTCTCGACAATCCGGTTGCGGACAGAGGCCATGACAATGCCTCGCTTGCCGCCGCTCGATTTCTTGATAGTCACCCCATGCTGAGGGTCGAACTGAAATTTTCCTGAACGAAGCTGTTGCTGGATCTTCCGAATATTGCCTATGGAATTCTTCTCGAATTCCTCGATCGCTTCGCGGGTCTCATCAGCGGATGACCGCCTTCCATTCGATTTTATCTTTTGCCACGCTTTGTAAAGGACACGTTGCCTGGTGGCTTCGTCAAAAAGACGCCCCATGACGATCTCTCTCTGGTAGGCGACCTCGGAATGCCTCGCCTCTCGAACTGCCGTTTGCTCACCAGGACCTTGGCCGCCATTCAGATGCGATACGGCCTCGGCACCCTGTAGGCCGACGCACGGTTCAGGACCGTTCGCCGACCCGCCCGTTCCGATCGTCACGGCGCTCATAAGGAACCCGCAGACCAGACTGGTCAGGATGAGCACACCGCGACATGCGACCGCGGCGCTCAGGCACCCACAGAAAATGCGGGCGCGTTTTTGTTCGCGTCGATAATCGGCATCGCGCATCCCTCCTTCGTCAGGTAGCTTACCTTTTTCGGTCGGAATGCAAGCGAAAATCGCGCTCGGGATCGCGGCGAAGCCCAAAAGAAACCCTACTGACCACCCGAAGCCTCATCTCGATCTCGAAATGAAGGGCAATGGTCATGCGAGAGGCAAGGCTTGCCGTTTGCTCTCCAGGACCTTGGCCGCCATTCAGATGCGATACGGCCTCGGCACCCTGTAGGCCGACGCACGGTTCAGGACCGTTCGCCGACCCGCCCGTTCCGATCGTCACGGCGCTCATAAGGAACCCGCAGACCGAAAAAAGCCAAGCACCTTAGATTGTAGGGATACACGCCGTTGCCCTCAATAGATATTGCGGGTGATTTCCGAGAAATCCACAATATGCGCCATCCATACCGCTTGATCGGACGGAGGCGCTTGCGAATGTTCCCGACAGCACGGCACCCGCAGAATCTCTTGATCAAGGCAGACCAGCGAGCACTAGAATTGCCCTGAGGCGACCCACACCACCCCCCCAACCCCCGCCGCATACGCCAAAACCGCCCCCAACGTCCGCGCCAGCACCTCCCCATCCCGTCCCGCCAAGCCCACAGTCGCCGCTCCTGCGATGATGTTGTGGGGCGCCACCGCGTTGCCGATGGCTGCGCCAACGCCCTGCGCCGCTGCCATCAGCGCGACCGGCAGGTCGAGGGCGCGGGCCGTGGCGGCCTGGAAATCCGTGAACAGGATGTTGGAGGCCGTGGCCGAACCGCTCACGAAGGTGCCGAGCACGCCGATGAACGGGGACAGGAGCGGCCAGAGCGCGCCTGCCTGCGCCGCCGCCTCGGCGAGCCGGGCGATCAGGCCGCCATGCACCATCAGGCGCGCGAGCGCCAGCATCACCAGAAGCGCCAGCGCCACGGGCGCGAGCCTGCGAAGCGCGGCGCCGAGCGCCGGCCCCAAGAGGGCCGCGCGCCCGGTCGCCAGAGCCGCGATCACGAGCCCCGCCGAAAGCAGCGTGCCGGGGTGATAGAGCGGCGCGACGCCACCGGAGAAGCCGGACCATTCCCACCCCAGCCACAGGCTCGACAGCGCAGCCTGCACGGGCGGAACGAGCCGCGTCAGCAGGACCAGCGCGACGATCAGCAGATAGGGGGCGAGATCGGCCAGGCGCCACTTCTCCCCGTCGGTCGGGGGCGCGCGCCTCGAACGCATGAGCCATGCAAACACCGCCCCGCCGATCAGCGCGCCGCCCAGCGTGGGCAGTTCCGGCCCGGCGAGCCAGGCCAGAATCAGCGCCGGGATGAGGAAACACAGGCCCGCCAGCAGGGCGATCCCCGCCTGCCGGCGCGTCAGCGGCGCATCGCTCGCCAGCCGCATCACGAAGAGCGCCAGCATGAGAAGCGGCAGGGCGTGCAGCCCCATGGTCAGCGTGGCCAGTTCGGGGCCGGGAAGGCCCAGCAGGTCGATCTGCGCCAGCGCCGGCGTCCCCACCGCGCCGAAGGACACGCCCGCCGCATGGCCCAGAAGCGCGAGCGCGACCGCCCGCACGGGCGTGAAGCCGAGCCCCACGAGCAGCGGCGCCGCCAGCGCCACCGGCGCGCCGAATCCGGCCGCCCCCTCCATGAACAGCCCGAAGAACCACGCGATCAGCAGGGCCTGCACGGCCCTGTCGTCGCTCAGCCGCGTCAGGGCGAGGCGCATCCGCTCCAGCGCCCCGGAGCGCAACTGCGCTTCGTAGATCGCCAGAGCCGGCAGGATGATCCACAGGATGGTCAGCGTGCTGCTCGCGGCCTCCGCCGCGACCCCTGCGACCAGCACGCCGCCGCCGGAAACGCCAAAGCCGCCGAGCGCCACCGCCAGCGCCACGCCAAGCCCGGCGGCGCCTGCCAGCGCCGCGCGCCAGTGCAGGACGGCCATCGCCAGCACCACGACGAGGATCGGCAGGGCGGCGAGCGCGGCCGGCATCTCAGTCCGGCCGGGGAACCGGGTGCAGCGGCGCGCCGTCCTGCCGGAAGGCCGTCACATTGGCGATGGTGGTCGCGGCGATCGCCTGCAGCGCCTCCTGCGTGAAGAACCCCTGATGGCCCGTGACGAGCACATTGGGAAAGGTCAGGAGCCGCGCGAAGACGTCGTCGGGAATGTGCTTGGCGGAGAGGTCCTCGAAGAACAGATCGCCTTCCTCCTCATACACGTCGAGCCCGAGCGCGCCGATCCGCTCCGTTTTCAGCCCCCGGATCACGGCGCGCGTGTCGATCACCGCCCCGCGCGAGGTGTTGATCAGCATCACTCCCGGCTTCATGGCGGCGATGGCCTCGTCGTCGATCAGATGATGCGTCGCAGGGGTGAGCGGGCATTGAAGGGTGACGATGTCCGAGCACTCCAGCAGCTCGTCCATCTGGACATAGACCACGCCGAGCGCCTCGCATTCGGCCCGGGGCTGGGGATCGAAGGCCAGAACCTCGCAGCCGAAGCCGCGCAGGATGCGCGCCAGGACCGTGCCGATCAGCCCGGTGCCGACGATTCCGACGACCTTGCCGTTCATGTCGAAGCCCATCAGCCCGTCCAGCGCGAAATTCCCTTCGCGCACGCGGTTGTAGGCGCGATGGATGTTGCGGTTCAGCGCGAGCATCAGCGCGACCGTGTGCTCGGCCACCGCATGCGGGGAATAGGCGGGCACGCGGGCCACCGCGATTCCCGCGGCGCGCGCGGCGGCGAGATCGACATGGTTGAACCCGGCCGATCGCAACGCGATCATGCGCACGCCCATGGCCGCGAGGTTGGCGATGACCTCAGCGTCGAGTTCGTCGTTGACGAAGGCGCAGACTGCGTCCGCGCCTTCCGCCAGGCGGGCGGCGTCCTTGTTCAGGCGGGCTTCGTGATAGCGCAGTTCCAGCCCCTTTCCCTCGGCGGCGTGGCTGAGGAAGGATCGGTCATGGGGCTTGGCGCTGAACACATCGACACGCATGGCGGACCTCGGCTCATTTCATGGGTTGCCGGGCCCCCTTAGCAGAAATTTTCAGCTCGCGCCTTGATCTGGCGCGTTGATCCGTGCGCCTCACGCCGCTCCGGGGGCCTCCGCCGCCGCTCGCGCCGGCGCCGCTTCGTCGTTGAGGTGACAGGCCGACTGCCTTCCCGCCCCGATGCTCTTCAGCGCCGGCCGGTCCACGCGGCAGCGGTCGAAGGCGAGCGGGCAGCGGGGGTGGAAGTGGCAGCCCGGCGGCGGGTTGAGGGGGGAGGGGATTTCGCCCTTGAGCGCCGTGAATTGCTTTTTCTTGGCCTCGAGGCGCGGCACCTCCTCGAGCAGGGCCTGCGTATAGGGATGGTTCGGACCCTCGAAGATGTCGTCGGTCGGGGCCAGCTCCACGATGCGGCCGAGATACATCACCGCCACGCGGTCGGAGATGTGCTGCACGACGCCGAGATCGTGGCTGACGAAGACGTAGGTGAGATCGAGGTCGCGGCGCAACTGCATGAACAGGTTGATGACCTGCGCCTGGATCGAGACGTCGAGCGCGGCGGTGGATTCGTCGCAGACGAGCACCTTTGGCTTGACCGCGAGCGCGCGGGCGATGCCGATGCGCGCGCGCTGGCCGCCGGAGAACTGGTGCGGGTAGCGCATCCGCGTCGAGGGATCGAGCCCGACCGTGCGCATGACCTGGCAGACATAGGCGTCCATCTCCGATTTCCGCACGACGCCGTGCACGATCGGAGCCTCGCCGATGATGTCGACGACGCGCATGCGCGGGTTGAGCGAAGCCATCGGGTCCTGGAAGATCATCTGGATCGCGAGATCCGCCGCGCGCCGTTCCGTCGCGTTCATCTTCGCGACGTCCTTGCCATTGTAGAGCACCGTGCCCTCGGTGGGATCGAGGATGCCGGAGATGACGCGCCCGAGCGTCGATTTCCCGCAGCCCGATTCGCCGACGAGCCCGACGACCTCGCCTTTGGCGATGTCGATATTCACGTCGTCGACGGCGCGCACGATCTGGTCCGTGAGCCCGGCGCCGAAGAGGTTGGCGATCTTCTCCGCGAAGTCGAGCTTGCGCGAGAAGCGCTTGTGGATCTGGTTCAGGCTGATGATGGGCGTGTTTTCCATGGGTGTCTCTCGCCTCGTTCGTCAGGCAGCGACCGGCGTCGGCGACGACAGCGGATGGTGGCAGCGCGCCGCACGCCCGCCCGCGTAACCGACGGGCTCGGGGACGACGGTGCGGCAGATCTCGGTGGCGTAGGAGCAGCGCGGCGAGAAGGGGCAGCCCGGCGGCAGGTGTGCGAGCGAGGGCGTCATGCCGGGGATCTGCGCCAGCGGCACGCCGCGCTTGTTGCGGCTCGGCACCGAGCCGATGAGGCCGGCGGCGTAGGGGTGGATCGGCGCCTCCAGAACGTCGGCGACCGAGCCCTCCTCGACGATGCGCCCGGCATACATCACGGCGACCCGGTCGGCGAGGCCGGCGACGACGGACAGATCGTGCGTGATCCAGACGAGCGCCGTGCCGGTCTCGGCGCAGAGTTTCTGCACCTCAGCGAGGATCTGCGCCTGGATCGTCACGTCGAGCGCCGTGGTGGGCTCGTCGGCGACGAGCACCTTCGGGCGGTTGAGGAGCGCCGTCGCGATGGCGACGCGCTGGCGCATGCCGCCGGAGAACTGATTCGGATAGGCCTTCAGCCGCTCGTCGGCGGAGGGAATGCCGACCTTGGTGAGCGCGTCGCGGGCGCGCTCGCGGGCGGCCGTGTGGGAGATATTCTCATGCGCGCGCACCGCTTCGATCATCTGCGTGTCGATGCGCAGGACCGGATTGAGCGTCGTCATCGGGTCCTGGAAGATCATCGCGACGTCCTTGCCGCGCACGCTGCGCAGGTCCTTCTCGGGCAGCCCCACGAGCTCGCGCCCGTTCACCCTGATCGAGCCGCCGGCGATGCGCCCGGGCGGATCGATCAGGCCCAGCACCGCGAGGCCCGTGACGGATTTCCCGGAGCCGGATTCGCCGACGAGTCCGAGCACTTCGCCGGCGGCGACCGAGAAGCTGACGTCGTTCACGGCGGTGACGAG
>REDO01000159.1 GCA_007693435.1 Salinarimonadaceae bacterium | reverse complement strand
CGCCACCGCCCGCGCTGGCGTCACGGCCTACCATGCACTAACATTCGAACTGGACCAGCCGTAGGGGGCTGATCACGACCTGACGCAGCTTGGCGACGATCTCTTCGGGTTTGTGGCGCTTCTTCGGCATTGGGTCCTCCTGATTGTCAAAAGACATACTTCAAGATGGACCAGTTCAAAGGGGGTGGATCAGTATGGCAACAAACGTAAGCACCGTCGTCGATGCGTTCGAGCTTCTTTACGGCAGCCTATGGGACCGTGAGTTCTGCAAGGCGACCGATTTCCGGATCGGAGAACGGTCGCTGCTGAAATACGCGCGCGTCTTCTTGCTTGGTTATTTCGGCCACTATTTCAAGGTGGAGATCGCGGCCCGGCTGCCGGGCTCGATCATGGGCGCCGGGCGAGTGGATTTCCTCATCGACGACGTAGCCGTCGAGTTCGCGGTTCGAACTGCGAACGATCCGCGCTCGAAGGTCCTGCCTTCGACCAACCAGACCGAGATCAAGAAGCTCCTCCTCCACCCTGGGAAGGCCCTTCTCGTCCTTTTTGACTTCCATGACGAGCCGTGCAGCGGAGAGGATCTCGACGCTTATCGCGAGCTTCCGTCGCTCGGCCGAGGGAGCTTCAAGAAGAGCGCCTTCAACGTCGCGTATTTCCACTCGGCCCAAACGCGCCCGCGCGCCGTGGCGGTGATGCGCAAGTCGATCAGGCTCGGATGAGACGGGCCGCTCCGCACTTCGACTGACGCAGGCTGAATGAATGCCCGTCCTAGACCCCGGCACGTACGAAAACTCGAAGCCTGTGATCCGCGCCGCCATCAGGGAGGCGCTTAGCCCGGCCGACGACGTCGTGGGATCGATCCGCGCGATTATGGCCGCACTCCAGAAGCAGGGCCTGACGGATGACGCGCAGGCCCCGATGGCAGTCTATGTCAGCTTCTTCCTGGAGGAGGTGCACGCGGGGCTCATCGATCCCTTTGCGCAGGAGGACCCGCGGCCTGAGCCGGTAGGCCGCGCGCCTCTTTCTCGAAAGCCGCCTGACCTCTTCGCCCACGCGGATCTGGGCCGTCACGACACCGAGCGGGCCCTAATCGACCAGCTCGTCGCTGCGACCCGTCTCTACGACACCGGCCAGTCAGTCCGCGAGCTCACGGATTTCATCGTGCGCCTTCGGGCCTTCGCCCCCTTCAACGCGATGCTGTTGCACATCCAGAAGCCGGGCCTCACCCATGCAGCAAGCGCGAAGGATTGGTGGCAGCGCTTCGGCCGCGCGCCGACGCGCGGCGCGCGCCCCCTGCTGGTTTTGAGGACAATGGGACCGGTCGACTTCGTCTTCGACATCCTCGACACCGAAGGCGGCCCTGTCCCCGATCATGCCTTCAGCTTTCCGACGCTCGGTAATCTCTCCCAGGATCGTCTTCGCGCGATCCTGAAATCCGTCGCTCGGGAGCGGATCATGCTTCTCGAACTCGACGCGGGCGATGGCCGTGCAGGCTGGATTCGCCCGCTGACCTACTCGAAGTCCAAGATGGGCAAGCACGTCTACGAGCTTGCCTACAACCGTAATCACCCGGCTGCGACGCGTTTCGTGACGATCGCCCACGAGCTCGCCCACCTCTATCTCGGCCACCTCGGCCCCGACGGCGGCCGGCGCGTTCCCGATCGGCGACATCTTCCTCTCGATCTTCGGGAAGTCGAGGCGGAAACGGCGGCGTACCTGGTGGCTAAGCGAAACGGGCTCACGCCGAGGAGCGAGAGCTATCTCTCACGCTACAAGGGCGCGTTCGCGGACCTCGATCTTTATGCGATCACGCGCGCCGCCAACGCTGTGGAAACGGCGATGGGGATCTCTGCGCAGACGTTGTGGAACGCGAAAGCGTGAGGTGGAGAATCGCTTGCCGGCGCCGGCAGGTCCAGTAGGCTGACGCTCTTCGTAGGTGGGCGACGGAGCTACAACGGACAACGAATGAAGCGCCGCATCCGCGATCCTGTTCACGGCCTCATTGTTCTCGGGGACGACGATCTCGTGGCGCCGCGCGACGCCACGATCTGGAAGCTGCTCGATACGCCGGAATTGCAGCGCCTCCGGAGGATCAGGCAATTGGGCGTCTCAGAGTTCACGTTTCCGGGCGCGACCCATTCGCGGTTCGCACATTCGGTCGGCGTGTTCCACAACGCCCGCCGGCTGGTCGGGGTGTTGGACCGCCTCCTCCCCGCCGATCGGCGAAATCCGCATCGTGCGGAGATAGCGGTCTTCGCGGCGCTGCTTCACGATGTAGGTCATGGACCCTTCAGCCACGCGTTCGAAAGCGTGCAAGAGGGACGAGGCGCGGCCAAGAATCATGAGGATTGGAGCGCGGACATCATTCGTAACTCCGAGGGCCGTATTTTCCGCGTCTTGGAGGAGTACCGGCGCGGCCTCGCGGCGGACGTTGCCGACCTCTTGCGCGAGGAGGTGCCGCGCGACGCCTACCACGCTGTCGTCTCCAGCTCCTTCGACGCCGACCGGCTGGACTACCTGCGGCGGGACCGCATGATGACCGGTAGCGGAGCGGGAGCTATCGACTTCGACTGGCTTCTGGACAACCTCAGGATCGCGGACGTCCCGCTCGGGGCGGATGCAGACGATGCCGAGGAAGGCACTCAACCGGTACTTTGCCTCGAAGAGAAGGCTCTCCAGGCGGCCGAGAGCTTCCTGCTCGCGCGGTACCACCTCTTCGAGCAGGTTTACCTGCATAAGACGACGCGCGGGATGGAGAAGCTGGTCGGCGTGCTGCTGGCCGAGATTGCCAACGCCGCCGCCTGTGGCGAGCACGACCGCCTTGGGCTCGACGATCGTGACCCCCTGGTCCGCTTCTTCGCACCGGGTGGCGAGACCCTGACCAATTACCTCCGGCTCGACGACATGTCGGTCTGGGCAGCCATAGCGCGAATGACCGACGCAGCGGACGACACCGTGCGGCGCCTCGCCCGACGGTTTCTCGAACGAAAGCCGCTTAAGGTGCTGGATGTCGAGAGGGAGGTGGTGCGGCTGCCCGGCGAAGAGGCCGCGGCATGGCGTCAGCGGGTCCAGGCGTGTATCGATCGCCTCGATGCATTCGCCGCCGCGGCGCCTTGGGGGTCGGTGATGAAAGACAGCGCTCCCCTGGGCATCTACAGCGAAGTCGGGGCTGACCAAGCTCGGGCTCACAAACGGCTGAATATCCTGCTTGGAGGCCGGCCGTTCGAGATCACTGCCGTTTCTGACGCCATCAAGGCTCTTCAACCAAAAAGAAACATCGTGCGCTATTATTTCACTGACGAATCAGCGCGCCGATCAGCCCGGGAGGACGTATGACGACCGATGCCCGCCAGCTCGTCGCCGAGGCCGTCGCCGCGGCGCACGGCGAAATCGTGGGGCGCGTCCGCCTCCAAAAGATGTTCTACCTGCTTGAGCAGCTGGGGCTTGAGAGCGGCCTCCGCTACACGTATCACCACTACGGACCTTTCTCGCGTGAGCTCGACGAGGCTGTCGAGGCCGCCAAAGCGACTTCGGGCGTCGTGGAAGAGATCCGGTGCCGGGCCGCCGACGGCGCGCCCTTCAGCGTCTTCAAGACGCATGCCGCCGCGCCACGTACGATCGGCCGTCTCCCTGTGGAGGATGCCGGCCCGCTGATCGAGAAGATGATCGCCGTCCCATCGACGATCATCGAGCTCGCCGCGACGATCCATTGGCTTGTCCATCGCGAATCCGTCGCCGACTGGGAAATCGAGCTGCGTCGCCGGAAGGGCGCCAAGACCGAGCGAGGGCGGACTGCGCGGGCTATCGACTTGCTGCGATCCCTCGGGCTCGAAGCGCCGGCGTCAAGGCCGGCGGCACCGTAGGCCGATGACCAACCCCGCCGCCGCCCGTTCCGAGATTGAGCAGGCCGCGTCGCGCAACGGCTTCCCCGCCGAGGCCGTTGTCGAAGGAGAATGGCTGCGCCTGCGAAGCCCCTGGACCCGCCACGAGGTTCTCGCCGGGCACGACGGCGCTCGGTTCCTCCTGGCGGTGCGCTCGGCGACGATTGTCCGCGAGCTTCAAGAAGAGGGCGTCACCGCCGTCGATCCCGCTCCGGCGGGCGTCCTCGCCTGTTTCGCGGCCGCCGACGAGCCTCGCCTCCACGCGCTTCTCCAGCGCATCTACCAACTCGCGCGCTCGCTTCCCCCCGAGCCGCTCGTCGCCTTCGAGGCCCGCACGCGCGACCTCCCGCGCACTACGGAAGCGGAGCGTCTGGTCGTCCAGCGCATTGGCCAGGACGTTTTCCGCGAGAGTTTGATGGAGTACTGGGGCGGTCTCTGCCCGCTCACCGGCATCGCTGACTCGGCACTCCTGCGTGCGTCTCACATCGTGCCATGGAAGGAATGCGAAAGCGATGCAGAGCGGCTCGATGTGCACAACGGGCTCCTGCTCTCGGCGCTGTGGGACGCCGCGTTCGATCGGGCGCTCGTGTCGTTCGACGACGACGGGTGTGTGCTCGTCGGCGCGGACCTGTCCGCCTGCGCCCGGGCGGCCCTCGCCTGCGACGATGCTCCTCGGCTTCGCCTGAGCGACCGCCATCGCGCGAGGCTCGCAAGGCACCGGGCGCGGCTTCGTGGGGCAGACGTTTCGGCTGAGTGATCCTCTACTCTGGGGGTGGAGGGCGCCCAAAGCTCGAGAGGAAGCCTCACGGCGTGCCGGTAAGCGGATGGGCGTAGGACCGAGACCTGAACAGCTTTGACAAGCAGGCGCCGCGAGGGGGAGCGGCAAACAAGCGCGCCCGATGGGGAACCAGGTGGGGAAGACATGGAGAAATTCAGATAAATCTCAATTAATTCAATGCCTTGAAAGGGTGAATTGGCGGAGGGGATGGGCCTGAAATCCAACCTTCTCCAGTCTAAGCCATTGTTTTATAACACAATTGAAAATTCCTAGTACGCAGCGTCAGAATACCTGCACTCAATTCCGCTTTTCCATGGGCAATGATCCTCCGAGGTCGATGCCTTCGACCCGGTCAAGCCAGCGATGCAAGAGCGCCCACGGGACTGCACGTCGCTTCTCCTCTGCCACAAGCGCGTCTGACAGCTCCCCGATGAAACGGCTTGGGCCGACGAACTTCGAAGCGACGGAAAGGGGGAGATCGTTTGCCGTCTCGATACCCTTGGCCAAGTCCCGGATAGATTCAATCGACAGATCGATCGCAAAGATGTCCCCGGAAACCGCGGTTGGGCTCGGAGAGAAGTTGCGGTCAGGAGCTGACCTTCGAAAAACTGCAGCAAGCAGAGCATTCAGTGTCTGCCCGCCCCAAGTCAAAAGCGTTCCGCCGTTCAATTGCCAACGAGCCGGGTCATACCCATTGAGACGTGCCAGCGCCCATATGATACTACGGCTCGTTGGCAGAGCAGGCCCAGTAGCCTTGATCTTCGCAAGCGGATGAGACCTTTTGGCGTTATCTCCGAGGTAAGCCGCCCCATCGCCTCCCGCCAGCAGCCGTCGCATTGCACCGGCGTGGAACAGGGCGCCACCTGTGGTCGCTGCGTCCGCGTCTCGGAATGCCGTGTCGCCCGTTCGAATATCGACGACAGAGCTGCTGACCCCGCCTGCGATGACTGTATGGATCCGGCCCGCATCTCCCTCATCGATCAGCCGGTCAGACGGCACGAGGGCTCCGCGCAAATCGACAAGACAGCCCGTCGCCAGCATGTCGTGCACGACCCTAGTGTGCTCGTCTGTTCCGGCTTCTGCAGCCAAATGCTTCTCCGTTAGGGAGCGGTCCTCACGAGTTGCGCGCCAGGCAAGGCTAAGCACCTGCTGAAACCGAACTGATGGGCGATCGTACTCATACACGTCGTCAAGGTCTCCACGGCGACCACAGTCCAGCAACGCCTGCATGAGCTGTTCGTCGTCGTCTGAGCTCCGGAACCCGACCACTCTGCAAGTCCCAGTTCGACGGTTTCCGCGACCTATCCGCTGTAGAAAGCCATTAACGCTTCGCGGCATCTCAGCGAGTACGACGGTATCAACGTCTCCGATGTCGATCCCGATCTCCAACGTCGATGTGGCCACACAGACGCCAAATCGATCGCTTCGCATCTGCTCCTCTACTCGCTCCCGCTGGCCGGCAGGCAAGGCCCCGAAATGGAGATGAACCGGCCACCGGGTGCCGGAGAGCTCCTCGTGAAGATGCGCCGCCATGGCGTGCGCACCATTGCGGGAATTGGTGAAGACGAGCACTTTCTCAGCGCTCGCCCTCTCTAGCCACCGGGCGAGCTGCCGGGCCTTAGCCCGGTCTGCTTGTCCGGGCTCATCTACGACAACATCAACGAGTTCCAGATCGATTTCGCGCGGCGAACCATGAGACAGTACCTTCGCGTCTTCGCCGAGCCAGAGCGCTGCAACTGCCGGCATGTCGTCCAGCGTCGCGGTCATTCCAACGATCTGAAAGTTGTCCCGCGGAGACCGTGGCGGCTTGGCCGCACTCCGGATACGAGAGATCACGTGCCGCAGTTGCTGGCCGCGCGCCTGGCCATGGAGCAGATGAATTTCGTCCACTACCACCGATCGCACCGAATGCAGAAGTTCCGGGTGCCTAAGCTGCAGGGAGTCGAGCGCCTCCGGGGTCACCACGACGCAGAAGGCCCCTTCTGCGCGTGAGTACTCATGGCGGTCGCCAGTGTAGCGAGTGATCGTCCCGGGGTGCTTGATGCCCAAGTAGGTGACCAGACGCTCATAGAGGTCATTCACGAGCGCCTTGGTCGGTGCCACGTAGATCGTGGACAAAGCCCCGCGTCGGAAACTTACATGCCGCTGATAGAGCGGCGCGACGGCCGCTTCCGTCTTGCCAGAGGCTGTCGGCGCGGCGAACAGCACGTTTTGACCGCGAACGATCTCCGGCATCACGGACGCTTGGCCCGGATATGGCTGCCGTCCGGCGAAGAATATCGGAAAGGCGTCCGGCATCATACGCGCCAGGTCGGCTCGGCTGTTACTCATCCCAGGGCATCACCTCCCCTGAAATTTGCTTGGCCGCGTCATCAATAATCGCGAGTAGCTCATTGTGCCCTACGGCCGCTGACTGGCTCAGCAGCACCGCGGCCGGAAGACCGGCCATCTTCGTCCAGTTCCGAAGCAACTTCTCAGTGTCTGGTATCTGCTCGAACCGCTCCCTCAGGACAGCAGCAATCTGCGCGCACAAGTCTGGATCCGAAAGCAAGTCCACTTTTGGCCCAAGGTGGCTTGAGGCCTCGGTCAAGAACCGGATTGCCCATGCCTCGTAATCAGCAGCACTCGGTGGAGCGAGGTG
>REDO01000106.1 GCA_007693435.1 Salinarimonadaceae bacterium | reverse complement strand
CGCCGAAGCGCTTCTCGATATACTCGACGACCAGCGTCTTGAAATCGTTGGCGATGGCCGGGCCGCGCAGGGTCATCGCCTTGCGGCCGTCGATGAAGACGGGAGCTGCGGGGGTCTCGCCGGTGCCGGGCAGCGAGATGCCGATATCGGCGTGCTTGGATTCGCCCGGTCCGTTCACGATGCAGCCCATCACCGCGACGTTGAGCGTCTCGACGCCCGGATGCGTCTTGCGCCAGCCCGGCATGGAATCGTCGATCCAGTTCTGGATGTCGCGGGCGAGCTCCTGGAACACCGTCGATGTCGTGCGCCCGCAGCCGGGGCAGGCGGCGACGAGCGGCACGAAGGTGCGAAAACCCATAGTCTGCAGGAGCTCCTGCGCGGCCTTCACCTCCACGGTGCGGTCGCCGCCGGGCTCGGGCGTCAGCGAGAAGCGGATCGTGTCGCCGACGCCTTCCTGCAGGAGGATGCCGAGCGCCGCCGAGGAGGAGACGATGCCCTTCGAGCCCATGCCGGCTTCGGTCAGGCCGAGATGGATCGCGTAGTCGGAGCGCCGCGCCACCTCGCGGTAGATCGCGATCAGGTCCTGCACGCCCGAGACCTTGGCCGACAGGATGATGCGGTTTCGCGGCAGGCCGATCTCCTCGGCCCGCTCGGCCGAAAGCAACGCCGACTGCACCATCGCTTCGCGCGTGATGGCGCGCGCGTCGAGCGGCGTCGGGAGCTTGGCGTTCTCGTCCATGAGATGCGTCAGCAGCTCCTGGTCGAGCGAGCCCCAGTTGGCGCCGATGCGCACGGCCTTGTCGTGGCGAATCGCCTGTTCGACGATCATGCCGAACTGGCGGTCCTTCTTGTCCTTGAAGCCGACATTGCCGGGATTGATGCGGTATTTCGCCAGCGCCTCGGCGCAGGCCGGATGATCCTTGAGCAATTGGTGGCCGATATAGTGGAAGTCGCCCACGAGCGGCGTGTCGATCCCGAGCCGCTCCAGACGTTCGCGGATCTTCGGCACGGCGGCTGCCGCTTCGTCGCGGTCCACCGTGATGCGCACGATTTCCGATCCGGCGCGGGCGAGCGCCGCGACCTGCGCGACGGTGGCGTCGATATCCGCCGTGTCGGTGTTGGTCATCGACTGGACGACGATCGGCGCGCCGCCGCCGACCATGATATTGCCGACGGGCACGCCGACGCTGCGATGGCGCGGGGCCGGCCCGGCTTGTGAAATCGCGATCTCGGTCATCGGCGAACCTGCTGCGTGAGAGTTCTGTGCGGCGGACGCAGTTTAAGTGAGGCGCGCGCCGCCGCCCGTCAAGCGCGCCTCAGGCGAGCCAGCCGGGAATGCGGTCCAGCCCGATCATGTCGTCGTAGCTCGGGCGCGGGCGCACCACCGCGTATTCCGCGCCGTTGACGAGCGTTTCGGGCACGAGCAGGCGCGAATTATACGTTCCCGCCTGCACAGCGCCATAGGCGCCCGCCGTCATCACCGCGACGAGATCGCCCGCCTCCAGCGCAGGCAGGGAGCGCCCGAGCGCGAGATAATCGCCCGTCTCGCAGACCGGGCCGACGACATCGACGACGCGCTTCTCGCCGCCGCGCGCCTCGCGCACGGGCTTGATGTCGTGATGCGCCTCGTAGAGCGTCGGGCGGATGAGGTCGTTCATGGCCGCGTCGACGATGACGAAGGTCTTGCCCTCGCCCTCCTTGACGTAGAGCACCCGCGACACGAGGATTCCGGCGTTCCCGGCGATCATGCGCCCGACCTCGAAGACGAGCTTGAGACCGAGCCCGCGCGCATGCTTCTTGATGATCTGCGCGAAGATCTCGGGGCGCGGCGGCGGCGGATCGTCCTCGCGATAGGGAATGCCGAGCCCGCCGCCGAAATCGATATGGCGCAGGTTGTGGCCTGCGCCCATCAGGTCGCGAGCGAGCTCCGTGAGCAGGGCGGCGGAGTTGTCGAAGGGCGCGAGATCGGTGATCTGGCTGCCGATATGCATGTCGACGCCCACCGTCTCGATCCCCGGCAGGGCGGCGGCGCGGGCGTAGACGTCGCGGGCGCGCGAGATCGGCACGCCGAACTTGTTGTCGAACCTGCCCGTCGAGATCTTGGCGTGGGTGCGCGCATCGACGTCCGGATTGACGCGCACCGATACGGGGGCGACGAGGCCCATCTCCGAGGCGACCTGCGAGAGCGCCTCGAGCTCGGGCTCTGATTCGACGTTGAAGCACAGGATGCGCGCGGAAAGCGCCGCCGCCATCTCCGCGCGCGTCTTGCCGACGCCGGAGAAGACGATGCGCTCGCCGGGGATGCCGGCGGCCAGCGCGCGGCGCAATTCGCCTTCCGAGACGATGTCGGCGCCGGCGCCGAGTCGGCCCAGCGTCCTGACCACCGCCTGATTGGAATTGGCCTTCATCGCGAAGCAGACCAGCGCGTCGATATCGGCGAAGGCCTCGGCGAAGACCTTGTAATGGCGCGTCAGGGTCGCGGTCGAATAGCAGTAGAACGGCGTGCCGACCGCGGCCGCAACCGTTTCCAGCGAGACGTCCTCCGCATGCAGGACGCCTTCGCGATACTCGAAATGATGCATGGGGGGCTCGCGCGGGGGCGGGGGTTCAGAGAAGGATGTCGAGGACGAAGGGGCGGTCAGGGGCGACCGGCGGGGCGATGTCAGGCTCGGCGCGCGCGCCCGGCGTCGGCGCGCCGAAGGTCGGCTGCGACTGCTGGACCGTCGCCTCGGGCGCGGCGGCGCCAGGGGGCTGAGGCGGCCCGCGGCGCCCGCAGGCCGATACGGTCAGCGCGATTACGCCGGCGACCATCACGACGCGCCAGCCGGGAGATTTCAGGATCATCACAGCCTCCGAAATACGCGCGCACCTTAAACACGAATTTCGCGGCGAGGCGAGTGGCGATCGGCGGTGAAAAGCCGTCTCGCCATCGCGATCGCGCGATCAGTCGACGACGCGCAGCTCCTTCTCGAGAACCCGCAGCACCCGGTTCAGCTCATGCCCGCGCTTCATCACGAGGCCGGTGCCGGCGACGACCGAATAGGCGCCCTGCCGGCGGGCGGCGGCGGGGTCTTTCTCGATCCGGTAGAGCGGGGTTTCGGAGGCGCGGCGGAAAACGGAGAAGATCGCCTTGTCGCGGGTGAAATCCATGGCGTAGTCGCGCCATTCGCCGGCGGCGACCTTGCGGCCGTAGACGTTGAGGATCTCGCGCAATTCATCGCGATTGAAGGCGACGTTGGGTTGCGTCGGCGCCATGCGAGGGAAGTGCAGAACCTGCGCCCGACTTCCCGTCTCGGTCTCGCTCATTGAGCCTCCCAGCAGCGATGGCGCCCAGCCCATGATGCTGAGCCGGCTGGCCCATGGCAAGGGCGTCGGGCGCGGACTCTGTGCAAGGGCGTTCTGGCAAGTGTTTCGGCGGAAAGGGGCTCAAGGCGAGCGCGCCGGATGGATGACGAAAAAACACAAATTCGCCGTGTTCGCGCCCAACCGAAGCCGTGATGAACGGCGAACTTCAGGCTTCTCGATGGTTTGGGCTCCGCGACGTCGGTCACGTCAGCCCCCCAGCCCCCCGGCGACGTGGGACCAAACCGCCAAGAATCGAGGTTGGGCCGTCCTTCGGGACGGCCCTTCTTCGTTCCGGGCCCTGCCTCAATCGACATGGGCCTCCTTGCGGAAGGTCACGGGTATCGTGAGATAGGTCACGCCGTTGTCCTGGCGCGCGGGGAAACGCCCGGCGCGGATATTCACCTGAATCGACGGAAGCAGCAGCGTCGGCGCCGAGAGCGTCGCGTCGCGCGCGGTGCGCATGGCTACGAACTCGTCCTCGGTCACCCCTTCGCGAACGTGCTTGTTGCCGGCGCGCTGCTCGGCCACGGTCGTCTCCCAGGCGTAGTGGTCGCGGCCGGGGGCCTTGTAGTCGTGGCACATGAACAGCCGCGTCTCGGGCGGAAGCGCCAGCAGCTTGTGGATCGAGCGGTAGAGGAGGCGCGCGTCTCCGCCGGGGAAATCGGCGCGGGCGGTGCCGTAATCGGGCATGAACAGCGTGTCGCCGACGAAGACTGCATCGCCGATCCGATAAGACAGGTCCGCCGGCGTGTGGCCTGGCGTATAAAGGGCCTCGACCTCGATTCCGCCGATGTGGAAGCGCTCGCCATCCGCGAAGAGATGGTCGAAATCGCTGCCGTCGGTCTTGAGATCGGTCGCGTTGAAGACCGGACGGAAGATGCGCTGAACTTCCTTGATATGCTCGCCGATGCCGATCCGCCCGCCTGTCTTCGCCTTGATGTAGGGCGCGCCGGAGAGATGGTCGGCATGCGCGTGGGTCTCAAGCGCCCAGACGATCCGGAAATCCGCTTCCTTTGCGGCGGCGAGGATCGCCTCGACCGAGTCCGTCGTCACGGTCCCCGCCTTGTGGTCATAGTCGAGCACGGGGTCGATGACGGCGGCCTCGCGCGTCGCCGGATCGGCGACGAGATAGCTTACGGTGTTCGTCGGCTCGTCGAAGAACGCGCGGATGATCGGCGCGCCGCTCGGGCCGGTATGGTCCTTCATGGGATGGGCCATGGTGGTTCCTCCGTTTTTCGCCGTCCGGGCGGTTTTGCCGACGGCGCTCCTTGACAGATATATAAGAAATATCTAATTTATCAATACGTAATGTCGTCGCGCCCGGTCGAGGCCCCGTGCGGCGCGAAGTCCCTGATCCCCCGATCGCAGGAAAAAGCCATGTCCCTCAAGACCATCACTCCCGCAGACGCCAAGCGCCTCATCGATCAGGGCGCCGTCCTCGTCGATGTTCGCGACAGCGCGGAGCATGCGCGCGAGCGCATCCCGCAGGCGCGCAACCTGTCGCTCTCGCAGCTCGATGAGGCCGAACTCCCGGTCGGAGAATCGCAGACCGTGCTCTTCCATTGCAAGTCGGGCATGCGCACGCTCAGCAATGCCGACAGGCTCGCCGCCAAAGCGGGCGAGGCGAAGGCGGGCGAGGGCTGCGAAGCGTTCATCGTCGAGGGCGGCATCGACGCTTGGCGCCGCGCCGGGCTGCCGGTGATCGAGGACAAGTCCGCGCCGCTCGATCTGATGCGGCAGGTGCAGATCGGCGCGGGCTCGTTGGCCTTCGTCGGCACGCTGGCCGGCGCCTTCGTCAATCCGGCCTTCCTGATCATCCCCGCCTTCGTCGGCGCGGGACTGACTTTCGCGGGCGTCACGGGCTTTTGCGGAATGGCGCGGATCCTGCTCCTGGCGCCGTGGAACAAATCGCTTCGCCGGCCAGTCGCCGCCTGACGCGCAAGCCGACCCACGCCGCCGCCCTCCGGAGACGCCCGCAATGTTCACCCTCACTCTCACTCAAGGTATTGCGGGCGTCGCCTCCGGGTCGCTCGTCGGCTTCACCCTCGGGCTCATAGGGGGCGGGGGCTCAATCCTCGCGGCGCCTGCGATGATCTATCTGGTCGGCGTGGCGAGCCCGCACGTCGCGATCGGCACCAGCGCGGCCGCCGTCGCGGCGAACGCGCTGCTCGCCCTCGCCTCGCATCTGCGCGCCCGCACGGTGAAGTGGCGCTGCGCCGGCGTCTTCGCCGCGATGGGCGTGCTCGGCGCGGCGCTCGGCTCGACGCTGGGTCTGATGATCGACGGCGACAAGCTGCTCGCGCTCTTCGCCGTGCTGATGATCGTCGTCGGAATCCTGACCTTGCGCGGCCGCAGCGCGCTTGGCCGCCCCGACGTGGTTCTGGGGCGCGACAATGCGGGGCGACTCGCGGGAACCGGCCTCGCGACGGGCTCGCTCGCCGGATTTTTCGGCATCGGCGGCGGCTTTCTCGTCGTGCCCGGGCTGATATTCGCGACGGGGATGCCGATCATCAACGCCGTCGGCTCTTCGCTCGTCGCCGTCTCGGCCTTCGGGCTGACCACGGCGACGAATTACGCCTGGGCCGGGCTCGTCGACTGGCCCGTCGCCGCGCTCTTCGTCGTGGGCGGCCTCATCGGCTCGGCGCTCGGCGCGCGGGCGGCGCGCGGGCTCGCCGGGAAAAAGGGGGCGCTCAACGTCGTTCTCGCCGCGATAATCGTCTCGGTCGGAATCTACATCCTCGTGCGCAGTCTCGCCGGCTTCTGATAGGGTCGCGTCGGTCGATCGTCTGAATCAGTCCCGGAGCCCTCATGCCCTTCGTCAATCTCACCCCGGATTTCGCCGTCGCGCCGCAACTCGGCCTCGACGATCTCGACGCAGCGAAGGCCGCAGGCTTCCGGACGATCGTCAACAACCGCCCCGACGGCGAGGCTCCGGACCAGCCGGCGGAAGCGGAGATCGCCCGCCGGGCCGCGGAGCTAGGCCTCGACTATCGCTTTATCCCCGTGATCAGCGGCCAGTTCGGCGCTTCCGAGGTCGATGCCTTCCGCGAGGCGCTCGACGTTTGCGAGGGGCCCGTCGTCGCCTTCTGCCGTTCGGGAACGCGGTCGACCTTCATGTGGGCCTTCGCCATGGCCGGCGAGATGCCCGGCGAGGAAATCATCGCGACGGCGGCGCGCGCCGGATACGATCTATCCGCGCTGCGCGGAAGGATATAGGCTGACGGAGGGCCATGATGCAGACCGGCGCGGAAATGACTTTGCAGGGCGATCCCCTGCGTTGCATTGTTCGCCCCGCGCAGGTATCACCCGGCTTTCCGCGCACCAGTAGTGATCGTGTGAACGCTAACGAACTTCAGGCGCTCGAGGCGAAAGCCGACAACGCCGCCCAACTTCTGATGGCGCTCGGCCACGCCAAGCGCCTCATGGCCATGTGCCGCATGATCGACGAGGAGGTCTCCGTGGGGGCTCTCGCCGAAGCGGTGGGCCTCGGCCAGTCGGCCCTCTCGCAGCATCTCTCGAAATTGCGGGCGCTCGGCCTCGTCACGACCCGCCGCGAGGGCCAGACGATCTATTATCGTCTCGCTTCGCCCGAGGCGCGCGAGCTGATCACGACGCTGTACCGGCTCTACTGCGTCTGAGCCACGCGAGGATCGGGCCGCTTGCGCCCCGCGCTCCGCCCGGCGCAGAACCAGTAGACGAGGCCGGCCACGGCTCCCGTAACGAATAGCAACGCCGTGATCCGACCCTCCGCCGCAAGCGCCGGTCCGGCCGTGAAGCCGCCGCGCAGGAGCCAGGGCGCCGCAGCGGTGATCACCGCCGTCAAACCCGCGTAATAGACGAAGGAGCGCGCTCCCGTCGCCTCGCCGGCGATCGCGACGAAGGTGACCGGCGCGATCAGCACCACGATGGAGAGCGTCCAGAACCCTGCCAGGAGCCCCAGCACCGCCTCCTGCGCCTGCGCGTCGTCGATGGGCCCGTTGAACAGCAGATCGTACATCCCGGCTCCGATGAAGGCGACGATCTGATAGGTCGCGGGCTCGAACATCGCGCCGATCGCCAACGTCACGGCCGCCGTCGGGATCGCGAAGAGAAGGCCTACGAAGAGCAGGACAAGGCGGCCGAAAAATCTCACGTTTCCTCGCCGTCGCCGAGCGCGTAGACGCCTTCCGCGCCGATGCCGGCCTCGAGCATCAGCCGCGTGCGCGCCCGCAATTTCTCCGTCTCGCTCTTGAGCTGTCCGCAGGCGGCGAGGATGTCCCGGCCGCGCGGCGTGCGCACCGGCGAGGCGTAACCTGCGCGGTAGACGATTTCCGAGAAACGCTCGATGCGCTCCCAGGACGAGCATTCGAATTTCGAGCCGGGCCAGGGGTTGAAGGGGATGAGGTTGATCTTGGCGGGGATCCCCTTGAGCAGGCGCACCAGTTCGCGCGCCTCCGCGTCCGAATCGTTCACGTCCTTCAGCATCACGTATTCGAAGGTGATGCGCCGCGCGTTCGACAGGCCGGGATAGGTCCGGCAGGCCTCCAACAACTGGGCGATCGGATATTTCTTGTTGAGCGGCACGAGCTCGTTGCGCAGTTCATCGCGCACGGCGTGCAGCGAGATGGCGAGCATGGTGTTCGCCTCCTCGCCGAGCCGCGCTATCTGCGGCACGACGCCCGAGGTCGAAACGGTGATGCGCCGGCGCGAGAGGCCGAGGCCTTCGTTATCGGTCAAGACCTTGATCGCGGCGACCACGTTGTCGGTGTTGTAGAGCGGTTCGCCCATGCCCATGAAGACGATATTGGTCACGTAGCGCCCGCCGTCGCCCGGCACGAAGGCGCCCTCCGGCGGATCGCGGTCGGGCCAGTCGCCGAGCCGGTCGCGGGCGACGACGAGCTGGGCTGCGATCTCGGCCGAGGTGAGGTTGCGCACGAGCTTCTGCGTGCCGGTATGGCAGAACGTGCAGGCGAGCGTGCAGCCAACCTGGCTCGAGACGCACAGCGTGCCGCGATCCGTTTCGGGAATGTAGACGCACTCGATCTCCGCGCCCTTGTCGAGCGGGCCGGTCGAGGCCATGCGAATCAGCCATTTGCGCGTGCCGTCGCGCGAGACCTGCTCCGAGACGACATCCGGGCGCGCCAGCGTGTAGGCGGAAGCGAGGCTCTCGCGCAGGCCCTTGCCGACATTGGTCATCTGCGAGAAATCTTCGATCCCGCGGAAATAGATCCAGTGCCAGAGCTGCGCGACGCGCATGCGCCGCTCGCGCTCGGGCACGCCGATCGCGCCGAGCCTGTCGGACAGTTCGGCGCGCGTCAGGCCCACGAGCGAGGGTTGCGAGACGAGCGCGCCGGGGGCGAAGCGGAACTCCGCAACCTTTTCGATGTCGCCCTGCGGCGCGGGAGCGACCTTGCGGCCGGCGATGTCGAGGACCGTCGCCATGAGACGAAAAACCTTGGTCGAGCGTGGATTGAAGGGCTTCGTATAACCGAATTCGGGCGTAAAGGTGAGCCCAAATCGCATGGGGAATGACATGGGGAATTTCATGGGGAATAGCATGGCGAAGGACAACCTCGCCCGCATTACCCGGTTGTCTCCCGTCCCGGCTGCGGCTATGGGGTGCGCAACGATCAAGCTGCGCGGTCGTCGCGCGCGATGCCAAGGACGTTCCCAGATGAAGGCCCGCGTCACCGTCACCCTGAAAAGCGGCGTGCTCGACCCCCAGGGGAAGGCGATCGAAGGCGCCCTCAAGTCGCTCGGCGTCGAGGGCGTGAACAGCGTGCGCCAGGGCAAGGTGTTCGATATCGAGCTCGACGCGGCCGATGAGGCCGCCGCCCGCGCCGCGCTCGAGAAGGCTTGCGAGAAGCTGCTCGCGAACACCGTCATCGAGAATTACAAGATCGACCTCGTCTGAACTCGAGCGGAGAGATCCCGCCATGCGCGCCGCCGTCGTCGTCTTTCCCGGCTCCAACCGCGACGGGGACGTTTCGCGCGCCCTGCGTCAGGTGGGGGCGGAGGTCGTGACCGTCTGGCATGCGCAGGACGCGCTGCCGGCAGGGACCGACCTCGCCGTGCTGCCGGGCGGGTTCTCCTACGGCGATTACCTGCGCTGCGGCGCCATCGCGGCGCGCGCGCCCGCCATGGACGCCGTGCGCGCCCACGCGGCGCGGGGCGGGCTGGTGCTCGGCATCTGCAACGGTTTCCAGATCCTGTGCGAATCGGGGCTGCTGCCGGGCGTGCTGATGCGCAACGCGCAGCTTCGCTTCATCTGCCGTCGCCAGCATCTGCGCGTCGAGCGGGCCGACACGGCCTTCACCCGCGCCTACGCCAAGGGTCAGGCGATCGACGTCTGCATCGCGCATGGCGAGGGCAATTATTTCGCCGATCCGCAGACGATCGCCCGTCTCGAGGGCGATGGCCGCGTCGCCTTCCGCTACGCCGACGCCTCCGGCGAGCTGACGCCGGAGGCCAATAGCAACGGGTCGATCAACGCGATCGCCGGGATTTATTCCGAGAAGCTCAACGTGCTCGGCATGATGCCGCATCCGGAGAACCTCATCGATCCGCTCATCGGCGGCGTCGACGGGCGCGGCCTGTTCGAGAGCCTCGCCCGCGCCGCCTGAGCGGCCCGCTTCACTGCGTGAAGCGGGTCGAGAGGATGAGCTGCGCGATCGACTGGAACACGCCGTTGAGTTGCGAGGCGTCGCGGACGTCGAAATAGAGCGGCTGGCCGTTCGCGCCGGTCGAGGCGCAATTGCGCAGCATGGCGGCGTTACCCTCGATCAGGCGCACCGTGTAGACCGTCACCCCGTCGCGCTTGGCGGATTCGCAGGCGGAAAGCGTGCTCGGGTCGATCGGGCGTCCCGCCGCGATCGAGCAGCTTGCCCCGGCGACGTAGCGGCTGCGCGTGTTGTCGCCGTCGGTCAGCAGGATCATGATCTTCTCGACGCCCTCCTCGCCCGGCGGACGCGCCCCCGGCAGCGGGCCGTCCGATCGCAGGACGGCGTTGCCCCAGGCGGCTCCGACCGTGATGTTGGTGCAGCCGTTCGGGCGCATGGCCGAAACCGCGGCGCGCAGGTCGGCGTAACCGGAGCGCACGCTGGTCAGCGGAATGATCGGGGCGAGGCCGGGATTGCCGGGGCGCGCCGGATAGAGGGTCTCCGGGTCGGCCGGGACGGCGGGCTCCGCGCCGGTGTAGTAGGGCAGATCGCGGTCGATGATGTAGCCTCTCCAGTTGTGGCGGTCGTTTTCCGAATCGAAGCGCACCCAGTCCGCGTAGCGATAGGCGCCGGGATTGACCCGGACACCGACGTCGAAGGGAACGATGGAGACGCGGATCGTGTCGTCGTCAGGCGTCGCGCGGTTGAGGGTCGAGAGCAGGTTGTTGGAGGCGATCTGCAACTCGTCCATCCGGTTGAGCCAGGCCATGGAGCCGGTATTGTCGAGGACGAGCGCCAGTTCGATCTTCTTGTCGCCGCCGTCCGACGCGGCGCTCACGGCCCCGATCGTCGTCGTATGCAGACCCGCCACGCTCATGAAGGCGTTGCGAACCACGGCCGAGCCGCGCACGACCACCTCGTCTTCGGAGCGGGCGACCTCGATCGCGCCGAATTCGACATCGGCGCGGCGCGCGATCACGTCGCGGAAAATTTCCTGGCCGACATTGACCAGTTGCGAATCGTCGAGATCGCGCGAGCGCGACGCGAGCGTGAGCGCCGTCATGTCCAGCGCCCGCTGGAGCTGCGTCTTGGCGTCGGTCGAGCGGCTGTAATCGACGGCAGCTCCGGCCAGCAGCACCAGCGGTACGAGCGCGAGCCCGAAGATCATGGCGGTCGCGCCGCGGTCGTTGCGCATCAATCGGAGAAGCAAGTTCATCGTAATTCTCCGCAAAAACGAATCGAAATTGCGGAAAATTCGAGCGATTAACGTGCCATTCACTTTGTGCCGGACAGGGGCGAATCCCGCCGGATCCGGGCTCCTTCAAGGTTAAGGGGCGTTGCGAAATCGATCGGGCGTCCCGTTTCGGGACAGCGGCCCTGCGGGGCGAAATGTCCCGGTCGACGAAATCGAGCGCACGCCTCCTCCTCAAGCGCGCACTTCCAGTCTGGAAAAGGCGGGGATTGGAAAGGCCAAGGAAAAGCCGTAAACACGCCGCGACCCCGCAGCCCGCGCGCCTCCCGCGCTCCAGAAGAAGAAGACCGTCATGGCCTATGCGCACCATTCGCTCTTCCCCCTCGGCCCGGATGAGACCCCTTACCGCAAGCTGACTTCCGATGGCGTGAAGACCGAGAAGATCGGCGACCGGGAGATCGTGAGCGTCGATCCGGAGGCGATCCGCCTTCTCGCCGAGACGGCGATGATCGACATCAACCATCTTTTGCGCCCGGGCCATCTCAAGCAGCTCGCCGCGATCCTCGACGACCCGGAAGCGACGCCCAACGACCGCTTCGTCGCCTTCGACCTCCTGAAGAACGCCAACATCTCCGCCGGCGGCGTGCTCCCCATGTGCCAGGACACCGGAACAGCGATCGTGATGGGCAAGAAGGGCCGCTTCGTCTGGACCGACGGGCAGGACGAGAACGCGATCGCCCAAGGCATCCGCGACGCCTACGACAAGAAGAACCTGCGCTATTCGCAGCTCGCCGCCCTTTCGATGTTCGAGGAGAAGAACACCAAGAACAACCTTCCGGCCCAGATCGAGCTCTACGCCGAGGGCGAGGACGCCTACAAGTTCCTGTTCGTGGCCAAGGGCGGCGGCTCGGCCAACAAGACCTTCCTCTTCCAGGCGACGCCCTCGGTCCTGACCAAGGACCGTCTGATGGCCTTCCTCAAGGAGAAGATCCTGACGCTCGGCACGGCGGCCTGCCCGCCCTACCACCTCGCCATCGTCATCGGCGGCACCAGCGCCGAGCAGACCCTCAAGACCGTCAAGCTCGCCTCGACCCGCTATCTCGACGCGCTGCCCACTGAGGGCGGCGAGGACGGCCACGCCTTCCGCGACCTCGAGATGGAGGCGGAGGTCCACAAGATGACGCAGCAGCTCGGCGTCGGCGCGCAGTTCGGCGGCAAGTATTTCTGCCACGACGTGCGCGTCGTGCGCCTGCCGCGCCACGGCGCCTCGCTGCCGATCGGGCTCGGCGTCTCCTGCTCGGCCGACCGTCAGGCGCTCGGCAAGATCACCCGCGAGGGCGTGTTCCTCGAACAGCTCGAGGCGCATCCCGCGCAGTACCTGCCCGAGATCGACGAAAGCACGCTCGGCGGCGACGTGGTGCGCATCGATCTCAACCAGCCCATGTCCGACATTCTCGGCGCGCTCTCGAAGCACCCGATCCGCACCCGGCTCTCGCTCTCGGGCCCGATGATCGTGGCGCGCGACCTCGCCCACGCCAAGATCCGCGAGCGGCTGGAGCGCGGCGAGCCCATGCCGGATTACTTCAAGAACCACCCGGTCTATTACGCCGGCCCGGCCAAGACCCCGGCAGGCTACGCCTCCGGCTCCTTCGGCCCGACGACCGCCGGGCGCATGGATTCCTTCGTCGATCAGTTCCAGGCGGCGGGCGGCTCCATGGTGATGCTCGCCAAGGGCAACCGCTCGGCGCAGGTCCGCCAGGCCTGCCAGGCCCATGGCGGCTTCTATCTCGGCTCGATCGGCGGCCCGGCCGCGCGGCTGGCGCAGGATTGCATCAGGAAGGTCGAGGTTCTCGAATATCCCGAGCTCGGCATGGAGGCGATCTGGAAGATCGAGGTCGAGGATTTCCCCGCCTTCATCGTGGTCGACGACAAGGGCAACGACTTCTTCCGCGAGCTCAATCTCGGCTGAGGCTGGCGCGGGTCAGAGCGGGCTTTTGGCCGCCTCGACCTTCTCGAAGAAATCCGCAATCTGCGCGGGCGTGATCTGTCCGATATGCTTGTGGCGAATGACGCCCTGCGCATCCACGATGAAGGTTTCGGGCACGCCGTAAACGCCCCAGTCGATGGCCGAACGCCCGTTGGGGTCGACGCCGACCGCCGCGAAGGGATTGCCGAGCGCGCCGAGAAAGCGCCGGGCGTTCTCGGTCGCGTCCTTGTAGTTGATGCCCATGACCTGCACCTCGCCGTCCTGCGCGAGCCGCATCAGCACGGGGTGCTCGTCGCGACAGGGCACGCACCACGAGGCCCAGACATTGACGACGCTCACCCGGGTCGGATCGTCGTCGGCGAGCACCAACTCCTCGCGGCCGAAGCCGGGCACGGGTCCGTCGGGTCCGCGCAGACCTTCGAGCGGCGCGAGCGCGAATTCGGGCGCCGGGCGGTTGATCAGCACCGAGGGCACCATCGAGGGATCGTCCCCGTAGAGGCGCGCGAAGAAGACGCCGGCGAGCCCGAGGAAGAGCACCACCGGCAGAATGAAGACGAAGCGCAGGCCCGGCTTCGCCGGCGCGTCTGCGGCCGCTTCTCGCATATCCCCGCTCATGCGCCGCCGCCCCGGCGCGGCGAGCGCGCCTCGATTTCGGAAAGCGCTCTCTTCTGCGCCCGGTGATCCGCGATCATGTAGAGCGCGAGCCCGCCGATGATCGCGATACAGGCCGCATATGAGCCGATGATGAAGGGCGCGTATTGATCGAACATGGCGCTCCCTCTCAAGCCGCCGCCGCGCGGTCGAGCCGCTCGGCCTCGAGGATCTGCAGCGTGCGCACCCGCCGGCGCATCAGTTCGGTGCGCATGGCGTAGGCGTGCATCATCAGCGCCAGCAGCATGAAGGCGAGCGCCATGACGAGCAGCGGATAGAGCATCGTGGGATGGATCGTCGGCCCGTCCATCCGGAACACGGAGGCCGGCTGGTGCAGCGTGTTCCACCAGTCGACCGAGAACTTCACGATGGGCAGGTTGAGCGCGCCCACCAGCGTCAGGATCGACACCGCCCGCGCCGCCCGGCCCGGGTCGTCGATGGCGCGCCACAGGGCCATGATCCCGGCATAGACGAGAAACAGCACGAGCACCGAGGTCAGGCGCGCGTCCCAGACCCAGTATGTCCCCCACATCGGCTTGCCCCACAACGCGCCGGTGATCAGGCAGACCAGCGTGAAGGCCGCCCCGATCGGCGCCGCCGCCTTTTGCGACACGTCGGCGAGGGGATGACGCCAAACGAGCGTGCCGATCGCCGAGGCGCTCATCATCGCGTAGAGGAACAGCGCCAGCCAGGCGGCGGGCACGTGGACATACATGATGCGGATGGTCTCGCCCTGCTGGTAATCGGCGGGCGCGGTGAAGAACGCCATGAACAGCCCGAACGCGAAGGCGAGCGCGGTCGCGCCGGCGAACCACGGCAGGAGAAGCCCCGACCAGCGCATGAAGAAGCCGGGATTGGCGAGCGTCGTCCAGAATGTGGCGTTGGTCGTCGGCATGAGGCCACTATTAGCGGCGAGCGCGCGCCCCCGCAATCGCATCCGCGCCGGATACGGGGTCGCAGGCGGGCGAGGCCGCCGGTTCATATGCGCGCGGCTTCGCCTTTTCCTAGCCGGGATGCTCTGCTAGAAGCCTTCTCGTCGAGAGCGCCCCAAGGCGTCCCCACCTTCCGGTCGAGTGGTTCAGATATGTATGCTTTCACGGTTCTCACCGGCGTCGCCGCCCCCTTGCGGGTGATCAATATCGACACCGATATGATCATCCCCAAGCAGTATCTGAAGACCATCAAGCGCACCGGTCTCGGCACGGGGCTGTTCGCGGAGCAGCGCTACGCGGATGACGGGACCGAGAACCCGGATTTCGTGCTCAACAAACCGGCCTATCGCAACGCGCAGATTCTGGTCGCCGGCGACAATTTCGGCTGCGGCTCCTCGCGCGAGCACGCCCCCTGGGCGCTGCTGGATTTCGGAATCCGCTGCGTGATCTCCACGAGCTTCGCCGACATCTTCTACAACAACTGCTTCAAGAACGGCATCCTGCCGATCGTGGTCTCGCCCGATGAGCTGGAGAAGCTGTTCGAGGACGCCGAGCGCGGCGCCAACGCGACGCTGACGGTCGATCTTGAATCGCAGGAAATCCGCGGCCCCGACGGCGGCGTGATCAAGTTCGAGATCGATCAGTTCCGCAAGCATTGCCTGCTCAACGGCCTCGACGATATCGGCCTGACGCTGGAGAAGGCCGCCGCCATCGACGCTTTCGAGGCGAAGCTTGTCGATCGTCCCTGGGCTGACCCGGCCTGAGCCCGCCCCGGTGGCGGCCGCCCACCATGATCGGCGCCGAGACGTCCTTCATCAGCGCGAAGACTCCCCCGCCCATGTCGCGGCGATAGGTCTGCCTTCGGATCCCGCACCTGCTATGGAGTAGCGCTCGCATCGGGAAGGAAAAATCGCCGTGACCGCCGCCCGCGCCGTCAGCCGCAATCTCGGGCTCGAACGCAAGCTCTCGCGCGCCATCGAGGGCGAGGCTCGCTTCGACGCCTTCACGCGCGGCCGCTACGCCACCGACGCCTCGATCTACCAGATCATGCCTGCGGGAGTCGTCTTTCCCAGGACCGCCGCCGATCTCGAAGCGATCCTCGCGATCGCGCGCGAGGAGGGCGTTGCCGTGGTGGCGCGCGGCGCCGGCACCTCGCAGAACGGGCAGCCCCTCGGCGCCGGCCTCGTCGTCGATTTCTCCCGCCATCTCGACCGCGTTCTCGACTACGACCCCGGGAAGGGCGAGATACGCGTCGAGCCGGGGCATGTGCTGGAAAGTCTCAACGCGCACCTGAAAGCCGACGGTCTGTTCTTCCCCGTCGAGCCCTCGACCGCCTCGCGCTGCACGATCGGCGGCATGGCGGGCAACAATGCGAGCGGCGCGCGTTCGCTGCGCTACGGCAAGATGGCCGACAATGTCGTCGCCGTGGAGGGCCTGTTTCATCACGGCGAGGCGTTCCGCTTCGGCTTCATGGGCGGCGATGACGGCGGCGTGACGGGCTCCGACGCCGCGCGGCTCCTCGCCTCCTCGCTGGTCGGCATGGCGCATGTCGAGCGCGCCGAGATCGAGGCGCGCTTCCCGAAGGTGCAAAGGCGCGTCGGCGGCTACAATCTCGACGCCCTGCTCGCGCCCGTCCCCAATCTGGCGCATCTGCTCGTCGGCTCCGAGGGCACGCTCGCGCTTTCGCGGGCGATCACGTTGAAGCTCGCGCCGCTCCCCGCGCATCGCGTGATCGGCGTTTGCGGCTTCCCGGATCTGCGCGCCGCGCTCGCCGCGACGCAGGCCCTCGTGGCGCTTGCGCCCGACGCGGTCGAACTCGTCGATCGCGACGTGCTGGCGCTCGGCGCCGAAATTCCGGCTTTCGCGGCGACTTTGCGCGAAATCGCAGGCGAAGGCGCGCAATGCCTCCTCGTCGTCGAATTCTCCGGCGACGACCACGCCGCGCTCCTGCGCGACCTCGCCCGTCTCGACGCCTGCATGGCCGATCACGGCCGTCCCGGCGCCGTCGTTCCCGTCGTGGAGCCGGCGGCGCAGCGCCGCGTCTGGGCGATGCGCGAGGCCTGCCTGAACATCCTGATGTCGGCGAAGGGGGAGGGCAAGCCGATCTCCTTCGTCGAGGATTGCGCCGTCCCGCTCGTCCATCTCGCCGAATACGCCGACCGGGTGACCGCAATCTTCGAGAAGCACGGGACGCGCGGCACTTGGTACGCCCACGCTTCCGTCGGCTGCCTGCACGTGCGCCCGATCCTCGATGTGAAGACCGATGCGGGTCTTCGCGCCATGCGCGCCATCGCCGAGGAGGTGTTCGAGGAGGTGCGGCGGTTCGAGGGCTCGCATTCTGGCGAGCACGGGGACGGGATCTCGCGCTCGGAATTCCACGAGGCGATGTTCGGCTCCCGCCTCGTGCGCGCCTTCGAGGCGGTGAAGGACGCCTTCGATCCGAACGGCCTGCTCAATCCCGGCAAGATCGTGCGCGCCCCGCGCTTCGACGAGCGGGCGCTGACGCGCTATCCGGAGGGATACGCCGCGCGCGAGCCGGCGAAGTCCGCGCTCGACTGGTCGCAATGGGGCGGCCTGCTCGGGGCGGTCGAGATGTGCAACAACAACGGGACATGCCGCAAGCGCGCCGGCGGCGTCATGTGCCCGAGCTTCCGCGTCACGCAGAGCGAGACCCACGTGACGCGCGGACGCGCCAACGCGCTGCGCCTCGCCATGACCGGCCAGCTTGGGCAAGGCGCGCTCTCCTCGCCGGCCATGAAGGCTGCGATGGAGCTCTGCGTCTCCTGCAAGGCCTGCCGCAGCGAATGCCCGACCGGCGTCGATATGGCGCGCATGAAGATCGAGGTTCTGGCGCATCGCAACGCGACGCAGGGGCTTTCAGTGAAGGACCGGCTCGTCGCCTTCATGCCGCGCTGGGCGCCAATCGCCGCCAGGCTGCGCTTCTTCGCCAACCTGCGAGACCGCGTTCCGGGTCTGGCGGCGCTGTCCGAGCGTATTCTCGGCCTTTCCGCCCGCCGCCCGCTGCCCGTCTGGCGCGAGCCCTGGCGCGAGGAGGGGGCTTTGGCTTCTCCCGACGACGTGATCGGGGACGGGCGCGACCTCGTGCTGTTCGCCGACACCTTCAACCGCTATTTCGAGGGCGAAAACCTCGCGGCCGCGACGCGCGTCCTGCGCGCGTCGGGCTATCGCCTGCATCGCGTGACGGCTCCAAGCGGGCGCCGCCCGCTCTGCTGCGGGCGCACCTTCCTCGCGGCCGGGCTCGTCGACGAGGCGCGGGCGGAGGCGCTACGCACCCGCGAGGCGCTCATGCCCTTCATTGAGCGGGGCGCGCGGGTCGTCGGGCTGGAGCCGTCCTGCCTGCTCACCATGCGCGACGAATTCCTCGCCATGCTTCCCGGCGAGGAGACGCGCCGCCTCGCGCAATCCGCCTTCCTCTTCGAGGAGGCGCTGGAGGCCGATCTGGAGTCGGGGCTTGTCGCGTTGCCGCTCGCCGATCAGGGCGGGCGCAAGGCGCTGCTGCACGGCCATTGCCATCAGAAGAGCTTCGGCGCGCTCGCGCCCGTCGAGCGGCTACTGGGTCGCGTTCCGGGGCTCGCGGTCGAGACGATCGAATCGGGCTGCTGCGGGATGGCGGGCGCCTTCGGATACGATTCGGCGACTTACGACATGTCGATGGCCATGGGCGAGGCGGGGCTCCTGCCGGCCGCGCGCGCGGCGCAAGCGGGCGACATCCTCGTCGCGGACGGAACGTCCTGTCGGACGCAAGTCAAGGACGGCTCCGGGCGCGAGGCGATCCACGTCGCGCGGCTGCTCGATTCCGCGCTTGCCGGTCAGGCGTCGCGGCGATAGCGCGCCGCGTGGCTGCCGACTTCGTTGATCTCGGAGGGCGCTGCGCCCGCCTGCGTCAGGCGCGCGACCACATCCTCCAGCGAGAGCGCCCCCGGCGCCGCGAAGAGCAGCGTCAATCCCCCGGCGACGCCAGAGGAGCATACGATTTCGCCGCCCGCCGCCGCGATTTCCCGCGCGGCTTCCGGACGCCAGCGCTCGAAGCGGGCGGCGTAGAGCACTTCGTCGCGGACGGCCGCATCGTCGAGAGGCTTCGAAATCACGAAGACCGGCGTGCCGGCGGGGTGATCCGGGCGCTCGATGAAGGGCAGGCGCGCAATCACCTGCGGCGCTCCGGGCGCGGCGAGGGCGTTCCACCAGTCGCCGGCGGAGGCGCCCTGGTCGAGCCGGAAGATCCCGAGATCGCCACGCGAGGCCGCGACCGTCGCGATCACGGCGCGGGCGTCGGGATGAGGCTGGTAGGGCACGGTGAAGCCGAAATGGAAGCGCGCGGAGTCCCGCATCGGCCCGTCGCCGCCGGATATATCCGCGTGCACCGTGTAGGGCGCCTGGACATAGGTGAAGGTGCCGATGATGACCCGCCAGATCGATTCCACCGTGTCGAGCGGCAGAAGGCCCCGATGGCGCTCGGCGATGGCGCGCATCATCAACGCCTCGCGGCCGGGGCGGAAAGCCTGGCCCGATTGCGAGGTCTTCTTGACGGAGATCAGGCGCTCGATGATCGCGCTGCGCTCCATCAGCCGGTGATGCATCTCGAGATCGAGACGGTCGATCTCCGCACGAAGCGCGGCGAGATCGACTGGCGGGGGAGCGGCGGTATCGTTCTGCGGCGGCATCGGGTTCCTCGGCGGCGTTTCGGAGGACCCGGTCTGTTTGGCCCGGCGCGCGGCCCGAGGCAAGGCCCGGCGCGCCTATCGGGCGGCGCGCGACGCGCAATCCCGGATGCGTGTCGCGGCCTTTGGGATGTGTTCAGTCGAACAGCGCGTCGATATCCGACTGGGCGACGCCCTCGCCGGCGTCCTGCGGCCCGTGCAGGAGCAGCACGTCCTTGCGGGTCTGCTTGGCGGCGTCTTCCTTGTCTGGCGCGACGTCGGTGTCGCGGGCGTTGACCGCGCTGGCGAAGCGCGACAACCGCTTCTCGATCTGGTTGAGGTGCTCGACCACGCGGGTGATGCGCTGGCCGGTGATGTCCTGGAAGGAGCAGGCCTCGAAGATCTCCATCACCTTGCCCTGCACGCGCTCGCGATACGCTTCCAGCGTGTCGTCGTCGTAGCCGAGGATCTCCTCGGCCGAGGCCATGATGGAGTTGGTCGCCGTGGCCGTGGCCGAAACGACATTGCCGAGCTCGTCATGCGCTCCCGGGAGCCGCGAGCGATAGAGCTCGTTCGCCCGCAATGCGCCGATCTCGTTCTTCAGACGGGTGATGTAATCGGCGACGAGCGTCAGCTCCTGCGCGATCTGGCCGATATCGACCTGCCCGTTGACGGATTGCCCTGTCTCGACCTGCCCGTCGGGCGCAACCACCGCATCCGCGTGGCTACGCTCCGGAGACTGCGTCTTGCGGGCGCTTGCGCTCGCCATGCTTCTGGCCCTCCAGTCCCGATAACTTATGATTGCGCACGCCGCCACGCCGGAAGCGGGCGCGCCTGCCGACGCCCCTCATCCGGAGCGTGTTCGTCAGGCGCCGCAGACCGCCTCGATCTTCGACTTCAGCGTCTGCGCATTGAAGGGCTTGACGATGTAGTTGTTGACGCCGGCCTTCTTGGCCGCGATCACGTTCTCGGTCTTCGACTCGGCCGTGACCATGATGAAGGGCGTCACGCGCAGGTTCTCGTCCGCGCGTACATGCCGCAGGAGTTCGTATCCCGTCATCGGCTCCATGTTCCAGTCGGAGATCACGAGGCCGTATTTCTTGTCCTTCAGCTTGGCGAGCGCCGCGGTGCCGTCATTGGCGTCGTCGACGTCTTCGAAACCCAATTGCTTCAGGAGGTTGCGTATGATGCGCACCATCGTCTGATAGTCGTCGACGACAAGAATCGGCATCTTTAGGTCGAGGCCCATGTCCCAAGCTCCGCTTTGTCCAAGGCGTCGCCCGTCCCCCGGGCGCAACGCCGCGCTCATGTGATGGAGGGTCGCCAGCGGACCTCCCGCATGCACAGCCTTAACGCGTAGCCCCTTGCAAACCGGTTAACCGGGTGCGCGATTTCAGCGTTCGGTTGGCGAGAGGTTAACCACCCGCTTTCCGTCGCGGCGCCGCCCGCGCTTGACCGCGCGACGCGCCTGACGCAATTCCTGAGAACCGGCCGTGCGCGGCGGGACGATCCTGGAGGCGACGATTTCCGACGAGACTCATAAAGGCGAGACGCCGCGGGCCTTCATGCTCGTGCGCGAAGACGACCCGATCGCCCCGCCGCTGGAGCGGGCCGTGATCGCCATCGGCAATTTCGACGGCGTCCATCGCGGCCATCAGGCATTGATCGCGCACGCCCGCGACATGGCCAACGAACGGGGCGTCGCCTGCGGGGTGCTGACTTTCAGCCCGCATCCTCGCGCCTTCTTCGCGCCGGACAAACCCTTCTTCCGCATCACGCCCATGCGCGAGAAGATGGCCGTGTTCGCGAGCCTCGGCCTCGACGGGGCGATCGTCCGGCGTTTCGACGCGCCGCTGGCCGCCACGAGCGCCGCCGACTTTCTCGAGCGCTTCATTCGCGCCGAAATCGGCGCCTCCGGCGTCGTGATAGGCCATGATTTCCATTTCGGACGCGGACGAGAGGGCACGCCCGAAACGCTGCGGACCTTCTGCGAGGCGCACGGCATCGCCTGCGCGGTCGTTCCCGTCGTCGAAGAAACCGGAGGAGCGATCTCCTCGAGCGCGATCCGGACTGCGCTCGCGGAGGGCGACGTGGCGCGCGCCAATGCGCTTCTCGGCTATCGCTGGTTCGCGCTCGGCGATATCCGCCACGGCGCCAGACGCGGGCGCGATCTCGGCTATCCCACCGCCAACATGCGTCTGCCCGACGGCTGCGGTCTGCGTCACGGGATCTACGCCGTTCGCATGCAGGTCGACGGCGCGATCCGCGACGGCGTGGCGAGTTTCGGGCGCCGTCCGACCTTCGACAACGGCGCGCCGCTGCTCGAGACATTCCTGTTCGATTTCTCCGGCGATCTCTACGGCCGGCAGGTCGGTGTGGAATTCGTCGGCTGGATCAGGGGCGAGGAGCGTTTCGAGAGCGTCGAGGCGTTGATCGCGCGCATGAATTCCGACAGCGCCCTGGCGCGCAGCATGCTGGCGGCGCCGTGCGGGCCTCGCTCGATCCTCGAAAGCGCGTGAACGCCGCCGGACGCGATCTCGCCTTGCGCAAACGCTTGAGGCGCGGACGCGACGGGCGCGCTAGAGAGGCGGCCGGAGGCGCCACGAGACGATGAAGCCCGGCGAGGACGCGCAGAAACCGAAACTGAGCGAGCGGGAGATCCGCGCGATCATGGCCGGCATCGTGCTCGCCATGTTCCTCGGCGCGCTCGACCAGACCATCATCGCGACGGCGCTGCCTACGATCGGGCGCGAGCTCGGCGACGCGGGCAAGATCCCCTGGGTGGTGACCGCCTATCTGATCGCGGCGACGGCGGTGACGCCGCTCTACGGCAAGTTCAGCGACATCCACGGCAGGCGCTTCGCACTCATCGTCGCGGTCTCGACCTTCATCGTCGGCTCGCTCGCCTGCGCGCTGGCGCAGAACATGATCTGGCTGATCGTCGCGCGCGCCGTCCAGGGGCTGGGCGGCGGGGGCCTGATCTCGCTCGGCCAGACGATCGTCGCCGACATCGTCTCTCCCCGGGAGCGGGCGAAGTATGCGGTCTATATCGCCGGCGTCTATCTCGCGGCGAGCGTGGTCGGCCCTTCGGTCGGCGGCGCGGTGACGCAGTTCCTGCACTGGTCCGTGATCTTCTGGGCGAACCTCCCGCTCGGGGCGCTGGCCCTGTGGCTGGCCTATACGACGCTGGCGCGGCTGCCGCGCTACGAGCGGCCCCACCGGCTCGACATTCTCGGCGCGGCGCTCATGGTCGCCGCGACGGTCGTGCTGCTCCTCGCGCTCAGCTGGGGCGGAAACCTCTACCGCTGGGCGTCTTTGGAGATCGTTGGGCTGATCGGGTTCTCGATCGCGCTCTGGGGCGCCTTTGCGCTTCGCCTCGTCACCGCCCGTGAGCCGCTCGTCCCGCTCGGCGTCCTCGGCAACCCGGTCGTGCGTTTGGGCGTGCTGGCCGCCGCCTTCGGAATGGGCGCGAGTATCGGCCTGACGATCTTCATGCCGATCTATTTCGATGCGGTATGGGGATTGGGCGCGGCGAGCGCCGGCCTCGCCGTCCTGCCGCTGATGGTCGGCACGGTCGCGGGGGCGTCGCTCTGCGGGCAGCTCATGGGACGCGTGAAGCATTACAAGCGGGGCCCGACGATCGGTCTCGCGGCGGCCACCATCGGCGCCGGCCTGCTCGCGTTCTACGCCGGAGACCTCTCCTTCTGGGCGGTCGAAGCGCTGCTCGTCTTCATCAGCTTCGGGCTGGGCATGATCCTGCCGCTGACGACGGTGACGATCCAGAACGCGGTCGAGCCACATCACGTGGGCACGGCGACGGGCGCGATGGGCTTTTTCCGGCAGCTCGGCGGCGCTCTGATGGTGGCGGCTCTCGGCGCCATCGTGTTCGGCGGTCTTGCCGGGGGAGACCCCGAAATGATCCGCGCCCTTCGCGCGGGTCAGTTGGAGTTCGATCCGGACCGCGCCGCGCGAGCCTTCGGGTGGGCTTTCGCCGCCGCCACCGCCGCTCTCGGCTGTGCGCTCGTCTGCATCCTGCGGATGCCCGAGCTTCCCCTGCGCGGCGGCGCGCCGCCCCGCGAGCCCGAGGTTGCGCCCGTCAACCCGCGTTAGAGCGCCACGCGCGCCGCATCGGGGCGTCCGCCGCCGAATTCCGCGCGGCTCGAGCGCCGACAGGCACCCATCTCGTCCTCGAAATTCCCTTAAGTCAGCCCATCACGAGATCCGATGGAAGTCTTGTGATGGCTAAGCATAAATTAACGAACAGCAATTACTCCTAATTGTATAACGTTTGTGGTTCGATCCTGCGCGCATGCGCCGGCGTTCCTCTACGTTAGACCCCGTCGCGGGAACAGTTTTTCGATCGTAGGCCTTGCGCGCCAAAGGAAACGGGCATGACAGTCAAACGCCTCACTATCCTGATCACCACGTCGCTGGTTCTATCCATTTTCGCAATCGCCGGGGCCGCATATCTATACATGTCGGCCACTGGCGAACTGCACGAGGCGCACCAGCAGAGATACCAGTCCTATCTCCTCGCCGACGAATTGCGACAGAGCTCCGACGATCTCACCCGTTTGGCGCGCACTTATGTCGTGACCGGCGACGAGAGCTACGAGGCGCAGTACTGGGATGTGCTCGCCATCCGCAACGGCGAGAAGCCGCGACCGCAGGAATACTGGCGCATCTACTGGGATTTCGTCGCTGCGGGCGACGCCAAGCCGCGGCCTGCGGACCGCACGATCCCGCTGCAGGATCTGATGCGCGAAGTCGGGTTCACCGAGGCGGAATTCGACCTGCTGACGCAGGCGCAGAACAATTCGGACGGGCTCGTGGCGCTCGAGACGCAGGCCATGAACGCCGTCAAGGGTCTGTTCGAGGATGCTCGCGGCGAGTTTACGGTGCGCGGCGAGCCCGACATGGCGCTGGCGGCGCAACTGATGCATTCGGAGCAATACCACCGCTACAAAGCCGAGATCATGGCGCCGATCGATCAGTTCTTCGTTGCGCTGACGGAGCGCACCACCGTCGCCGTCGCGCAGGCGCAGGATCACGTGCGTTTCGCCGGGATGCTGGTCGCCGCTGCGCTGGCGATGCTCGTGGCGAGCGTCGGCTTCACGATCTGGAGCCTCGTCGGACGGGTTTCACGACCGCTCGGCGAACTCAGCGACGTGATGACGCGGCTCACACGAGGCGAAAGCGATCTCGCCGTGCCCTGCCTCGGGCGCGGCGACGAGATCGGGCGCATGGCGGACAGCGTGCAGTATTTCCGCGACGGGCTCGCCGAGCGCGAGGCTCTGCGCTCCAGTCACGAGCGTGACCAGGAGAGCCGCCTGGACAAGGGGCGCAAGCTCGAACAGGCGATCGCCGGATTCGAGCGGACGATCGCCGGGATCGTTCGCGGCCTCTCCGATTCGGCCAAGCAGATGCAGGAATCGGCGCATGGCATGGCCCAACTCGCCGAGCGCGGCGCGCAGCGCTCCGCCAGCGTCGCCGCGGCGACCGAGGAAGCCAGCACCAATGTGCAATCGGTCGCCGCCGCGACCGAGGAACTCACCGCATCGATCGGCGAGATCGGGCGCCAGGTGGAGAATTCCAGCGGCTCTACCGAGCGCGCAGTGGTCGAGGTCACGCGGGCGGAAGCCACGATGCAGGGTCTTTCGGCTTCGGCGCAGAAGGTCGGCGACGTGATATCGCTGATCCAGGCCATCGCCGAACAGACCAACCTGCTGGCGCTCAACGCCACGATCGAGGCGGCCCGGGCCGGCGACGCCGGTAAGGGTTTCGCCGTCGTCGCGTCGGAGGTGAAGAATCTCGCAAGCCAGACCCAGCGCGCCACCGAGGACATCGCCGGCCAGATCACGGCGATCCAGAACGCGACCCAGGAGGCGGTCGCCGTCATCGGCGGAATCGCAGGCGCTGTCGGCGAGGTCAACCTGACGGCCACCGCGATATCCGCTTCGATCCAGCAGCAGGCGAGCGCCACGCACGAGATCAACGCCAACGTGCAGCAGGCTGCGGCGGGCACCGGAGAGGTCGCCAATCACATCGCCGGCGTGAACGAAGCCGCGCGGGAGACCGGGCAGGCCGCCTCGAAGATGCTGTCTTCAGTGGACGCGCTGTCGCAGCAGGCGTCGTCACTGAGCAACGAAGTCGAACAGTTCCTCGGCGATATCCGGGCGGCTTGACGCGCGAGCGTAAATCCACGTCGGCCCGAGCCCCGTCATCGCAGCCGCGGTGGCGGGGCTTTGGCGCGCGAGGCGCTCCATTCGCGCAGCGCCGGCGGCGCCTGCTGCAAAGGTCATGTCAAAGCGCAGATTTTTGGATCATAGCGCAAGGACCTCGAAATTCGACGCGATACAGAACGTCCTTCTGGTCAAGCGGCGGTTCCGACCGCGAAGAAGAGGATCGTCTCTTGGAGGGATCCCGCGACCGCATAGAACGCGCCGTCGCAACAGCGAGCATGAGGGGGCGCAAGGCGAAAAAGTGATCGGGAAACCGATATTGACGCGAGCGACGTGATCGGTCGGAGCCATTCCGTCTCCGCAGGCGTCGGATGGCGATCTGAAACGAACGAAGCAAATGAATCAGATCGCCATCCTTGATCGCATTACGGCGTCATCGCCAGAAGCGGCGTGATCCGGCGCACCGCCACGCGGCGGTTTTGACGCTCCGCGGCCTGCGTATCGATCTTGAGGAATTCCTCGCCGTACCCTTGGGTCACGAGGTTCTCCGGCGGCACGTCGAAATACTCCGTCAGCACCCAGGCGACGGTTTCCGCCCGGCGATCCGACAGCGAGAGGTTGTCGATCGCGCGGCCGACGGCGTCGGTGTGGCCCTCGACGAGGAATATCTCGTTAGGCGAGCGGTCGATGATCGCGTTCATGGCCTCGGCCAGCTCCTCGAGCTGATCGACCTGGGCGCGCGTCAGCGACCACGAGCCCGTGTCGAATGTCACGGTGTCGAGATCGACCCGGACCATGTAGTCGCGCAGGTCCGGGCTATAGAGCACCTCGTCCAGCGCGTAGCCGCCTCTCATGTCCGCAACGGGCCGCGATTCGAACGCCTCGATGATCTCGCCGCGGCGGACACGACCGTACTCCACGATGTAGCGCTCGCGCGGGAGGCGCGTTTCGGGCGGCGCGATGTCGATACGCAGACCGAAATACGGGGCGAAGCCGGCGGGGTCACGTCGGTCGTCGCGGCGGGCGTCGCGACGATCTCCCCTGCGATCGCCCCGGCGGGCGTCGCGCTCGCCGCGGATTTCCCGACGGTTGTCGATGAGCACCGTCTCGCGTCCGTCCGCGTCGCGGCGGATGCGGCGCAGGAGGTTCCCGCCCTCGTCCACCTCGGTGATGATCGCCGTTCCGTCGGTGCGGGGCGCGACCAGCGCCTCGATCTCGCCACGGCGCTCGCGGCGCACGTCACGATAGGAGCGGCGTACGTTCTCGCTCTGGTCCTGCCGGATGATCAGGTTGTCGCCCAGCTGCAGGATGATGCGCGAACCCGGCTCCTCGATCACCGTGACGCCGTCCTGAACGCGCTGACGACGGCCCTCGCGTACGTCCTGAATGCCTTCGGGCTCCCTTTCGACCTCCTGCGCCGAGGTCGCGGCGGGCTCTTGAATGGTCGTCGTCCCGGCAGTGGGCTCCTGCGTCGCGTCGTCCCGGGCCGCGTCGCGGTCACGCGGGCGGATTCGCTCATTGCGATCGCCGTCGCGGACCCGCTCACGGCGCGGAGAGACCGGTGCGGTTTCGGCAGTGGGCGCCGTTTCGGTCGTTGGTTCGCGAGCGGGCTCCTGGACCACCGGCCGCTCCCTGACTCGCGGCTCCTCGGCGGTCGGCGGGGGCGCCGCCGGCTCGGTCACCGGCTGTTCCGCAGTCGGCGCATCCTGCGCGGGGGCATCCTGAGCAGTTCCGTCGCGACGGCGCTCCTCACGTTGTTCCCGACGTATCTCTTCGCGGCCCTGCTGTCGCGCGCGCTCGCGGTCGCTCGCGGTCGGCGGGGTGGGCGCAGCTTCTTGTGCAGGCGCCGCATCCTGCGCGGGGTCGCCGCGGCGGCGCTGCTCGCGACGTTCCTCGCGCGCGCGTTCACCCTCGCCAGCGACTGGCGGAGTCGGCGTGGCCTCCGGCTCCGGGGTAGCGTCCGGCTCGGGCGCGGGCTCATCTACGGTCGGCGCAGGCGCATCCGCGTCGAAATCTGCGCATTCCTCCTCGTCCGCATCTTCGCCCTCGCAATCGAGTATGACGCCATCGGACGCGCGCACGCGCACGGTCACGTCACTGGATTGAGCGAGGATGATGGGCGACGGCGCAGCCGCCGGAGCGGCCTGCAGCGGCGGGACCGCAAGAAGCAGAGGTATCGCCGTTCCGGCCAGAAGCTGTGTAAGGCGTTTCATTGGTGTGCGTTCCTTGGGAGGGGGCTGTTTCTGAGGAATAGAAGCGATGACGCGTCAAATAGTTCCCTTGCGTCGCGCCGCGTGGACCGGAACAGCGACGATCCGAAGCCTTCGCGGCTGCATCGTGGCGAAAGCGTGCTCTAAAACGCGCCGGCGCTTTATTCCCGCGCGCGACCTTGCTAAAAGCGCGCTTATGACGTCGCCCGGCCGCCATCGCGCTCAAGCGCTGCGAATTATCGGCCCGGCCCTCGCCTGATCGCATGCGGTCGCGAGGGGCCGGGTTTTTCGCGCTGCACCCGCCTCAAAGCCCTCTCCCGCTTCCGTTCCGCGAACGGAGCCTGACCGGTTGATCCAGATGTCCGAGAAGAAGCCGACCGACGCCCCCGATTATTCCGCCACCCTGTTCCTGCCGCAGACGGAATTCCCGATGCGCGCGGGGCTGCCCAGGCGCGAGCCCGAGATCATCGCCCGCTGGAAGGAGATCGGGCTCTATGAGCGCCTGCGCGAAAGCGCCGCAGGGCGCGCCCGCTTCGTGCTGCATGACGGCCCCCCCTACGCCAACGGCGCCATCCATATCGGCCACGCGCTCAACAAGATCCTCAAGGATCTCGTGGTGCGCTCGCAGCAGATGCAAGGCTCCGACGCGGCCTATGTGCCCGGCTGGGACTGCCACGGCCTGCCGATCGAATGGAAGATCGAGGAGGAGTATCGCGCCAAGGGCAGGGCCAAGCCCGACCTCTCCTCCGGCGAGGCGATCAACGCCTTCCGCGCCGAATGCCGCGCCTATGCGGAGAAGTGGCTCGCGATCCAGCGCGAGGAGTTCCGTCGGCTGGGCGTCGAGGGCGACTGGGAGCGCCCCTACTCGACCATGGCCTTCCACGCCGAGGCCCAGATCGCCCGCGAAATCATGAAGTTCAAGGATAACGGCCTGCTCTATCGCGGCTCCAAGCCCGTGATGTGGTCCGTCGTCGAGAAGACCGCGCTGGCGGAAGCCGAGATCGAGTATCACGACTACCAGAGCGACATGGTCTGGGTGAAGTTTCCGGTGAAATCCGCCTTGCGCGAAGGCGCGACCATGTCGGATCTGCTCACCGCTTTCGTCGTCATCTGGACGACGACGCCCTGGACGATCCCCGGCAACCGAGCGATCTCCTATTCGAGCAAGGTGGCTTACGGTCTCTACGAGGTCACGGCGAACGAGCGCGATTTCGGGCCGAAGGTCGGCGAGAAGTATCTTCTGGCCAAGAGGCTCGCCGACGAGGTGGCGCGGTCGGCGAAGATTTCCCTGCGCGAAGTCCGGGACGTTGCTTCACAGGAGCTGCGCGGACTGACCTGCGTTCATCCGCTCCACGAGCTCGGCTACGATTTCGCGGTGCCGCTGTTCGATGGCGATCACGTCACCGACGAGGCTGGCACGGGCTTCGTGCACACCGCGCCCGGCCACGGCCGCGAGGATTTCGAGATCTGGATGCAGCAGGCCCGCCATGCGGGCGTCGATACAGCGATCCCCTTCACCGTCGACGACGACGGTTTCTACACGGCACAGGCGCCGGGCTTCGAAGGCCGTCGCGTCATCACCGACAAGGGCGAGAAAGGCGACGCCAACGAGGCGGTCATCAAGGCGCTGATCGGCGCTGACGCGCTCGTCGCGCGCGCGCGCCTCAAGCATCAATATCCCCATTCCTGGCGCTCGAAGAAGCCCGTCATCTTCCGCAACACGCCGCAATGGTTCATCGCCATGGACAAGCCCTTCGACA